>JAWDWJ010000006.1:0-165880 GCA_032477695.1 Streptococcus parasanguinis
GTTGAGTAGGGCTGTAAAAGCTGATGAAATCAGCGTAGTAGAGCCCACTCAACCACTGCGTCTTGCTCGACAATCCAAAAATAATTGAGAGGCTAGGACATTTGTCCCAGCCTCATACTATTTTTAAATAAGTTAAGCAATTCGGCAAAGAAATATAAATATGTTTTAATTTTTTGAGCGAATCAAAAAAATACCGAAACTTTCCGCTGTGAGAAAAGTGCCTGAAACACGATTGTTTCAGGCACTCGGGAGTTTTGAGACCTTAGGCTCAAAACTAAGTCATGGAACTTCTTCGAAGTTCGCTGACGTCCGTACTCACCTAAGGAAAGTTTCTAAGATGGCTTTGTCATTAATCTAAAACAGGACCTCACACGGGGTCCTGTTTCTATAGATTGTCTGTTTGCAGGCCGAGTTGTTTGACTCTAGCGGTGTAGTAGGTCATGATCAAAAAGAGGTTGGCTGTGATCAGCCAGATGGCCCATTGGTGAATGAAATGCATGAGGATGGCTACACTAATCGCTCCTGCAACAAAGCTTCCAACAACGATTCCGTAATTCATAGCCTGACGCCGATACTCGTCCAAATCTCCCTTTCCTCGAGTGATTCGGTACAAGGCCGTCAGCATCTTGCGGTAATTGCCGGAAGTCATAAAGATCACATAAGGGTGATTTTCAATGAGGCTCCCTGTAAAGGTCAACATCATCATCCCTGTCCCAAAAGCAATAAAGGGAACTTCTACAGGTGGTATGACAGACACCAAGGGAATCAGGAGTGTCACCACAAACAAAGGAATTAACATCTTGGTCCGCCAAAAGGCTGTCTTGCGATACTCTTTGATATGGAGGGCAACCAAAAAGCCGATCGAGAAAAATAAAATAGATGAAAAACGCATGATGGTATTTTCGACACGGGGATCGTGCCAATCAGCGATGAGAAGCAGGAGGTTCCCCGTTTGGGTCGCGACCAAACTCCGGTAGTGCATGTGGCAAAAAACATCGAGGCCCCCTCCGATAAAACCAAGCAGAGCCCCCATCAGTCGTGTATTTTGTGGTAAAATTATTTTTTCTTCCATAGTCTTGTCTCTTTTGATTTCAATTATGATTATTATACCACTTTGCACACAAGTGGAGCAGGAAAAATCAGAAAAAGCCCTTCCGTTACTAAAAGTAAGGGAGGGCTGGTAGAATGAACCCCGCTCGATCTACTGTTTTAAGCGATAGGTCTTGCGTGGTTTTTTCTTAGGAACCCGCTTGACACCCACTTCCTCCACGAATTCTCCGAATTTTACGAGGAAGTTATTGCTAACGATGGGGCGTCCAGGATTGATCAGATTAACCAACTCGGTTGCTTCATAAACGGTGAAAGGCTCCTCTAACAGATAGAGGAAGGTTGGATTCCAGTCCAGACGCCCCTGAATCCGCTTGATCGATTCTTGAATAATCTGGTAGTGGTCAAAGGCAAAATCAGAAGCAGCTAAGAGTTCTCCATCAAGCAAACACTGGGACTTTTTGAAATTGACATCGAGAAAAACGACTTCCTTGGCATCGTCACCTGCATGGGCTAAGTCTACTGCTTCTGCTGGCAGATAGACCAGATGGGCGATGGTAATGACCCAGCCTCTGGGGTCCCGCCCAGGGGTGGAAACTGTCAGGAGCTGCTCCACCTTATTCACTGGCAGATCGAGCCCAACTTCTTCTTTGACTTCTCGGATACAAGCATGAGTCGCATCTTCATCCTTGTTCACAAAGCCCCCAACTAAGGCTAGGCGGTGTTGATAAGGGTGGGCCTTGCGGCGAATAGCTAAAAGCTTGAGCTGGCCATCAACAAAACAGTAAGCTACCATGTCCGCTGTGACACTTGGAGTTTCATAAGTCGGCAGGTCTTGCTCCTTGTACCACTTGAGAAAGTCTGCTTCACTAGCGGCCGTCTCAAAATACTCTTTCTCCGTCATTCCTGCTGGAATTGAGAGACTTGCCATCTAAGCCACCTCCTTCTTGAGGGCTTTGGTCCATTCTAAGAAGAAGGGAACGCTGGAAAGAAGCAGGAGATAGATCCATTGAAAGGCTGTGCGTCCTACAAAAAGGTCTTTCCACAGGAGTTTCATAATATTGACAAAGCCTTGTTTTTTCGCTTCTTGGTGAACATTTTTAAAGTCTTGGATAAAGGTTGTGAATTTTTCAGATAGGTTTTTCATAAGCTGCTCCTTAGTCGGCTTGGTAGATGGCATCAATAACCTTCTTGGCTTCTTCATAGTTGCCGAGGTAGTCTGATGCGAGGAAAGTAGTCGGAATGTTTCCTAGGTATTGCTGGCGCAATTGGTCTAGGTAATTTGAAAAGCTGGTGCGGATCTCTTCATCAGCCATGGTCATGTCTCGGAAACCATCATTGACATAAGAGCCGATCGGCTGAACAAAGAGGATCAAATCCCATTTTTCTTTAGAGAGAATACTGACAAAGAGGTTGTCAAAGGTGTCGGTCATACTGGTATCCTTGCCTTCGACCTCCATATAGTAGTCGTAATAACCCTTGGTTACCAGGGAATTGGTATCGGCGATGACAAGGCCTCGATTGGCACTACTATCGATGAGCTTAGAGGTTTGATCATACTGTCCTAAGAGTAGGTAATAGTAATCTTTTGGCGTGAGCTCATCATCTCGAACATTGTTCTTAATCTGGTATTCACGGGCATACTCAAGACTAACAGGTGCATCGTAAAAGCGAGCCAAGTCTTTTGCAAGGGTCGTTTTCCCGTTACTGGCGCTCCCCATGATCAAAACTTTTTTTGTGAACTGACGACGGAAGGGCTGGGCGATGTATTTCCAGTATTTGCTTGGATTTTCTCGGATCATGGTAGCAGAGATTCCAAAGCGACGTTCCTCTAAGTGGACTTCAAACCCTCTCGCTTCCAACTCTTCCTTGTAGGCTTTCTCCCCCACATAAAAGATCAACTCTTCTGTCTCTGTTTGATACTGGATGGTGTCAAGGGCTGTTTGTAACCAAGGTTCCCAACCCAAGGGATAACGAGGAAGTTCCGTCTCATCTAGCTTATAGACTTGGGTCAATTCATCATCTGAGAAGGCTTCACGGATATAGCGGAAGCGTTTTTGTAAGGTCAAGCCCACTTCTTCACCGCGGTCCCCTTCATAACCAGATACGATGACACGAACACGATCACACTGACGCTTGGCCCGTTGGATCAGGTCAATATGCCCTTGATGAAGAGGAGCAAAGGTTCCAAATACCACAGCGATTCTTTCTTTATTCATACCGACTCCTTTTTATAATTTTTTATAAATAGTTTTTTATGTTTTATTATATACTATATTTTCTGGATGTCAACACTTTTTTATAAAAAAATATATTTTTCTTCGAATCAACAAAAAAAGATCTGAAAAGAGGAGCTTATCTTTTCAGATCTTTCGAATTTTATTCACGAGTGAGAGAGTGACTGACACCGTCTTTAAGAACCGTCACACTAGACACAGAACCATCTTTTCCAACTACGATATCTAGAGTCGCTGCAGACCCATCGCCTGCTGAGAGATTAGCATGGTAATGACCATCATCCAAGGTATAGTTATAAGCGCTGATCCCATAGGCTACGGGTTGACCCCCAGGAAGTTGGATGGTCACTTGACCACCTTGGCCAATAGTGACTCCAGTGTCGCGTTTGTCAGACCAATTCCCAGCTGCAGCAGAGAAATCTCCTGCTGCTACAGAATAGACTCCCTTGTATTGGGCATTCTCCGTAGCAGAAGCTTGCTTCTTAGCATGGGCATGACCGTCTTCTAGACTTGGCAATTTTGCTTTCGCTGGTGTTGCTGGAGTGGCTACTTCTTTTGTTTCTTTTGTTACGGGTGCTGCTGGTGTCGCTTCTTTAGCTGGAGCAGGTGTTTGACTAGCTGCTGCTTGGTTATTTTTGCTACCAACAGTATGACTTTCTTCTGATTTGCTATCAGAGGATGAAGAGGCAATCGGATCTTTACTAGTGATCACTTTTTTCTTAGAAGAAGAGCTGGTTTGTTTAACCAGACTGGTCTTTGAACTGCTTGCTTCTGAAGTTTTTTCTTCTTTATTCCCGCCACAAGCTCCTAGGAAAAGACTAGCTGTCAAGGCTAGGGCTGCTAGGGAAATGATTTTTTTGTTTTTCATAACAGAACCTCTTTTTGTAACATTTGTAATATTTTGTAACATTATTGTAACACTGTTATATGAGGCTGTCAATAGTTTCTCAAATATTTTTCTAATTTGAAAGAAGTTTTAGATAAGTCCTAAACTTTAGCAAAAAAGAGGCTGGAACAAAAGTCCTAGCCTCTCAATTATTTTTGGATTGTCGAGCAAGACGCAGTGGTTGAGTGGGCTCTACTACGCTGACTTCATCAGCTTTTACAGCCCTACTCAACTGTGCGGAGGTGGGACGACGAAATCGAATTCTAACGAATTACCGATTTCTGTCCCACTCTCTCCTCATTATTTATACACTTCTTGATAGAATTCGATCTTGTCTCCTTTTTTAACGGTGGTTTCAGCAGCTCCTTTTGGAGCCATCTCGCCATTGATCTTGTACATCCAGTAAAGTCCTTTGGCCTCGTCTTGGCTGTGACCGTCAATCGAGGTGATCATGCCATTTTTTTCTTCAATCTTGTAGTTGGCTTTGAGCACTTTCATAAGGTTGCTCTCTTCTGCTACTTTCAAGGTTTTCAATTGCGCTTTTTGACCTTCTGGCGTCACGCTAATTGTAATCGAAATTTCGTTTTTCTTGGCAACTTCTGTGCTAGAAGCAGTTGTTTGATTGTTTGTGCTATGAGACGGAGCGCAACTCGCTAAAAGAAGAGCTGCAAGTAAGGTCATCAAGCTAGAAATGATTTTTTTCAACATAAAATCTCCTAAAGATTTGATAGATAATGGGATAGAAAATGATCGTCGACAGAGCATGGGCAAGGTTAAAACTAAAACCATTGACCAAAGCATAGGTCCACCAAGGTATATGGTACATCAAGGCATAAACACTATCGATCAAGATCCCATAAGCAAAGGACAGTAGGCCCACAAAAAGGATCTGAAGGACAAAGGGCAACCACTTGTAACTGATGCGCCAAATGAGCATCAAACAGCCAAAGGCGACAATCTGAAAGAACACAATCAGGCTCATCCCCAGGAAAAAGGCGGATACAAACATGGTGATCATCATCACAAGAAAAGCAAAGCTATACCCTTCAAATATCACCAAGAGAAAAAAGATGGCAGAAATAGGTTGGACATTTGGAAAAGGGGCAAAAGCCTGACGTAGAGCGACACAAAGGGCCGCCAAAAGCGAAATACGGGTTAATCGCTGAAGCGTCATGACGTCCTCCTAGACAATCTCAAACTTGATCGTTCCGGCTGTCGTTCCAACCTTGATGGTTTGCCCTTCTTGGGCTTGACCTTTCAGCAATAGCTCTGCTAGTTGATCTTCCACTTCGGTCTGCAAGACACGACGCAGCGGCCGAGCTCCCATTTCTGGATCGTAGCCTTTGGTTGCTAGCAACTTGAGCGCTGAAGGTTGGAATTTGAGGGTGATGCCTTGTTCGGCCAAGGTCGCGATAAGCGGTTTGACCATGACTTTCACCACCTGCTGCATGTCCTCGCTTGAGAGACTATGGAAGACCACCTTTTCATCAATCCGGTTGATAAACTCTGGACGATAGGTCTTCTTCAACTCTTCAAACATGCGTTTTTCCATATTGGCTTGGTCAAAGCGGATATCTTTGGCACCAAAGCCAACTGTCTTATCATCCCGCAGGGCTGTTGCTCCCAGGTTTGAGGTCATGATGATAATGGTATTGGAGAAGTCGATCTTCCGGCCTTTACTATCGGTTAAGACCCCGTCATCCAAGACTTGCAAAAGGACATTGAAAATATCTGGGTGGGCTTTTTCCACCTCATCAAATAAGAGAACTGAATATGGTTTGTTGCGGACTTTCTCGGTCAACTCGCCTCCTTCTTCGTAGCCCACATAGCCTGGAGGGGCACCGTTGAGGCGGCTGGCCGCGAATTTTTCCATGTACTCACTCATATCAAAACGGATGAGGGCCGATTCATCATCAAACAGAACTTCTGCCAAAGCTTTGGCTAATTCTGTTTTTCCGACACCGGTAGGTCCTAGGAACATGAAAGAACCGATCGGACGTTTATTGCTACGGATACCTGATTGATTGCGTCGAATAGCCCGACTGATACTCGAAACCGCTTGGTCTTGACCAATCACGCGCTTGTGCAATTCTGCTTCTAAGTTTAGGTACTTCTTGGCATCGGTTTGGGTCAGTTTTTGAGTTGGAATACCAGATAATTGGCTCAAGGTCACCAAGACATCTTGGTCAGTGACTTCTTTTTTGTAGACAATGGGAGCGGCCTCTACTTCTAAGAGCTGGGCTGCTTTCTTCCACTTGCCGTCCATCAAGGCCTGATCCAAGGCGGTCAACTCTTCTTTTACGTGACCGTTGGAATCGCGGTTTTGTACGGTAGCTGCCGCTTCATCCAAGAGATCAATAGCTGAATCTGGCAATTGACGGCTGGTCAAATAGCGGTGGGCATATTTGACAGCTGTTTCGATCGCTTCATCGGTAATGGTCACATGATGGTGGTCTTGGTAGGTTTCTTTCAAACCTTGGAGAATTTGGATGCTATCTGCAACACTTGGCTCTTCAATGGTGACTTTCGCAAAACGCCGAGAAAGGGCTGCATCTTTTTCGATATGCTTTTGGTACTCATCTTGAGTCGTTGCTCCAACTGTACGCAAGGTTCCCCGTGCCAGGGCTGGTTTTAGAATATTGGCTGCGTCTAAGGTCGAATCAATACCGGATCCTGACCCCATAATAGTATGCAGTTCATCGATAAAGAGAATCACGTGACCGTCTTCTTCGATGTCCTGGATGATATTGTTCATCCGTTCTTCAAAGTCCCCACGGAAGCGCGTCCCAGCAACGACATTCATGAGATCCAATTCCAGAACACGCATTTGCGCGATTTCAGCTGGAACATTGCCACTAGCGACCCGCTGGGCCAGACCTAATGCAAGGGCAGTTTTTCCGACCCCTGCTTCTCCCACCAATACAGGATTGTTCTTCGTCTTGCGGCTGAGGATTTGGATCATGCGTGAAATCTCTGCATCCCGACCAATCACAGGCTCGAGCTGGCCTGCACGCGCCATTTCTGTCAAATCACGAGTATAATCTTCAAGACCTCCACTGGTGCTTGGTGGCATGCCCATCATATTTCCCATGGTTTGGCGGTTAGGGTTTTGAGCCCGATAAAGACTCCGAATGGCTTTGATATCGTTCTTGTCCCAGCCTGCCTTGTCTTCAAGATTCTTTCGAAGAGAGGCAATAGGAACTCCCTTGTCTTGCTCTGTAAAGGCAAAGCCGGCAAACTCCATGACTTGGCTCGCCAAGGTCCCACGGTCTGCTAGAAGAGAGAGGAGCACATGCTCTGTTCCCAAGGTCTTGGCATGAAGAACCTGGGCAATCTCTCTTGCGTGCTTCATAATGGCTTCCATCCGATAAGAAAATGGGAAGATTTCATACCGATTGTCGCTTTGAAAAGCTTGGCCTGTAATATGCTCCGCTGCATCCTGAAACTCATCGATCTGCATAGGATAATCGTTAAGTACAGAACCTGCCACGCTATAGGGATTATTGGCCATAGCCGTCAGGAGATGCCAAGTATCTAAGGTATGCCCCTGATAGTGGCCTGCTAGTATTTGGGCCGCTTCTATACTTTCTAACAGTGCTGTTGAATAGTTCATCTAGTCGGTATTTCCTTTTCTATCTACTTGTTGAATGATTTTTTTCAGCATCGTTGCTCGTAGGATGAGAGCATCTCGACCTAGGACCTCATCGGAGGTTGTCGCAAGCAAGAGCTGAGTCTCACGTTGTGTCAATAATTTTTCTTCATAGAGCATCTGGAGGATATCATTAAAGACCTGCTGGCTGATGGTCTCTCCAATATTGGCTGCCAAGTCTTGGAGCATCTGATGGTGATCTGAAAACTGGACCTTGCCAATGCGGATATAGCCACCACCACCGCGCTTGCTCTCTACAATATAGCCTCGGCTCTCGGTAAAGCGGGTCTTAATGACATAGTTAATCTGACTGGGTACGACCTGAAAGACATCGGCTAACTCACTTCTTTTGAGCTCCGCCATGCCAGCTTGAGCCAGCAAGGCCTTGATATAAGCTTCAATGCTATCAGATGTGTTCTTATTTGCCATGATGTTCCTTTCTGGCTTGTTTATTTCTAGATAGATGCTCTGTTCTTGGCCCATAAAAAATGGCCTTGGAGTGTTCCTTCTCATCATTGACCTTATTTGACTATTATACAATTTTTACGGCTGTAAATAAAGCAAAGACTCCATGGAAATAGGAATCTCTTAAGGAAAGGAGAAAAATAAAAGAGAGTGGGACAGAAATCGGTAATTCGTTAGAATTCGATTTCGTCGTCCCACCTCCCCACAGTTGAGTAGGGCTGTAAAAGCTGATGAAATCAGCGTAGTAGAGCCCACTCAACCACTGCGTCTTGCTCGACAATCCAAAAATAATTGAGAGGCTACCGATTGTAGAGAAGGACTTTTAACCACTTCTTTTTCCGGATGGTCTGAAGTCGAAACAGAAATTGCTTCTGGGGTTTTCGGTTGCAAGAGAACAGGTCTTCCTTTTTCTTTTTTGTCTTCAGCTTGAGAAAGAGTCATAACTTCTGGTTGCACCTTACTTGGGGTGACAGGAGTGGTTGGAGTCGGCATATCAGCTATCAACGGACTTTCTTCCGCTTCCTTCCTTCCGACTTCTGTGATCTGGTCCTGAGCCTCCACTTCGACAAAGGCATCGACTTCTGTCCGAATTTCTTTGCCTTCTTCTTGTCGAACCTCGATTAATTTCAAGCGGCGTCCGACCTTCCCTGCTTGAAGGATTCGGCTCTCGCCCTTGGCCAAGTCCTTGTTCTCACGTGTTTGACTCTCAAATGGAATCTCCTCTGCTTCGATGAGAAGTTCTGGCTTTTCAAGAATCAAATCCCGAATACCTTCTTCTGGCCGTGTCTGCGTCAGGGGTTCATAATTGTGAGCATCTTCTAAGATGGTTTCAAGGGCTTCGACTTGATTAGCTGCAGCAACCAAATCTGGCCGCTCTTGATCCAACAACTGAGTCAAGTCCGTTAATTGTCCTTGAACCGTCGGTTTGAGGTCTGCTTTCAAGCGATCAAGAGAAGTAGCCTTGATCTTTTCTACTCCTTCTCTGATGATCTGTTGCAGCTCTTCTTGACTGAGCAACTGACTATCTTTCCCTGAGAGGATAAATCGGTCTACCTGGATGGCTCGAGATGACTGAGGATCATTGAGGGCTGGATCTAAGTGCAAGCGTAGCTGGTGGTAGCCTTTTGCTAGGCCTTGCAGATTGACCAAACTCTGGTCGAGCTTGCGTTGGTCTCCATAGCCACTGAAATAATGATCGCCTTCGATTTCATAATCATGGCCACGACCTTCTTCGAAGGCCATTTCTTTTCCATCCAGAGTGACGCTGTAGAGACCATGGCTTGGGTCGACCACTCCTCGAACCTCCACACCAGTGCCCTTAAAGGTAATGGTCACTTCAATATGTTTCTTGCCTTCCTCATCGGTCACTTGGTTAAAGCTAGACCAAGATTCTGTGCCATTTGAGAAGTTTGGATTGTCTGTCTCGTGCTGCCAACCCTCACTGTAATGCAGTTTTGGATCTTGGTCATCTACTTCTTTGCGATTTTCTGGCAACTGGTCTTCATTCATCACTTGGACTGTCAGTTCTGGAATAAAGCCGACCAGACTTCCTTGATCCGGATGGAGCAATTTGACCTTAAAGTCATAGACGTCGGTCGCTTTTCCTGCAAAATCAAGGGTTGGAACTTGGACTGTTTTTTCCGTCTCTCCATCTGCGAACTCAAGGGTGACGTTGGTATCTTTGTAGACCTTGCCATGAACCCCTGTTCCTGGTTCTGTGATTAATTTGAGACTGGCACTTCCTTTAGAGCCACCTTTTCTCTTGACGACGACTTGCGCTGGGTCGCCTTTCTTAACAGCTAGGGTTGGCTGAGCAAATTCAAAGAGACCCTTTTCTTGGTTATTGAGAGCATAAATCCCTTCCGTTGCGATCGCATCTCCCTTGCTATTGACCAAGGTCAAGGTGTGAGATCCTGCTGTCAAATCCGGTGTTTCATAGACCTTTTGGCTACGTTTGCGGCTTGGGCTTTGGGTATTGACGGTCGCTAGCTTTTGGCCATCGACATAGACATCCATTTCCCCATGACCAGGGTCGACAGTTGCGATCACATAGGCCTTAGTGCCTTCAAACTGATAGGTCACCGAAGCTCCCTTTTCTTTGGTCCACATAGAGGTGCCTCGAACGCCTTCTCCCTCTTCATTCCACTGGCCATTGGCCCGCTCTGCTGTCCGGTCGGAATGATAAGTCAAACCAAGCGGATAGCCATCGGTTTCTTCAATGCTGGCTGGCGTCTTATAGACAGAGACTCCGTTCAAGATTGGAGTAGCTTGGGCATCGGTGATGGACACCCGGATATAGCGACTATCAACTGGTTGCCCTTTGATTAATCGGCGGTATCCTACAGTTGAGCCAGCCCCATATGGAACCCATTGGCCATTCACTGCCACATCAATGGTGAAACCAGAAATCCGTTGGCCTTTCTCGATGGTTTCTTTGAGCTCTACCACATCAAAATGCTGTTCTTTTCCAAGATCCAGGACAAAAGAGCCGGTCTTGGCATCATCAGCCGGGGCCCAACTGGTCTTTTCATCGCCATCTGTCAAATGGCTGGCCTTGTAGAGAGGATTGCGCCGTGTCGAGTCAGCTTCTACCAAAGCTCCTGCCGCATAGTTCACACTGTAGAGTTGGTCCAAGGTCTGGCGGAATTCTTTCAAACGGGCCACATCGGCCTCCGCAAATTTCCCATCTTGGTTGGGTGGAATATTGAGTAAGAGTGGAGTTCCACGGCCGACCGATTTGAAGTAAATGTCCATCAATTCGCGCAAGGACTTAGGCTCTTGATTGTCATGGTAGAACCAGCCGGAGCGAATAGAAACATCGGCTTCTCCCACTGAGTATTGCTTCCCTTCTGGATCCCCGTGATTGAGGTAGCTATTGGATGGATTGTTGCGGATCTTATCTGGATTAACCTTTTGCCAAACCGGATCTCCGGCAATCCCCTTTTCATTTCCAATCCAACGAACATTGGTCGGTTCAGCTGAGAAGATAGCTATATCCCCTTGGGCCTTGCGAATGGCTTCAAACCACTTGTCAAAGGTATAGGTGACCTTTTGAGCCCCATCGCCACGCGCTCCATCCATCCAGACTTCTACGAACTTACCCTTGTTCCCATATTTTGGATCTTCAAGGATTTCCTTAAGCTGGTTGAGATAGTATTCATTGTATTTGTCCTCTGTATCCACATGGTAGAGCGGGCTGTGAGCATCCCAAGGAGAGAGGTAGACCCCCATGTCCATATCATACTTGCTGGCAGAAGCAGAAACCTCGGCTAGGACATCACCTTTTCCATCCTTCCAACCGCTTTTAGCAATGGTATGGTCGGTGTATTTGGAAGGGTACAAGAGGAAGCCATCGTGGTGCTTGACGACCATGATCGTCCGTTTAAAACCAGCATCCTTCAGGGTTTTGATCCACTGATCGGTATCCAGATGCTCTGGATAGAAATAATAAGGATCTTCTTGCCCATCTCCCCACTCACGATCGTAGTAGGTGTTCATCCCAAAGTGGATGAAGGCCGCCAGTTCTTCGCGGTGGTATTGCATCTGAGCCTTGCTTGGAAGCGGTCCGTAATCCGCAATCTCAGACTCCTCTTCTAGAGAAGTGGCAGGTTGAGTGGCTTCTGTCCCTTGGCTAACTGTGCGATTTTCTTTCTCGCTAATTGCTGCTGAGGAATGCTCTGATTCTTTTTGGTGCTCGTTCACAGTTTTTTCCTCCTCCCCTTGATGCTCGGCATCACTTGTGTCGACTCGTTCTTCGTGAGTCTCACTCCTCTCAGCTTGTTCCTCTGCGTAACTGGAAGTAGCTCCTAAAAAACAAGTCGCTACAACTACCGAGCAGACGCCTACTGAGAGTTTACGAATGCCAAATCGATTTCTCTGATCAACTAATCTTTTTCCCATATTCTATTCCTTTATGTCACCAGGTAAAGAGGGTGGGGCTTCCCCATCCTCCTTCTTTTACCTGTGAACTTTTCACCGTTTTTTGCTAGTTTCTCTAGCTGTTTTACTTGGCCTTATTGGCTCTTTTTTTCTGATCGTCCAGCACAGCACTGACAAGGCCCGCCGCTAAGATTCCAGCAACGAGGCTTGCGACGCTTTCTTCCGTTCCTGTATTTGGTAATCTACCTTCGGAAACTGGAGCAGCTGAAACTGCTGGTGTTTGAGTTTCTTTCTCGACTTCCTTCCCTGCTGCATCTATCCCTTCCTGGCGCACCGCTTTGACCTCAAGAGATGCTTGAGGAGTTGCGATAGCTACTGGTCCTTCTGAAACATGAGGGCGCTCTAGGTTCGGAAGCGGTTGTGGTTCTGGTTGTGGTTCTGGTTGTGGTTGTGGCTCTGGTTGTGGAGTATCTGGAAGTACTTCTTTCGTGCCCACCTCTGTGATTTCTGCCACTGGATCTAGTTCTACAAAGGCATCTAGTTCCTTCCGGCTTTCCACACCATTTTCTTGAGAAACTTCCACCAAGCGCAATTTGCGGCCTTTTTGACCTTCTTGAACCACACGTTTCTCACCTTTTGGAAGATCCGCATTTGGACGTTCTAAGCGTTCAAAGTCCATCTCTTCTGGCTCAATCACCAACTCTGGCTTGGTATGAACCAGATTCTTAACTCCTTCTTCAGGAATGGCTGAGCCTGTAGGTGCTTTTGCGGAGAGAGAAAGTTGATATACTTTTTCGACCTTGCCATCTTCTGAGACAACCTTGACAAGCACAGGAGCATTGGCGCTTTTAGCATCCACGACAGTAACGGCTGTTCCATTCTTGCCTTGTGCGGAAACGATTGGACGGTCTCCCTCATACTCTAGATGATAATCTGTCACATCTGGTTTAAAACCTTCTAGGTCTTTACCATTCACTTGGATGGTGACATCAGTTGTTGCCCGAGCTTCTTCCGTTGGTGCATAGGCACTCAGTTCAATAATTCCAATCCCTTTTAGATTCTCATTTCGAACCATTCTTAAGCGGATCGCTTTGGTTCTTGTTTCATTGAAGCTAAGGTTGGAGATATAGCCCGGTTCAAAGTCATAATCCAAGCTATAAGGAATTTCTTCCCAGTTAGAGGCCTGGTTAAATGGATGATCTGGAAGATTCTTCAGATTGCCATAATCATCCGGAACATCAAAGTCTGGACCAATGTAGCGTTCAAGAACAGTTTTCGTTGGCAGACCTGTTTCCTGATCTGCAAAGAAGTCGACCGCTACTTTATTGACCAATCGCTCTGTTACCTGGCCATTTTTCTTGAAGATGAGACCAGCAAATACTTCAGTTTGATCCGGTTCTCTCTTCCAGTTAGTCCAGCGATAGTATTCGTTGTAGCCTCCATCGTTGATGTAATCGATATAGTCGATTTGATTTGGATCGAGATCATTGGTTTCACTAGCAAATGCCCTGGTATCTTCTGCATTGTAGTCACGGTTCACAGAGAGGTTTTCTCCTGTCTTTTCTGACACCCGGACGGTCAGCTGAGCTGTCAGATCATAGCCGAGGACTTTTCCTTCTAGCGTGAAGCTACCTTCGTGAGAAAGCGCATCAGCTGGTACAGCCTGCCAGTCCACCGTAAGTTCCTTGCGTTCATAGCTTGTGTCCCCTTGGAAGTAAACGCCTACGGTAGATGGTAGAACCAGATCTTGACCGACTTTCACAAAGCGGTTACCTGCTTCCACTGCTACTGGAGCAGCTTGTTTCAGTTTTTCTGCATCACTTGTGAGATGGAGGCGGTATTCTTGTAAGATGGTACCATCTTCCGCTTTATGGATGACACGGATTGGCTCACCTTCATGGACGCCTGGCACAACCGTTGCAAGGCCGTGATGGCTGGCTGTCGCTTCCACTTGTGGATAAGCCCGATCACGCGCATCGATGTAGTAATCGGTCACACTTGGGTTAACACCTGGCAATACATCGCCATTGACGCGAATGGTCAACTGGCTCTTCTCTTCTGCCGCAACCTTATTGGCAAATATCTGAATCTCTGAAATAGAGCTTCCACGCTTGCCTTCTGGCGTCTTCATACGGATACGAACAGCATAGGTGTCGACTTTATCAAAACTGAAATGATTCATCTTACCAGCTGCTACCGGTTCTTCAACGGTTAGGTTGCTAACTTCTTTCCAGTTGGCTGGATTGTTAAATGGATGGTCTGTTTCGTCTTTGACACGATTTGGATTGCTTGGAACCGTTGGGATTTGTTCCCCTGTATAGTACTCAATCACATATTCACTTGGAGCCCCAACACCGTGGTCTTCGTGGAAACCAACATGGAGGTTATCCACTGCTCGCTTGGTCAAGATACCAGAATCCCCAAACAAGATACCGACAGAATCTTCCGCATTGTCACGGCCCCAGTTGGTCCAACGGTTAGCTGGAGCATCGGTAAAGGAGATGACCTTATCATTGACCTTAGCAACTGGATCTGCATCGTTAGAGTCACTTGCAAAAGCGAGTGGCAAGACAGATCCTGTCCATTGCTCTGCTACATTGGCACCCTTGACTGTGTTTGCGGAAACACGAATATGAAGACGGGTTGGAAGATCCGTTCCTTCTACACGACCAGCTAGGACAACTTCTCCTTCTTTGGCCAAGAGTTGCGGATCGACCGCATCCCAGGCCACCTTAGCAGTATAGGTCTTACCATTAGAGTGATAGGTCCGCACGCTTTCTGGAAGAGCTGGTTTTTCTCCGACTGGAGTGGTAGTGCTGACTTCTTCTACAGCGATAATGCCTTCAACCGTCACTTGAGCTTGGGCTTCTTTTTCCACACCCTCTACATGACCGGTGACTGTAAAGCTATGGTAATCCTTGACTTGATCTGCGGTTACAGCATCCCAGGTCACGCGTTTTTCTTTAGGGAATCCCTTATCATACTCGACCAAGACGGTCTCTGGAAGAGCTGGCAAAATGTTTCGATCTGTACTAATCCGTACAGGACGCACCTTGACAACCGTCTTTTCTTCAGGATTTGGTGTGATGGTAAAGCTGACTTCTCCCGTTTGTCCTTGGAAGTTGGCTTCTAAATGAACCAATCCTGCTTCTCGCAATTCCAAACCTTTATTGGTTGCGACGGCTTTTCCTTGGCTACCAGCTCTTGTCTTCACATCGATTTGATCTGCTTTGAGACTTGCCTGGCTACCATCTTGGTAATGGGCAATGACTTCAAGTGGTACCGTTTGGTCTTCCTTGAGTTCCTGTCCTTCTGGCAGACGCAATTCTAGGCGCTGGATCTGCGGACTTTCTTCTTGGAATTGAACTACATAGGTCTGTACAGCTCCCGTATCCTTAGCAGTCACAAAGATTTGAGCCTTCAAACCATTTTCACGATTAGCTTGTAGGACCGTCACTTGAGCATTTTCTGCACTTGCTGTGACTTGACCTGGCTCTTGACCATAAGCGAGGGAACGGAAAATGGTATGGTTGCCACTACCAAATTTTGGAAGAGCTACTCCATCTAGCTGAACCGTTGGTTTCTTAGCCTTGGTTACATCTCCTCCTGCAACCACTAGTGTCGCTTGGACCGTTTCCCCATTGCCTAGGAGTCCTGTCGCCTTCAAGCGTGCTCCCGGTGTAGACAATTGATCTTCTTGACCAGCTTCCAAGGTCCATTGATCGACCTCATAGTGGGCAGTGGTCCCATCAGTGAAGACTAATTGCACAGCCTTATCCACTGTTGCTAGATCTGCTCCCTGTGGGATTTGTTTGATGACTGGAAGGACTTGTTCCACGCCGATCACATCGACCAGAGCTTCGACCGTGCGTCCTTGAACATGACCTGTCACACGGACTTGGCCAGCACGGCTATAGTCTGCCGCATCCCATTCAACAGCTTCTTCTTGGGCCTTGCCATCACTATAGACCACATTGACCTTACTTGGCAAGGTTGGTTTTTCTCCTAGATAAGCACTTTGTCGAACAGGTTCCACACCTAATACAGTGCGTTCTGCTTGGTCCTTCTTACCTGTAAAGAGGCTGACCTGGTCTGATTGCAAGCGATCTGAGTCTGCATACAGAGTAAAGGCACCTGCCTGCTCAGTTGATTTGACAATCACAACCCCTTTGCCGTTGAAGGCTTTGCGTTGCCATGAGCCATCTTCCTGCGCTTTGTAGCGTTCACGGCTGGCTTGCTCCCCATTATCGACACCGACAATTTGGCCTTGTCCATGCAAATGGAAATGCACCAAATTATTGGCAGTTGGTACGACACGACCTTCTTCATCGACGATTTCATAGGTAATATAGGTCAAATCCTTACCGTCCGCTGCGATCGCGTGTTCTTCTTTCAACAAACGAACACCCGCAGCCTTGCCGGCTGTTTCGACTTGATCTTTCGCAATCACTTCTCCTGCTTCGTTGCGCGCAATAGCTTCCACTTTACCTGGTACATAAGGGACCAACCACTCTAGATAGAGTTCATCCGGATTTGCCCCTTCTTGGTAGGTCCGGCCATCAGCTGTGGTCTTCTTGGTAAAAGTCTTCACTCCTTGTGATTCCCCATTGACAATCAATTCCACACTGTGGGCATTGGAGAAGGTCCGAACAGGAATCCGTCCTTCTTCATCCATGACACGATTGGCTAACTCTGGATTGTCCCAGTTCCAATGTGGTAAGAGATGCACCATCGGATGTTTCTCAGCCGATACCCATTGACTTTGGTAAAGGTAAAAATCATTCTTTGGAAGGCCGGCAGTATCCACGATACCGAAATAAGAACTTTTCACAGGTGTGTCATTTTGGTTGTGCCATGGGGTTGGCTCACCGATATAGTCCGTACCAGTCCAGATAAATTGTCCTGCATAACCGGCATGATCACGGTCAAAGGTCCAAGAGGCGGTTGCTGTCCGACCCCAACCAACCCGG
Source organism: Streptococcus parasanguinis (assembly GCA_032477695.1). Taxonomy (GTDB): domain Bacteria; phylum Bacillota; class Bacilli; order Lactobacillales; family Streptococcaceae; genus Streptococcus; species Streptococcus parasanguinis_Y. Next base: position 17,134 of record JAWDWJ010000006.1, read on the forward strand.
TCATTGCCGTAGTCTGATTGTTCATAGTGGCGGTCTTCTTGGTTGCTGCCGACCCATTCTCTTTCAGGGTGATAGTAAGAGCCCCGTGTCCGCGTTGCAGAAGAGGTTTCAGAACCATAAATGAGCCAGTTTGGATGTTTGGCCCGTAAGCTTTCATAGTTGGCTTCTGAATAGTTAAATCCAACCGCATCAAGCTCTGCTGCTACCTTTTCATGGCCTCCTGAGCCATCACAAAAGCGGAATTTATCAGCTCCCATGGTGACATAACGGGTTGCATCCACGTCCTTGATGGTCTTGACCAAGCGACGAACGGTTGCGACAGATTTGTCTGAACCATCTGCTTCACCGACTTCGTTACCGATCGACCACATGACAATGGCTGGATTGTTCTTGCCCCGCTCTACCATGGTCCGTAGATCGTAATCTGACCAAGTATCCCCCTTACGAGCTTCTGGGTGAGTGGCATCCTTTTCAAAGAAACGACCGTAATCGTATTGCTTCTTGCCACCATACCAGGTATCAAAAGCTTCTTCTTGGACCATCAAGCCCAACTCAGCCGCAATGTTTAAGGTTTGTTCACTCGCTGGGTTGTGAGTCGTCCGGATCGCATTGACTCCCATGTCCTTCATCTGTTTGAGACGACGGTATTCAGCCTTGTAATTTTCCTCAGCTCCAAGAGCCCCGTGGTCATGGTGAAGAGATACCCCATGGAATTTCGTCGCCACCCCATTGAGGAAGAAGCCACCTTCTGGCGTCCAGTTGAGATAGCGATAACCAAAGCGTTCCTTTTGAACATCTACTAACTGCGAATCCCGATAAACCCGCGTATACAAGGTATAGAGAGCTGGATGATCCGTTTTCACATCCCAGAGGGTTGGTTTTTCAACATGCAAGGTTTGAGATAGGTTGATCTCTTGACCTGCTAGAACAGCTTGTGCTTCACTGCGCGTTTTTTCGCTCACCACTTGGCCATTTTGATCGACAATTTCATATTCCGCATAAATACTATGGGCTTGATCATCCTGGTTGACAATGCGGCTCTTCACCACTGTATCCACTGCACCATTTTGCTGTTTTTCCAACTGAGGGGTCGTAATCGTAGTCCCATACTGCGCTAAATGAACCTTGTCCGTTACACTCAGCTTAACATCCCGGTAAATCCCGCTACCAGAATACCAGCGGCTACTTGGTTGTTGATTGACCACATGAACGGCGATGGTATTCTCGCTTCCATCCGCATTCAAATAAGGAGTAATATCATAAGAAAAGGCATTGTAGCCATTTGGATAATGACCAACGAATTGTCCGTTTACATAGACTTTGGAATCCATATAAACCCCGCCAAATTCCAAGCGAACCTTCTTATCTAGATCTTTGTCGTCCAAACGGAAGGTCTTACGATACCAAGCATCCCCACCGTTTAATTGCCCCCCTTCATTTTGAGCAGGAGAGTTGTGATCGAAATCAAAGAAAATAGACCAGTCATGAGGAAGATCTAATTTTTTCCAATCCTTGACATCCACTTGACGCCCTTCTGCACCAGGAGCTGCATTTAATTTAAAATACCAATCTTTATTAAAATCACGTTCTCGATCTTGCACAATATCCTCCGCTACACGATTTTGATCTGGAGCAGCTGTTGCTTCCGTTCCTGTAGCACGCTCAGATGAAGTAGAAACAGGCTGGCCTTCGCCTTGAGGCGCTGGCTTTTCCTCAGCTCTGGTAGGGGTGATGATAGCTGGAGCTTCTGAAACCCTTGCACCAGCTCCAGGAACTTCCGCTTCTGAATTTTCCGTCACAACACTTGGTGTCTCCATCGAAGTCGGCTCACTTTCGAGGGCTGGCTTTTCTTCCGCATGAACCCTTGAAAGACCCAAGGCAGAAATCCCAATCACAACAGAACAAGCTCCAACAGAGAGCTTACGAATACTAAAAACAGGACGCTTTTCAAAAAAGACTTTCCCATAAAAACCTCCTCTTAGGATTAACTATTCAATTTGTAAGCGCTTTCTTATACCTGCGAACGCTTACTGAAAATCACATATTAACTATACCAAAAAAAGAGGAGCGATAGGCCTCGATTTCGCTCCAACTATAGTTAGATTAAGAATTCCTTTAATTAGTACAAACAAGCTTTATTTGTTACCTACCCGTAATAAAAATATGATAAAATGATTCAACTAATATAAAAAAATGAGGTTTACCTATGAGTGAAAAAATAGAATATAAAAAAGAAAAAATTTCTTATTCCTATTCTATCGTTCCTATAATCGTGATGATTTTAATTTTTCTATTTCAAGCAATCCAATCAGGTTCTCAAGTAAAATCAACTCCCCAAGGGACCTTCTCTAGTTCAAGGCAAGAACTTCACTACTCTTCAACCCAGAATCAAATCACGTCCGCAAGGAATACCGAAGCCTCTCAGCTTTCAAGTTCAAGAAATAATGATGATTTTCTTTTTCTTTTTCTTGTATTCACCGGATTTTCTATCGCTTCCTTCTTACTTATCGCCTGCTACAATGGGATGACAGCAATTGAGCCTCCCCTCCTCACTATCACTGATGATGCTATCTATACTATTGGAAATGCATATCGAAACCAGTTACAGATGAAATATAGCGACATCCATAAAATAGAATACAAAATAAAGACTAGCTCCGCTAACGATGTTACTTATACAGATCGCTTTCTTTATTTTTATGATAAGAAGGACAAACTACTCGACAAGGTGAATTTTTCAAATGCAGAAGGAGCCGATTTTAATACAATACAAAAGCAAATTAAAGAACGCGCACCTCACATCGAATGGATTTATCCTTCCTAAATAAATTTTTCTACTAATTTTTCCCACTAGAAAAAACACCAAAAAAATAGAAGCCAATGGCTTCTATTTTTTTTTATGATCTTATAATCCTGGTTCTTGACCAAGTTCAGCAGCCACCATCCAAATGTTCTTTTCAAGTTCTGCTTTAGCCCCAACAAAGATATCGTTGGTTACATCGTCGCCTTCAGCATCGGTAACATCCAAAGCTTTTTGGTAAAGGCCATCAAGGTAATGGAAGATTTCAAGAACACGTGTCAAGCTTTCTTCTACATTTTTTGTAAATGTTCCACGGCGTTCTTCAATATTGCTGTGTTCCAAAAATTCAGTCATGCTAGAATATGGCGCACCACCAAGAGTGATCAAGCGTTCGCTCACTTCATCTAAGGTTGCATCCAAGCTGTCCATGTATTCGTCCATTTTTGGATGCCAAACCATAAAGCCACGTCCACGCATATACCAGTGTACTTGGTGAAGGGCAATGTGAGCCACGTAGAGATCTGCTACGACTTGGTTCAAGAGAGCTTTTGTTTCTGGAAGAGTTTCTTTATTAGAAGGTGCAAAAGTTGCTACATCAGTAGCTGCTTCATGTTTCATAGTTGTCATGTCATTTCTCCTTTTTTATAATGATTCTAATTAACTATGTCTTTATTATATGCTTCCTCCACCAGAAAGTCAAGATAAAAGATTTAAAAAGTTCATCCCAAAGCTGGAATAGTTGTCAATTGAAGGAAGATACGATAGAATGAAGAAGACTAATCGAAAGGCTTGACCAATGAAATATATCTTTACCTTCCTGATCTCCATGGTTCCCCTCGTTGAATTGCGCGGGGCCATCCCTTTTGCCATTGCAAATGGTATTCCCTTATGGACAGCGCTCCTGATCGGAGTGATTGGAAATCTTCTCCCCGTCCCTCTGATCTTCTTCTTCGCCCGCCATATCCTCACTTGGGGCGCAAAAAAACCGATCATCGGAGGCTTTTTTAGCTGGTGTCTCAATAAGGGCCATAGAGGCGGACAAAAATTAGAGAAAGCTGCAGGAGACAAAGGAATCTTCTGGGCCCTACTCCTATTCGTCGGCATTCCTTTACCAGGAACTGGTGCCTGGACCGGAGCTCTTGCAGCTTCTATCCTTGACTGGGACTTCAAACGCAGTAGCCTCGCAGTCATGCTCGGAGTGATCCTAGCCGGCCTCATCATGGGAACCCTGTCCCTGCTTCTAGGAATCGATACCTTCGCACATTAAGCAAAAGACTGAAGCAACGGCTTCAGTTTTTGCATGCAAAAAAGATGCTTCCGTTCCTCTAAGAGTATAGACAAACTATTTTTTTTAAAATCTAATAAATTCTATAAAACAAAAAAATTTATTTATTAGAATTACTCAGTCATCTACTAAAACTTTCCGCTGTGAGAAAAGTGCTAGAAACAATCATGTTTCTAGCACTCGGGAGTTTTGGAACCTTAGGTCCAAAACTAAGTCATGGAACTTCTTTGAAGTTCGCCGACGTCCGTACTCACCTAAGGAAAGTTATTTAGATGAATTTATCTTACAAAAAAGAGGTTTCCTTCGAAACCTCTTATTTTTTTATTCTTAGTTGTTAAGAGCTGCTGCCATTGTAGCTGCAACTTCTGCTTCAAAGTCATTTGAAGCTTTTTCAATACCTTCACCAACTTCAAAACGAACGAATTCGATAACTGAAGCATTTACTGATTCAAGGTAAGCTTCAACTGTCTTGCTGTCATCCATGATGTAGACTTGTGCAAGAAGAGTGTAGGCTTGGTCAACTTTTGTGTTGTCCAAGAAGAAGCGATCCATTTTACCTGGGATGATTTTATCCCAGATTTTTTCTGGTTTACCTTCAGCTGCCAATTCAGCTTTGATATCTTCTTCAGCTTGAGCAACTACTTCGTCAGTCAATTGAGCTTTAGAACCAAATTTCAAGTGTGGAAGAGCTGGTTTACCAACCATTGCACGGCTTTCGTTATCTTGGTCGATGACGTGGTTCAATTGTGCCAATTCATCTTTCACGAATTGTTCATCCAATTCTTTGTATGAAAGAACAGTTGGTTTCATTGCAGCGATGTGCATTGAGATTTGTTTAGCAAGTGCTTCGTCTCCACCTTCGATCACAGAGATAACACCGATACGTCCACCGTTGTGTTGGTAAGCACCGAAGTGTTGTGCATCTGTTTTTTCAAGCAAGGCAAAACGACGGAATGAAATTTTTTCACCGATTGTAGCTGTTGCAGATACGTATGCAGCTTCAAGAGTTTCACCTGAAGGCATTGTCAAAGCAAGAGCTTCTTCGTTGTTAGCTGGTTTACCTTCAGCGATCACTTTCGCTGTTGCGTTTACCAATTCAACGAATTGAGCGTTTTTCGCAACGAAGTCAGTTTCAGCGTTTACTTCAACTACTGCTGCAACGTTACCATTGACATAAACACCAGTCAAACCTTCAGCGGCAACACGGTCAGCTTTCTTAGCTGCTTTAGCCATACCTTTTTCGCGAAGCAATTCGATCGCTTTTTCGATATCACCTTCAACTTCAACCAATGCCTTTTTAGCGTCCATGACACCGGCACCAGATTTTTCACGCAATTCTTTTACAAGCTTAGCTGTAATTTCTGCCATTTTTGTTCTCCTATATTTTTTAATAAAATAAGAGGGTCGGGCTGAGCCCTGCCCTCTTAGGTTCGTTACTTATTGAATGAAATTAAGCGTTGTCGCCTTCTACAACTTCAACGATTTCTTCGATTGAATCAGCTTGACCTTCAGTAGCTGCCAATTCAGCTTCTACTGTAGCAACACTGTCTTCACCTTGACGTCCTTCGATAACAGCGTCAGCCATTTTCGCAGTGATCAATTTAACAGCGCGGATAGCGTCATCGTTCGCTGGGATGATAACATCGATATCATCTGGGTCAGTGTTTGTGTCGACCATCGCTACAACTGGGATACCCAATTTCTTAGCTTCTTTAACAGCGATTTGTTCTTTATGTGGATCCACAACGTACATTACGTCTGGGATACGAGGCATGTCTTCGATACCGCCCAAGAATTTTTCAAGACGAGCGCGTTGTTTGTTCAACAATGCAACTTCTTTCTTAGGAAGAACTTCAAAAGTTCCATCTTCTTCCATGCGTTTGATTTCTTTCAAACGAGCGATACGTTTTTGGATTGTTCCCCAGTTAGTAAGGGTTCCACCCAACCAACGGTGGTTGATGAAGTATTGACCTGCACGAACAGCTTCTTCTGCAACAGCATCAGCAGCTTGTTTCTTAGTACCTACGAACAAGATCACTGCATCGTTTGCAGCTGCATCACGCATGAAGTCGTATGCTTGGTCTGCATATTTTACAGTTTGTTGCAAGTCGATTACGTGGATTCCGTTACGTTCTGTGAAGATGTACTTAGCCATCTTAGGGTTCCAGCGACGAGTTTGGTGACCGAAGTGTACACCAGCCTCAAGAAGTTGTTTCATTGAAATTACTGCCATGAGTAGTTTCTCCTTTTTTGTTTTTTTCTCCTCTCTCAGACGTCAACTTGCAGCACGACCACAAGGGCAACGGTGCCACAATGGATCCGAGATGAGTATTTGCTGTCTTAGACAACTCTATAAGTATAGCAGAAATCACTAGAATTCGCAAGCTATTTGAGAGATTTTTTCAGCATTCCCCATCTGCAATGATTTGAAGCAAAAAGTTTTTCTTGACCTATCTTGTTTTTTAGGTTACAATATTATATGTTATGGCGGTATAGCCAAGTGGTAAGGCACGGCTCTGCAAAAGCTTGATCGTCGGTTCAAATCCGTCTACCGCCTTGATAATAAAATTTTTTATCATCTTTTATCTTTTAAAAATTCCCCTAGCAATAGGGGGTTTTTTTGTTGCCATTTGCTCCATTCCTTGATTATTGATATAATAAAACCTCGCCTGATCGGCGAAGCACATTAGAAAGGGTATTTATGAAAAACATTCGTTTCTTTACGATCGGTCTTCTTTCACTAGTGACACTAGCCGCTTGCTCACCTGCCAATTCTGCGCAATCAGCAAAAACCGCTTCTAGCTCTAGAAAACCGATCAAACAATCTTCTACCAAAACATCATCTAGTAAATCGTCGACCACTTCTTCAGACAGCAGTAGCTCAGATGATTTTTCAGGTCGCTTCAGCTTGGATCCAGATGATGGCGCATCTCTCCAATATGTGCCAGGAGCTGCATCCATTCCTGAGATCGAAAAGCTCAAGAACCTCCACCCTACCACCGGTTTTGTATTAAGAACCGAAGATGGACAAGAGGTTGGTGGGCCAAAAGAAAGAAACAGTTACGATGACGTAGTAGCAGCCTTTGGTCAACCCGTAAGTAGTACAGACAGTGCGAATCCTGGCGATGGGGTCAATGTTTGGGCAACAGACAATGGCGATATCATGGCTTTCTTCCGCAATAATGTGTTAACAGATATCACCTTCCGACTAAGAGGGGGCGATGCCAACCACCAGTCTACTGGCAGCATTTCCAAATCCGATACACCAAAAACGGCCCTCGAACGTCTCGGAAAACCCTATGCCATTATGCGTTCAGAAAATGGGACCAGCTATGTCTATAAAGATAGCAACGGAGATGAATCTAGCTTCTCTACACAAGGAAATAAGATCTTCAATGTTACGTCTACTGCAGAAACCAAGCAGTTAAAAAAGATCACTGGCCTGGATAAAAATCAATAACGATCCATACAAAGAACCCTCCAAGTTTTTCTTGGAGGGTTCTCTTTTTCTTACATTTCAGCAATTTGGTTCAAATTCACTTCTGCAACTGTATCGTTACCGAACATAGAAATGACCATTTTCACCTTGTTGTTATCAATTTCAGTGATCTTACCAGTATAGTCTGTGAAGGCACCGTCGATGATGCGAACTGTGTCGCCCACCTTGACATCCAAATCAAACTCTTGAACGGTTTGACCCATAGAGAGCAAGATGCTGCGGATCTCTTCTTCCAACAATGGAGTTGGTTTTGAACGGTTCCCGTGTGATCCAACGAAACCAGTAACGTTCGGTGTATTCCGAACGACAAACCAAGCTTCATCTGTCATGACCATTTCTACCAAGACATAACCTGGGAAGCGGTTTTCTTCGATTTCTTTTGTTTTACCGTTTTTCTCAACTTGTACGGTTTGAGTTGGAATCTCTACGCGCAAGATGTTTTCTAACATATTGTAAGTTTGTGCACGTTGCAAAAGATTCTCTTTTACCTTGTTTTCATATCCTGAGTAGGTTTGTAGTACAAACCAGCCTTTATCAAAACTGTCCATTTGGGCATCCTTTCTTTCTGTTTAGCCTGCTCGAGCTTTTGTGAACATACTAAAAAAAGCCTCTTGGCTTTCCTTTTCCTAGCTTCATTATACCACATTTTGCAGGAATGCAAAGAGGTTTGCTGATTTATTTTTAAGAAAAGGCAATAAAAAATGGGACCCAGAAGGTCCCACCTGGCTTCTTTTCTTAAAAGAAATTGATCATGTGCAATAGGCCACGTGCAATGACTTTGTCGAACAAATAAATCAATGCCACAAAGAAAGCGGTGTACTCAATCACTGAGATAAAGTTTTTCCATCTTTCCTTGCGATTTGGCCAAGTTGTATCTTTTAGTAAGACGAAAATATCTTTAATGAATTTCACAACTCTCTCCTATCGTGTTTCTTTATGGATGGTATACTTGCTGCAATGCTTGCAGAATTTATTGACTTCTAGACGTGTTGGTTTTGGCGTCCCACTCAACTTAATGGAGTAATTGCGTGACCCACAAACCGTACACGCTAGACTTGCTTTTTTTAATGCCATAACGCCTCCGTTCACCCCATTATAGCAAGTTTTCCACGTTTTGACAAGGACAGAAAATCTCCTGTCAAGAAAAAAGCAAATCTAAAGCGTTATCACTCAGGTTTTTTCCTCATTTTTGGTAAAATAAAACAAAAGGAGACGAATATGAAAAGTGATAACCTAAAAGAAAGTAGAAATATCGAAGACCGTCGAGGGCAAAGCTACTCCCAATCTTCAGGAAACAGTAACCTTGGCGGGGGGATTTTACAGATCTTACTATCGCCTGGAAGCTTCAAGAGTAAGATCATCATTATCCTCCTCATAGTCTTTCTAGGAGGAGGAGCTAGCCTTGGGGGTCTCTTTGGAAATGGGACTTCTTCTCAACCTTACCAATCCACCCAAGTCACGCGCACCAACAAGACCCATGTCGATGATGCAGATGCTGAATTCGTCAGCAAGGTCCTTGCCACAACAGAAGATCATTGGCACAAGGTCTTTCAAGCTGAAGGACGTACTTACCATGAGCCCAAACTAGTCTTCTATACCGGACGGACACAGACAGGCTGTGGGGTTGGGCAAGCATCGGCTGGTCCTTTCTACTGTCCAACCGACAAAAAGATTTATTTGGATATGAGCTTCTACAAGGAATTAACAACCAAATACAAGGCTAGCGGTGACTTCGCCATGGCCTACGTGATCGCTCACGAAGTCGGCCACCACGTACAAAACGAGCTGGGAATCCTTGGCAAATACCATCGGATGCAACAAGGTCTTTCTGAAAAGGAACGAAATGCCATCAGCGTCCGCATTGAGCTACAAGCCGATTATCTAGCCGGTGTCTGGGCCCGCTCCATTCAAGACCGAAATCTTCTGGATATCGGCGATATCGAAGAAGCCATGAATGCAGCCTATGCCGTCGGCGACGACACACTCCAGGAGCAAGCCTACGGCTACTCGGTACCAGATAGCTTTACCCACGGAACTTCCGAGCAACGCATGCGCTGGTTCAAACGGGGCTACCAGTACGGAGATCTCCAACACGGCGATACCTTTAGCTTATCAGATAGTGAACTTTAAATAAAAAACGATTCAGAAATCCTTCTGAATCGTTTTTTTGATTAGAAACCAAGCCAGCCTTTGAAGGTATCCCAAGCGTTTTTCGCTTTTCCTGGAATATCGGCCTCGTCGATTGCTTTTTTCGCATTATCAACCATATTCGACGCCTTTTCTTTGACATCCTCAAAGAAACCTTTGTCTTCTTTGCTGTCTGTTTCTGTATTTTCTTCCCCGACTGGCGCAATACCGTTTTCAGCATAAGAGTTCTTCACTGAGTCAAACTGGGTACCGTCTGTATAAGGCAGAACACTGTTGGCAACATTGCGGAAGATCTCGGACGCCGTTCCAGCACTACTGTCCGTCAGGTAGTGATTTTCATCGGTCGTTGGGAAACCAAGCCATTGACTGATGACCACATCTGGCGTGTAGCCAATCACCCACTGGTCTCCAGAGAGGTCCTTGTTAAAGCTGGTCTCTGTCGTACCGGTTTTCCCTGCCATGGTATAGCCATAAGGCGCAGCGTTAACCCCTGTACCATTACTGAAGGTACCAAGCATCATATTGGTCATCTTATCTGTCGTTGACCCACTAAGCACTCGAGTTGATTTCTGGCTGTGGCTCTTGACCACTTGGCCACTTGCATTTTCGATCTTGGTAATGAGGTGAGCATCATTCATGACCCCGCCGTTAGCAAAGGTTCCATAGGCCTGAGCCATCTGCATCGGATTAGTTGTCACACCAGCTCCCAAGGCAACGGCAAGCGACTTGTCCACCTTGTCCATGTTGAGTCCGAATTTTTTCCCGTATTCAAAGACCGTATCGAGACCCAAATCATTAGCGGTCGCTACGGCTGGAAGGTTAAGGGACTCTGCCAAGGCCTGGTACATCGGTACCGTTGGGCTAGACTGGATTCCCGCATAGTTATTAACCTCATAGCTTCCATATTGGGTGGTACTATTGTCCAATTCCTTATTGGTCGACCAACCCTCAGCAACAGCTGGGCTATAGACAACCAAAGGTTTGATGGTTGATCCTGGACTACGGGCAGCCTGGGTAGCGTAGTTGTAGGTACGGAAACCTGGATTTTGATCGCTTCCGACACGCCCTACGAGGGCCCGAACCCCTCCGGTTTTAGGATCGAGGGCGACACTACCAGATTCTGCGCGCGTGCCGTCTTCCGCTACTGGGAAGAGGGCCGTATTGTCATAGATCACCTGCATGCTTGCTTGGTAATTCTGATCCAGCTCGGTGTAGATCCGGTAGCCATTTTTGACAATGTCTTCTTCGGTCAGGCCGTATTCATTGACCGCTTCATTGATGACCGCATCAAAATAGGATGGGTAGCGGTAATCCTCTGACTTGCCTTCATAGGCATCGACCAGCTGGCCATGGATATCCACAGCCGCCGACTGATCAGCCGTTTTCTGGTCAATATAGCCAGCCGCCACCATATTTTGGAGGACCGTATTGCGGCGATTGGTCGCATTTTCTACTGAGTAGAGCGGGTTATAGATCTCAGGTCCCTTGAGCATACCTGCGAGAACCGCAGACTGATCCAGGCTTAATTGACTGGCTGAAACCCCAAAATACTTCTTGGAAGCATCCTCAATACCCCAAACCCCATTTCCAAAATAGGCATTGTTGAGGTACATGGTGAGGATCTCTTTTTTACTGTATTTCTTATTGATTTCAAGCGCCAGGAAGAATTCCTTGGCCTTGCGCTCCACCGTCTGGTCCTGAGACAGGTAAGCATTCTTGGCTAGCTGCTGGGTGATGGTCGACCCACCACCTGAGCGACCCAGGGTCAAAATCGCTAAGAAGAAGCGACCATAGTTGATCCCGCTATTCTTGTAAAAGCTCCGGTCTTCTGTTGCGACCACGGCATTTTGCAGATTCTCACTAATGGCATCGAGTTCGACATAGGTTCCTTTTTGCCCGGTCAAACTTCCCGCCTGGTCCCCATTCTTATCATAGATAATGGTAGTCGCCTTCAGTGCATTCTGCAAATCCTTGACGTTGGTCGTCTTTGCGAGATAGAAGAGATAGCCCCCTGTCAAGAGGCTAAAGCCTAGCCCAATGATCAGGAGAATCTTGGTTAAATGGAATCGGCGCCAAAAACGACGGAAGGGATGCTGAGAGAGAGGCTTGCTTCTGTGCTTGCCTGAGCGACTATAGGTCGGCTCTACTGTCTCTTCCGGTAGTTCCGTGTCTGGCACTTCTTCTGCCACCGCTTTGGGCGGATGATCCTTTCTAAAAAAAGTGATCAGGTTTTCAAATAATTCTTTTATTCTATTCATACCTGTTATTGTAACACCTTATCCTTGTCCTAGCAAGAAAAGATAGCTCATCCCCTTCTCCCATTTAGTTTTCTTTAAGCTTAGATTTTGCTACAATAGGGTCATGAACTATCAATTTACCATTCCACAATCCTTTCCCCAGATGACTGTGAAAGAGTTGCTTGAGGACTACTTCCTCATTCCCCGTAAGATCCGGCATTTTTTACGAACCAAGAAGCACGTCTTGGTCAATGGCGAGACCATCAACTGGCAGAGCCCCGTTCAAAAAGGAGACCAGATCCAGCTGATCTTTGACGCGGACGATTACCCTGAAAAAGAGCTCCCAGCCGGAGACCCGAGTCTGGTCGAAGAGCTCTATCAGGATGAGCATGTCATCATCGTCAATAAGCTTGAAGGTATGAAAACCCATGCCAATGAGCCGACAGAAATTGCTCTTCTCAACCATGTTTCCAGCTATGTTGGATCCACCTGCTACGTCGTGCACCGCCTAGATAAGGAAACCAGCGGAGCGATTTTATTTGCTAAAAACCCTTTTATCCTGCCCATTCTCAACCGCATTTTAGAAGATAAAAAGATCCAACGTGAGTACTGGGCCTTGATCCAAGGCAGCTTAGCACAAAAAACCATCGTCTACAAGGATAAAATCGGACGCGATCGCCACGATCGGCGCAAGCGCCTGGTCGATCCACGCAAGGGGCAGTACGCAGAAACTCAGGTGACGCAACTGAAAAAAATCGGACGAAACAGCCTGGTCAAATGCCAGCTCAAAACGGGGCGTACCCATCAGATCCGGGTTCATCTCTCCCATCATGGCCACCCGATTGTCGGGGACCCTCTCTATAACCATGCACACGGAGAGCGACTCATGCTCCATGCTCACCGCTTGACCTTCACCAATCCATTAACCCTTGAAACCATCCAAGTCGAGGCCCCTTCCAAGAGTTTCGAAGAAGGGTTGAAAAAATAAGAAAAGAACCGAAATAGTATTCTTAGAGACTTTCCTTAAGTGAGTACGGACGTCAGCGAACTTCAAAGAAGTTCCATGACTTAGTTTTGAGCCCAAGGTCTCAAAACTCCCGAGTGCTTGAAATTCTAATATTTCAAGCACTTTTCTCACTGCGTAAAGTCTCCAGTCATTATCGAATAATTCAAAAGATAAAAATCATTTAAAACAATTGACAGAATCTCTCATTTTATTTTAAAAACTTATCTGCATTCAAAAAAGAAGCCACAAAAAGAGGCTGGACAAAAACTGTTCAGCCTTTTTATATTTGATAGAAATAACTGTATGACGCAGTGGTTGATTGGCATCTTTGTTCGCTTTTTAAGCTCCAAAGATGACCTAATCAACTGTGCGGGGGTGGGAAGACGAACTCTTTTTAACTAGTCAGAGTTCTTTCCCACTCCCTTTTTATTATTGATAGCGAGGAGTTGCAAATCCACGGATATTGCCATGTCCGATTCGGTAGGTATTGCGACGGACTTGGTTGTTGGAGTTTCCTTCAATGGTATGAATGATTCCGTTTGAGACGCTTTCGACAATTCCGATGTGATCGGCAAAGCCATTATTTTGTTGGCTATTTTGATCCCAGTTAAAGGTGATGATGTCCCCTGCTTTTGGTGTAGTGGTACCATCTTCATTCCAGATGCCCAAGCGTTTGAAGATCTGGATGTGACGTTCGACTCCACATTCACGGCCAATCAAACCACTCAAACCTTCCCGCTGGAAGACTGTTGTAACAAAGATATCACACCAGTCATCGGTCGCCTTCACTGCATAACCAACCGGAAGTGGTTTGACACTGTTATAATCATTGACCAATTGTTGGTGAGCTGCAGTTCCGCCACGAACACCCACTAGGCTAGCTGCTGCCCGTAAGACACGGTCCCGTTGTCCATTCGTTACACGAGGACTAAAAGCAGTTTGATCTACTGTCGCACGGGGATGAAGGGCTGTTTGACCAAGGTTAAAGCCTTCAACGCCACCATCGACATAATCCACATAGACGTGAGTGGTATAGTTACCTGATTGGTACTGGTGATTTGCTGCAGAGACCTGCACTTCTGTATGCATTCCAGAAGGTGCTGTTGAATACCAGTAAAGATTTTCTTGGTGCGCTTGAGACCAGGCTGCAACACGGATGTTCTTAATCCGACGTCCCTGAGGCGCTTGATCCACTGTTACCGTATAGGTTCCAGCACCAGAATTGACATTCTTGATAGAAGCTTGCGTCTTGGTCTTGGCATTTCGGAACTCCACTTCTGTAGTTGTGGTACCAACACCTACACGAGATCCATCATTTTGGATGTAGTAAAGATGAACATGGTACTTACCAGTAGAGTTCTTGTGGTCGCTTGCTTTGACAGATACCTTGTAATCTCCGTTCGCTTGACGAGTCGCCTCATACCAGCGGATGTCGTCTTGGCCGTCCTTGTCAGACCAGGTTGGTACTTGCACAGTCTGCACACCTTTAGGGCTGTAGACATCTTTGATGATGACGTCAAAGGTTCCTGTATCCTTGTTGTTGTTTTGGATCAAGATTGTACCAGAGCGGCGGGCTTGACGCACTTCTGTCGTGGTTTCTGTTATGTAGCTTCGTTGGTTATTTTGATCTACATAATAAACATGGACATTGTATTTCCCATCTTCATTTTTATGGTCTGAAGCTTTGATGGTCGCACGATAGCTGCCATCACTTTGACGGACTGCTTTGTGCCATACTAGATCATCAGGCCCGTTCGAATCCGACCAGGTTGGGATCAGAACTTCTTTCAAACCATTTGGTGCAACAACATTACGAATAACCGCGTCAAAGGTACCTGTTACGGTATTGTTGTTCTCAATTGTAACAGTACCACTTGGTTTGACTTCATGTACTTCTGTCTTAGTCTCTGTAATGTAGTTACGTTGATTATTTTGATCTACATAGTAAATATGAACATTAAATTCACCTGTGTCATTTTTATGATCAGATGCTTTGATGGTCGCACGATAGCTGCCATCATCTTGACGTTCTGCTTTATGCCAAACTAAATCGTCCTGACCGTTTTTGTTAGACCAGGTAGGAACTAGAACCTCTTTCAAACCATATGGGGCAACTACATTGCGAATAACTGCATCAAAGGTACCTGTCTCTGAATTTTTGTTCTCAATTGTAACAGTACCACTTGGTTTGACCTGGTGAACCTCAACTACTTTTTCAGTCAGATAAAAACGATTATTTGAATCATCTACAATGTAGGCGTCAGCACGGTAATTCCCAGTAGAATTCTTATGATCATTCGCTTTTATAGTCACACGATAAGAACCATCTGCTTGACGTGTTGCCTTATGCCATACAAGGTCATCCTGGCCATTTTCAAGACTCCATGATGGAACTAAAACTTCTTTTAGACCAGTTGGTGCAACAATATTGCTAACAACCGCATCAAAGGTACCTGCTACTGGGTTGTTGTTTTCAATCGTCAGAACTCCACTTGGTCGAACGTAATCAACCGAAACTACTTGTTCCGCGATATAGTGCCGTTCCCCAGAGTTGTCAACGATGTAGGCATCAGCGCGATAGTTTCCTTTATTGCCTTTATGTTCACTTGCCTTAATGGTTACTCGATAGCTACCATCCGTTTGCTTCGTCGCCTTATGCCAGATAAGATCGTCTTGGCCATTTTCTAGACTCCATGATGGCACCAAAACCTCTTTCACACCCCCTGGAGATGTGATATTACTAACAACTGCATCAAAGGTACCTGTAGTTTGATCACTGTTTTCAATTGAGAGAGTACCACTTGGTTTCTGTACATGTTCTGTCGGTAAACTATTATTTTCTGTTTCTACCACTCGTGCGCGTGCGCCGTATGGAGCGCGACTAGCTACCACAGCAGTTGTTGGTTGCTCTGATGGAACCTTCTCGCTAGTAACCTCGTCAGAAGATGGAGTCGGTGTAACAGGTGTTGCCACTGTTGCAACGGTATTTTCTATCTGAACTGCTTGATCAGTTCCTACCACATTAGCTGTAGTATTCTGCGTTTCTGATGAAGTCGTTGTTTTTGCAACGACAGCTGATGTATTTTCTGGTGTTTGATCGGACGCACCTTGCTCATCGGCTTTGGCTTGTTGTGTTGAAAAGGCCAACAAAACAGCTGTCCCTGCGTAAAAAATAAGATCTTTCTTTTTCATGTATCTTCCCTTACAAATTTTTATACGGATTGTACCCACATAGTAGTATTATAGCATAAACTGCCGGATCAAGAAACAATATCATGAGAAGATTTTATCCCTCCTTTAAAGAAAACAGAAGGCCAAGTCGGCCTTCTGTTTAGCTTATGCAAAAATTGAGAAGAAAGGTGCTCCGAGCTTGTTATCCATCGGGTCTTTACTCTTAATGGAATGAAGATAATTGATAGAGTACCAGCCGTTGTTGCCACTATTATATGGATCGCGTACATAGGTTCTTCCATTGTCATAACCATGCAAGACCAATTCATGAGTATAAGGATCGCTAGTAAATTGGCTATTGCCTACCGCAGCAAGTACATGCTTGCCAGCCATGAGGGCTTCTGCAATGCCTCCAGCTCCATTAATCAATTGGCTCTTCAAGCCCCAATTACGAGTGGCAGCTACAATCCCATCAGAATCTGTTCCTGCTTCACCTTTGTTGAATGAATCAGTATTGTTGTAGAGATAATCAGCTACTGTTGTTGGCAAAATAGTTCTGCCAAGGATATCTGTGAAGGTCATGGCAAGAGAGGTTGGCACACAACCTGACTGATCGACATTGCTCACACCGTAATATTTCCCAGCCCAACGAGGATCCCGTTGAGAATAATAGGTTGTTTGTGGGTTCACCTTTTGATTTCGTGGAGACAAGGCTGTTTGACCAAGGTTAAAGCCTTCAACACCACCATCTTTGTAGTCCACATAGACGTGTGTAGTATAGTTACCCACTTCATTACCGTGATTATTGGCAGAGACTGTGATCTCTGTGTGCATACCTGTCGGCGTTGCGGAATACCAGTAAAGATTTTCTTGATGAGCTTTGGACCAGGCAGCAACACGGATGTTCTTAATCTGACGACCTTGAGGAGCTTGATCCACAGCTACTGTATAAGTCCCGTTCGTTGCATTGACATTCTTGATAGCAGCTTGCGTCTTGGTCGTCGCATTTCGGAACTCCACGTCTGTAGTCGTGGTACCAATACCAATCCGAGAACCATCATTTTGAATGTAGTAAAGGTGAACATGGTACTTACCAGTAGAGTTCTTGTGATCGCTCGCTTTGACGGATACCTTGTAGTCCCCGTTCGCTTGGCGAGCCGCTTCATACCAGCGGAGATCATCCTGTCCATCCTTATCAGACCAAGTTGGGACTTGAACAGCTCGTACCCCTTTAGGGCTGTATACATCCTTGATGATGACATCAAAGGTACCTGTGTCTTTGTTGTTATTGACAACCGAAATGATTCCAGTTGGTTTATCATGTTTAACATTTACAATCGTTTCAGTAACATAATGACGGTTGTTATCATTATCAACGACATAAAGGTCTGCACGATAATTCCCTAGTGAGTTTTTATGATCACTCGCTTTAATGGTCACTCGATAACTTCCATCAGATTGACGATTCGCCTTGTGCCATACAAGATCATCCTGTCCGTTTTCAAGGCTCCATGATGGAACTAAGATTTCCTTTACACCATTGGGGGCCACCACGTTACGAATAACCGCATCAAAACTACCAGTTGAAACATTATTGTTTTCGATCGTTAATGAAGCAGTTGGGCGTGATTGACGAACTTCAACTACTTTTTCGGTCAGATAAAAACGATTATTTGAATCATCTACCATGTAGGCGTCAGCCCGATAATTCCCAGTTGAATTCTTATGATCACTCGCTTTAATAGTCACACGATAAGAACCATCCGCTTGACGCGTTGCCTTGTGCCAAATGAGGTCATCTTGTCCATTTTCTAGACTCCATGATGGAACTAAAACTTCTTTTAGTCCATTTGGGGCAACAATGTTGCTAACAACAGCATCAAAGGTCCCTGCTGTAGTATTGTTGTTTTCAATCGTAAGGACACCACTTGGTCGAGCATAATCAACCGAAACTACTCGTTCTGCGATATAGTGGGGTTTACCAGAGTTGTCAACAATATAAGCATCAGCTCGGTAGTTTCCTTTATTTCCTTTATGCTCACTTGCCTTAATGGTTACACGATAACTGCCATCAATCTGCTTAGTTGCCTTGTGCCAGATAAGATCGTCTTGACCATTTTCTAGACTCCAAGATGGGACTAAAACCTCTTTAACACCTAGTGGTGCTGAGATATTAGTGATAACGGCGTCAAAAGTTCCTGACTTAGCATTATTATTCTCAATCGTTAACGTGCCACTTGGTTTTAAAACCTCTGGTCGTTTTCCGATGTAAACATTTGTCGTTGTTCCACCCACACCCGTCATTTGTCCATTGTTCTGAACATAGTAAAGATGGACATTGTAAAGACCGGTTGAGTTTTTATGATCGGACGCTTTTACATTAACAGTATAGGTTCCGTTTGCTTGACGGTTGGCTGTATACCAAACAAGGTCATCTTGACCACCTGTTTCTGACCAGATCGGTACAGAAACACTTCGAACTCCATTTGGTGCCTTAACATTTGAGATGACAACGTCAAAGCGGCCCGTCATAGTATCGTTATTGACAATGTCAATCTTCCCACTTAAGCTGCCTTCTGTTGGATCCGCTGCGGGTTTTGCGTTCGCTGTAAAGCGACCGGTATAGTCCACACTGTGGTCAAAGAGGTGTTTTCCTGGAAGCAATTCCGCTTGAGAAGTAAACTGCCACGCGCCAGCTTTCCCATTGTAACGCAAGCTTTTCGCATCGTTTACAGACAGTTTTGGAGAAGGATATTGGGCAACCCAGAAATTCTGAAGACCAAATTGAGCGGTGTTGACAGGACCTTTCTTGCGAAGGTTGTTTTCATCCAACCAGCTGGCACTAGTGTAGAACATCAAGTTGGTGTAGCCATTTTTGCGCATTTCGTCCGCCCAAGCTTGGGTGTTACGATTAATGTTTGGCTGCATCTTGGCATCCTCAAAGTCATTGACCATGAGGGTGTTCTTTGGCAAACTCAAGCGTTGCGCCGCTGCAATATAGAACCGTGCTTCTGCACGCGCTGCTTCCTCAGAAGTATAGCGAGAGAAGTGGTAGGTCGATACTTGCAGACCCGCAGCTTGCGCATTGCGAATTTGGTTTTCCGCATTCGGGTTCTTGTACCAAGTATCTTCTGTCAATTTGACAACGACACCGCCCACGCCCTTATTAGCTAGGGTACGGTAGTCGCCAATACTAATGTCTCCATTGTGGCTACTCACATCAACGAATGATTTTGGCTGAACCGCTACATCTGTTGAGCGACCAGCAGGAGCGTGAGCACCTGTATTAAAGAAGGTCGTGCTTCCTGTATCAGACGGAAGAGGGGTTTCTTCTTTCTCAGTAGTCGATGCTTCTACAGCTTTTTCTACAGATGGAGCCCCACTTTCTGAAGCCGTGGTCTTGCTAGCAGGTGCCACAGCTTGTTCGGTCACATTTGCTGGTACTGCGTAGTTGCTTGCGACTGACTTTTCAGTAGTTGCTACTTCTGGCGCTTTTTCAGCTTGGACTTGGTTGCCTTCAGTAGTAGTGGCCTCATTTGAAACCAGCTCATCTGCACTGACTCCCTGAACAGATACAGCCATCAAGACTGCCGCTCCGGCATAAAAAATAAGATCTTTCTTTTTCATATAAACTTCCCTTTATACAAATTTTATACGTTAATCATTTTACCACACGGTTTCAGCGATGAAAAGTTTTATGAGGCAAATTTTTAAAATTAGTGATATTTTTTTGAAAAACTAAAAAAAGAAGTCCGTCTGACTTCTTTTGATCTTATGCTAAATGTTTTAAGGCCGTCTTTAAGTAGTGACCATCTCGGATTTCCTGACCAACACGCTTGGCATTGTCCACCAAGTCTTGGTAATCAGCATCTGAAAGATTGTCGATTGTCTCCTTCAAATCATGGAGAGACTCTACTGCAATCCCGCAGCCCTTCTCAAGCACAAAATGAGACAAGGCTGACTGTTTCCAAACGACAAGTGGGAATCCTGATGCCAAGTAAAGTGACGCCTTATGAGAGTTGTTATAGCGAAGATACTCGCCAAAGACACCACTACATGTCTCAGCACTATCACCATCCCAGACAAGCCCAAAACCACCCTCAAGGGTTGCAGGAAGCTCATCAGGTAGGAATGAGCCAAAGTAAGCCTCATTCTCAAGAGCTCTGCTCTCGTCGAAGCCAACACCATAAAGGTTATAAGCAGGTTCCGCAGGAAGTGAGTAAAGATAACCGGCTTTTTCTTGTGCCAAATTACCAGCTACAATAATTGGCTGATTCTTACTTAGACCAATCTTCTCTTGAAAATTTGGAATCAAATAGTCGAAAATGCCAAGGCTAACAATCTTATCTTTCGCGATCCCTTTATCCACCAAAACAGATTTCATAATTGGATTGTGGGCGATGATACCATCAGCTGCAGCAAGAAGACCTGATTCTTGAATCTTCATACGAATTCTATGTTTCAAAGGAACAGCTTGACCATTCATGAAACGAAGAGCATCTAAGTCATGGATAATGAAATAGATCTTCACTCCTCTTTTTCTTGCTTTTTTTACAAGAGAGGTAGTGAAAAAACTATGGTGTAGCATTGGAAATTGAATCAAGAGCTCATCACCTTCATTCAACTGCTTTAGGGAACGACTGAAGGCTTTCGCCTTATGTAATTGAGCTTTTGCTGTACTCATCTCATACCAATTATCTACTGAAAGGATAAGAGCTTTAAATCCTTGACTTTTTACAATAGATTCAACATCATTACGAGCCTTATTTCCTGCATTTTTAGCGTTATTGTCATGAAGAAATTCTTCTTTTAAGTAGTATTTCATAGATTATGGTTTCTTTCAATCAAACTCATTTGCTACGACTTCTAGAGCACGCTCAATGACCACGTGCATGTCGTAGTATTTATAGTCTGCTAGGCGCCCACAGAAGATGACCTTGTCATTTTTAGCTGCTTCTTCTTGGTACTTGGCAAACATAGCGTTGTTCTTTTCATCATTGATTGGGTAGTAGGGTTCATCTCCACGTTTCCAGTCAGCTGGGTATTCACGTGTGATGACTGTCTTGGGTTGTGTACCATACTCGAAGTGCTTATGCTCGATGATCCGAGTATAAGGAATCTCACGCTCTGTGTAGTTGACGACCGCATTCCCTTGATGGTTTTCCTCATCTAAGATTTCGTGTTCAAAACGAAGACTACGGTACTCCAACTCACCGTGTTTGTAGTCAAAGTACTGGTCAATCATTCCTGTAAAGACAACCTTATCAGCTGAACTTTCTAGCTCTTCACGATTGGCAAAGAAATCAACCCCAAGTTCTACTTCTACATCGCCCAACATATTTTCAATGATGACGTTGTAACCACCGATTGGAATCCCTTGGTAACGGTCATTAAAGTAGTTGTTATCAAAGGTCAAACGAACTGGAAGACGTTTGATGATAAAGGGTGGAAGGTCTGTGGCAGAACGTCCCCATTGTTTTTCAGTGTAGCCCTTAATCAACTTTTCGTAGATGTCTGGACCGATCAACTTGATAGCTTGTTCTTCAAGGTTTTTAGGCTCAACGTCTTTCATATCAGCCGTTTGCTCAGCAATCTTGTCCTTAACTTCTTGGGGAGTCTTAGTGCCCCACATAGCATAAAAAGTATTCATGTTGAAGGGAAGATTGTAAAGACTGCCCTTGTAGTTAGCTACTGGTGAGTTGATATAGTTGTTGAATTCAGCGAACTGGTTGACATAGTCCCAAACTTTTTTGTTGGACGTATGGAAAATGTGGGCACCGTACTTATGGACGTTGATGCCTTCAACCTCCTCGCAGTAGATATTTCCACCGATGTGATCTCGCTTGTCAATCACTTTTACTTTTTTACCACGTTTTGTAGCTTCATGTGCGAAAATGGCTCCAGACAAACCAGCACCAACAATCAGATAATCGTACATAGTAGACTCCATTATTTCTTAAATATTTGTTTTAATTCTTTCACATCTACCACTCTCAGAGATAGGATAGCGATCAGATAAATGATCCCACCAAGCACCGCATACACGAGTACATTCAGAGTAGGGGTGAAATGTAGGAATGGTTTTACAAGTAGCAAGAGGCCATACATTACAGCAGATGCGAATATAATTTTCGTCATCGATCCGATAATTGGAACTTCCCTGAGGTAATGACGGGTATAGTACAGTTGAATCAGCCATACCAAGGATTCTGTTAAGACGGATACAATGGCTGCACCGATAAAACCAAAATGAGGTAAGAAAAGCACATTCAACCCGACACTGACGATAGCAGGAATCGTGGTTGACAGCATAAATTCTTTGTTCTTATCATGTGGAATGAGGATTTGAATCCCCATGATATTGGTCCATCCGATGAAGAACATACGGAAGATCATGATAGCGATGGCATAGCGAGCATCTTGGAAATCCTTCCCTAAGAAGAATCGAACAAAGTCATCGTTGACGATCAGCATACCCGCAATGATTGGGAAGATGACCAAATTATAGATCAAAAAGGACATTTGGTGCATCTTATTGACAGCCTTGTGATCTCCTGAAGCCAAGAGACTCGCCACGCGCGGAAGCATGACGCTTCCTAAAGACGTCACAAGGGTCAGCAAAATATTAACCAATTTCAAGGCCTGGTCATAGATCCCCACATCCTTTGTAGAGGCAAGAGCCCCCAGCATGGTCCGGTCCAAGGTGACATAGAGGGAAATGGCAATCTGCGGTAAAAAGAGCAGAATAACCGGTTTTAAATGCACCCGTGCATAGGCCATATCAAAATGGGCTTTCCCAATAAATTCGCGGGCAGGTAACCACATGCTCAGCTGACCTAAAAGCTCAAAGATGGTGAGTAAGAATACATAGAGATAAAGATCATTGGCAGATTTAACGAACAAGAAGATGGAGATGACTCCAACTAGCTTAACCGTGATATTCCGAACCGTAATCTTGCGGAAGTCCTCTAAGCCCTGAAAAAGCCAGGAAATATCGAGTCCCTTTGAAACCAAACTGAGTCCTAAAATATAGGCCACAGGGTTTTGCATAGAAGGAAGCGCCAAGCACAGCAAGACATAGAGCAGGATGGACACAAAAGTCGCACCTAACTGGAGGGTATAAATCCCCCAGAAATTCTTTTGGATGTCTTTGCGGTGTCCTGAGATCTCCTTTGTTCCATAGTTAGCCACTCCCAAGGTCGCCAAAAGAATAAAATAGGTGACGATAGAGTTGAAATAACCATAGCTTCCTAAGTCATTCGAGCTAAAGACCCGCGTCACATAAGGGGTTGTGATAATCGGCAAGATAATCACCAGCAACTGGTAGGAGAGATTATAGGCGTAATTTTTAAGAACTTTCATTTTTTACTCCTATTTTTACGCTCAACCCCTATTGTAGCTGACGCAAATAAAATATAGAAAAAAATGTTATATGACGGTCTAATCCAAAATGCTTCAATCATACAATTCCATGTGATCAAAGAAAGTAAAGTTAGAATAAGATAATTTCCCTGTCGATAGATAACCCAAGATCTAACAAAATATAGAATTACAAGAAGAACCACTGCTACACTGCCATAATAAAACAGCATTTGAATATATGAGGAATCAACATAGTTATAACTTAGAACTGATTCAGTTTTACCACCATAACCAATAAAATTTGCTTCTGGATTACCAAATAAACGTACAGCATAAGTCTTTAAAGCATCATTGCCTAATTTCAAACGCATACTTACCAAATTATTCATAGCAACATAGAATGAACTAGACCACGTGAAATTCTTTGTTAAGTAATACATAATTCCAGATGATGCTAAAATTGAAGCTGGGAATATACTAAAAATCATACGATGTTTATTTTTAGCAAAGTAGAAAAAAGCAAATATCACAACCGAAATAACGATTGACATTGCATTTAAACGAGCATCACAAAATTTAATAATAAAAGCAGCAAGACCTAACCCTAAAACCGAACGGGTAAACAAGAAACGATTTCTGTTTAAATAAGACAGAGCAACATATAAATAAAAACAATGCGACGCGAAATCCGTTGGATAAATAAAACCAAAGGAATTTCTTGTAACCATACCTGTATTTCTCATTTGTACAAATTGTAAGTTAGGAATGATATGAATTAAAGATAAAAATACTGTTCCTAATAAAAAGGGAATAACTACCGCACAATAAACCTTTAATATAAAATCCATATCCATATCATACAAAAAGACTATCAGAACCATATAGGCAAGGAAACTATAATTCTTCATTTGTAAAGCTACTAAAAAGCCAACAATTAGAAGTACAGGTGCAAAAATCAGGTAGTTGATAGAGAATTTCTTAATGTATCTAAAACGGATTAGCAAACATAGAGAAACTAGTACAGACATAGAACTTGGTATAGTTGGTATCAATCTACCTAACATAGTTGTACCTAACATATCTACAGCTATAATAAATGATAATACAAAACCAACTAACAATTTTTCTGCTTCAATACGAAACATTTTAACTCCTTTTAATCAATGCTTGAACCATTTTAAGAAACAGAACAGTAGAGTACCTTTTTTGTTTTAGTAAATAATTTATGAACGGTTTCAAATCATTTTCTTCTGTATGAATAAATGATTTAATGTCTTTATTTTCACAAATATCTTTTACATATTCCACCTTTGAACTGAATTGAGTATTTTGTTTGGATATATTATAAATATTACTCATTAAGATTCGTGCCTTAATTGTTTGATCAAGATCAAAACTATCCAAATACCAGTCCGAAAGTAGACTATCAACCATCTTCAATTCTTGAAGCTGGTATTGAATACGCTTGGGGTTATAGCTCGACATAGCGGAACCTTTCCTACCAATAACATAAACATAGTAGGAATCTTGAGAAAGAAAAATCCTGTTTACATTACGATAAACATTAAGATTGAAGCGGACATCTTCACCTAACTCATACTGCTCAAAAGAAAGGTTATTTTCGAGAAGAAATTCTCTGCGATATATCTTATTCCAAACTGTGTAAAGCATATCCGATAAGAATAGTTCTTTAAATATCTTGATAAAACCATCCTTGTCGTAATTTCCTTTAAAAGGAAGTGACTTTTCAGTACGGCTCTTCTCAGTTAAATCTTCCTCAAAAGAATTGTAATAACAAAAAACAACCAAATCTAAATCTGACACTAGCTTATCAGCAAAATCAGCAAAGAGATTACCAACAAGATAATCATCACTATCAACGAAGTAGATAAACTCTCCCCTGGCTTTGGACAAGCCAAAATTTCGTGCCGAACCAACACCATGGTTTTCAATATGATAGACTGAGATATTCGAGTACTCGCTAGCGTAAGTATCGCAAATAATGCCACTACTATCAGTAGAGCCATTGTCTATCACTATAATTTCCAAGTCATCATAATTTTGAGAAATAATACTTTTCAAACAACGGTCAATGTATTTCTCAACGTTATAAACAGGAATAATAACAGAGTATTTCAAACTAGACTCCTACTTTTTCAATAAATGTTGTACTCTGAATGCACCTTGCAATAAACCCAACTTATACAAAATATATTTTGTTCGATGATTCAACTTAGACAACTCCGTAAACGTGAGTTTATTTTTCTTTAACTCGTTCTTTACGTCTTTCGTTAATTCAGGATACGACTTATACAAATTTGATTTATATAGACTAGCTAAACTATGCGTCATACCATCGACAAAAAACATCTTAGCAATTGCTAATTCACTAGAATCAAGTTTCGAACGAACATCATCCGAATAATATATCTCTTTAAAGAAGCTAATCATATTTTCTAATTTTTGCTCATTCCAAGATTTGGTAATTGCATCAGGATTATCAATTAAATAGTGATAGTATTTTTGATTTGTCGCATAGACCTTTTCAGCTAAAAGAAATAGCTTATAGTTAGTCCCAAGATCTTCATAATACTTACCAATTGGAAACTGAATATTATCCCTCGTGAATAATGATTTTTTATAGATCTTATCATTGGCAAAACCAGTTATAAAGCCATAAGAAAACATTTCTAGAAGAGCTTCTTTTCCAGTTAATCGTTTAGACTGTTTGGAATCGGATTTTATAATATCATCTTCACTCCTTACAAATTCACGATTGAAGGAAATAATATCATACTGATCTGATTCAATAACCTCAGCTAAATCACTAAAGGTATTCGGTTCAATCCAATCATCTGAATCTGGGAAATAAAGATAATCTCCCTCAGCATTAGAAATACCTGTGTTACGAGCCTCAGAGAGCCCACCATTCTCCTTATGAATAACTGAGATAAAGTCATACGCTTTAGCATAGTCATCACAAATTTTAGGAGAATCATCGGAACTTCCATCATCTACAAGTAAGATGTCATAGTGCTTCCACTCTTGAACAAGTATACTATCAATACAACGTTTTAAATATTTTTCGACATTATAAACTGGAATGACGACAGTTAAAAGTGGTTTCATAGATTATTTACCCAATTAATTATGTTAAGTCTTCTCCACCCTTGTTTAACCAAGTTACAGCATTAAAATAGCGGTGATAAGTTTTTAAATCGATTCCAACATGTCCTTGCTTTTCAGCTGATTTAAAGTGGACCAATGAAGGTAGGTCACTATAATTCTTTGAAGAGAAAATCACCTTACTCTTATATGGAAGCTCTTCAAACTCTTTCATCAGCTCATAAGTACAAGCATCATTGTCATTGAACTTGAAATACAAATTATCCCAATGCATTCTCTTCAAACGGCGGTTCCATTTTTGAGTTGCTTCTTCTTCATCTGCATAATGCAAAAAATGAAGTTCAATATCATCAAGAATTGCAAGAGGATAGGCGTTATCAAAGTCTTTGATATATTTCGATTCCTTAACAAATTTCAAGGGGATGTTTCCACTCAAATAGTGTTTTAAATTCTTGAGCATCTTGATATAATCAGGCGAAAAGACAAACATCCCTACAAATGGTGTTTGATAAGGCAAGCCCAACTCCTGATAAACTTTCCCAGCCCAACAATTATCACAAATGATAGTGAAATTTTTATTCTTAAGTCTTCGTCTAGGAATAAAATTAATAATTGGATAAACGATAGGTTTTATTCTATCTTTTAATGATTTTCTTTCCATAATCTCCTAATTACCTGTGTTTTATAATTCAAAAGTACTCTTTTCAGGTAGAAACTCATCAAATGTAGCAATGAATTCTTTCATTACTTTATCTTCATCCTGAATATTAAAGCTATCATTAATACACATAATTTTATATTTCTTCGAAACTAAAAGCTTCCAGAAATCTGAATTTGCATCATCCAAAGAAAATAGTCCACCAATTTTTGAATCACCAATAGCATATTGTCCACTAGCAATTTGCCAATATTTAAAAAGCCAAATATTTGTATCCGCTGGATTCCTAAAACGACTAGCTGATGTTTTTTCTAGGATTTCCTTCTCTTTCTCCCATAAAAGATCAAATGTTGATTTTAAAAGAGGATATGGAAGATGACTTTCCCAGAAGCCACAAATAAATTTACTATTTTTATAGAGTAAAGATTTTATGATTTGCTTTAAGCCCTGTTTTGGAGAAAAGAACTTCCCATTTTTCAAGACTTCTTCTTTGCTGAAATAACTTGTTATTATCTCCATATTATTAATTTGAAAGTTTCCTGTTCCAAATCGTTCAGGAATAATAGGAGATAAAGCAGTATTATACTTAGGTAGCCCTTCCTCAGAGAAAAAATCACTTGGTGAAACTGGTGCCGTTAAATACATATCGTCGTTAAAACAAACAAAATGTTCTGACAAATTTGGTATTTTATGAATATTACATTCAATGGCATTAGATGAAAACACAGGTAGATAGTCATTATTAATGATTTCTTTATGATCAATAACTTCTAGTTTACTATTATCTACATCTAACCAATCAGGTGTCTGATTATCAGTTACTAAATAAACTTTATTTACCCAAGGTGCAAACTTCTCAACACCTCTAAACCAATACTTAAACGTCCCCCATTCACGGTACGCTTTATCGGAGTTCATATTATTTTCTGATGTTGTAAAAGTAGAGTCATATTTACTCTTTTTAGCTCTCCAATCAGGATCGCTCCCATCAACCCAGGTTACAACAAAATCTATCGGAAAAATCATATCACTTCCTCTTTATTTTCTATTCATAAAATAATAAATCACTGCATTAATATTTCTTATACAACTCCGAAAAATTCCGAATATAACTTTGTAATGAAAAGAGTTCTTTTTGGCGTTGGACAGAGGCCTGACCAAATTGTTCTCTTTTCTCAGTGTTCTCTGCTAATTCTTGGATAGCCTTAGACAATTCTGCAGGCTGATTTGGAGTAGCGAGAAGGCCATTTTCACCTTCCTTGACCATCTCACAGACACCACCATGACGGTAGCCGACTACAGGTTTGCCACAAGCCATTGATTCGAGGACTACAGTTGGTAGAGGATCTGGATTGGTACTTGGCAAGACAAAGATATCAAACATATTATAGAGCTCTGTCGTCTTACTATAATAATCGATACGCTTGATTTGTTCAGCTACTGGTGAGTCTGATATAGCCTTTTCCAACTCATCCACGCGCCATTCTTCACCTTCAAAAGCACTCCCTGCTAGAAAGGCTACTGCCTTTGGATTTGCCTGCAAGATTGGGGTCACGGCTTCTAGGAAGTCGCCTTGCCCTTTCCAGGCATTCACACGACCAACCATACCGATAACCAAAGCATCCTGCGAAATTCCAAACTGATCACGGACCGCACTAGCATCCATCACCTGATAAACAGCATTGTCAACACCATTATAGATGACTTGAACTTGGTCATCTTTTACAAAACGAGACTGCTTGACATGATTAGCAACAGCATTTGAAACTGTCACAATCGTATCGGCATAGCGCCCCATCAAAAAGTTGATAAAATCTGAAATGGCTTTTGGCTTGACGATAATCTCATGCACATGCCAAATCAAAGGTAATTTCAACTTACGTTTAAGATAAATCCCCTCAAGTACCGCAGTTGTATTGTTGTGAACGAGAGTAATCCCATTCTCTTTAGCATATTTAGCAATTTGTTTGGAGTAACGGTTATAGGAGCCAAAGTACTCAAGAATCCCTTTTGGATTAAAATATTTCCGGCGCAAAATTGGGTAATCAATAACTTTAACCTTTGCACCGACCTCTTCTAAAGCACCCACTAAGACACCGTCGTTGGGCAAAATAACGTGTGCTTCAAAGGCATCTTTATCCAAACCCTTAATAAGCTCCAACAAAACCTTGTCAGCACCGTACATTTCGGCACCAGCATGGAGATATAATATTTTCTGCATTTCTAACCTTTAAATACTTTCTCGTAGTCTGTGACAATCTTTTCCCAAGTAAAGGCTTCCGCAATCCGTTGACTTGATTTTTGATTGAGATCTTCGATTGCTTGAGCGTCTAATTGCTCAGCTTGATCAATGACATGTGCCAATTGATCTTTCTTCCAATAAAGCGCCCCATCTTCACCGACTTCACGGTTAAAACCAACATCCAACAAGAGATTGAGCTTAGTAGACTCAAGAGCCTCAAGAAGGGATGGATTGGTACCACCTACTTCATGACCATGGAAATATGCAAAGGCATTCTCACGAATGTATTTGAGCAACTCTTGATCATAGACCGTCCCGACAAACTTCACTCGAGGATCTTGATCAAATCCTGTATCCTTACGCAACTGTTCATAGAACTTGTTTTGTTCTACATTGGTAATCAGAACAAAATCTTTTTGGGAGTTTGACTGCATAAAGCCACGAATCATAGCTTCATAGTTATTTTCAGGTACAAAACGTCCCACAACAAGGTAGTAATCCCCTTCAGTAACTTGCTTATCTGCAAACCAAGTCCGTACTTTCTCGTCTTCTTTACTCAGGATAGACTTGCTTGTATCGGTTCCATAAGCAATATATGTCGTCTGTGGCTGATACTTAGCATAATCCTTCTGAATATAGGCTTCGATATTCTTGCTGTCACAGATCAAAAGGTCGGCATGTTTGACCATGAGTTGTTCAGAAAATTTCCAGTATTTACGAACTGGAAGACTCCACTTGGCACGAAGCCACTCATGACCATCCGGATTGACCATCAGAGTTCCTCCGATAGCCTTGATTTTCTTTTTAATCCTTGAAATAAAGGGACCAATCCGACAAGCCAAGACATAAAAGATCGGTGCCTCGTCCTGATTTTCCTTAGCGATTTCAATCGCCTTATTAAGTG
Source organism: Streptococcus parasanguinis (assembly GCA_032477695.1). Taxonomy (GTDB): domain Bacteria; phylum Bacillota; class Bacilli; order Lactobacillales; family Streptococcaceae; genus Streptococcus; species Streptococcus parasanguinis_Y. Next base: position 47,572 of record JAWDWJ010000006.1, read on the forward strand.
CTGCAATATCGTAAGCAATAGCACGTGCAGGACCAATATTAGGGACATCAATGTTATAACAGATTGCTCCATTATGCTCGAAAGTATCTGCAGTAATCCCTGATTTGGCTGAATTCTCCCGCATACAAGCTACATAATATTGGATATCTTTGTCTTGTTGGAATTCGGTTAACTTCTCAACAAAGGTCTCAAAACCACCATATTTTGCTGGAATCCCTTTAGAACCAACGATATAAATTGATTGTGTCATTTTTCTCCTAACATGGAAAGGACGAAGTAGGTATTTTCCTACTTCGCTCCTTCTTTTCTAAGTACAACCTTCACGGTCTTGAGCAGGATCTGAATATCTCTCCAGATCGTCCAACCATCCATGTATGCAACGTCGAGTTTGACCACTTCGTCAAAATCTGTAATCTCACTGCGTCCGCTCACTTGCCAAAGTCCGGTAATACCGGGCTTGAAGCTGAGGCGGCGTTTTTGGGCTGGCGTATAGTCTTGGTATTCGTCTACCGTTGGAGGACGAGTTCCGACTAGACTCATGTCACCGATCAGAACATTGTAAAATTGTGGCAATTCATCCAGACTGGTCTTACGGATAAAGCGTCCGATTGGTGTTACCCGTGGATCGTTTTCCATCTTAAACATCCCACCTGTCATGGTGTTTTGCGCCATCAGATCTTTTTTAATCTCTTCGGCATCCACGCGCATGGAGCGGAATTTATAGAAGTTGAAATACCGTCCGTTCTTTCCGACCCGCTTCTGTACAAAGAAGGCAGGTCCGCCATCTTTGCGGATTAAAGGGACCAAAACTATACTCACTAGTCCACAAATCAAGAGTCCAAAGAGAGCTCCTACAATGTCCAAGAGACGTTTAGCAAAGACGTGGCTCGGTTTGTAGAAATTGGTTGAGAAAGTGACGACACTTAGTCCCCCAACTTCTCGAACCCGTTTATTGCCTAAGGAAGCGAAGTTAAAGGCATTAAGATTGACTGATACATCGATCCCCATACTCTCAAACTCCGAGACGAAATCACTAATATTGTAATCCTCACTTGGCAGATTAATAAACACTTCATCCACCACTTCCTTGGTCACAAAGTTCATCATTTGATCTGGCTGCACCACCCGTACACCTGAATGAGCAAAATTCGTATCATCCATGACAGTGACACCGATTAGTTCTCCATGGTAAAGGCTAGGCGAATACAAAATATCAAATACCTTTTCCATCCGGCTAGTCGCTGTAATCAGAAAAATCTTTCGCGAGCTTTTCCGTCGTGGTGAAACAGACTTCCGGTATCTCTTGAGCAAGAGATCCATGACATAGACAGAAAACGTATTCAAAAGAAAGAAGTAGATCATCCCCCGACGAGAGATGGAAAAGACCCCATCGAGCATAAAAGAGGTAAAGGTGATCCCAACAGCGAAAAATACATTGTATTTCAAGACCTGAAAGAGCCCATCTAGATAGCCTCTGCTGTAAAAACGATAGGCAGTATTGCTAATGTAAAAGGATACAAAATGTAAGAGATAGAGAATAGCGATTGTCTGCGACGTGTATTCTGCATCCTTAAAAAGACTCACAATGTAAGCTGAAAATAGGACAGCCAAACTTTGAAAGAGAACAATATTTAGTTTTTCCAGTTCGATTCTTTCTTCTCCCATTTTCCCTCAATCCTATTCTTTACTTTTTCCCATACTCTCCGTAAGATCCATATCCACCATACGAACCATACTCAGCAGCTTTAATGTTGAATTTGTTAAGCACTACTCCCAAGAAAGGTGTGCCTGTTTGTTCTAATTGGTCCTTAGCCTTTTGGACAGCCTTGCGTCCATTGGCGCCAGATTCCGTGATCAAGACAGTTCCATCACAGCGTTGGGCGATAATGGCCGCATCGATCACGACCCCGATTGGAGGCGTGTCGACAATGATGTAGTCAAAATGCTCACGCAGGGCATCCATCATCACGGTGAAGTTCTTGCTTTGCAAGAGACCCGTTGGATTTGGCGCTACCTGTCCAGACTCGATGATATCCAAGTTTGGAAAATCAGTCGCATACAAGATGTGGTCCAATTGGCTACGACCAGATAAAAAGTCGGTCAAACCTTGGATCTTAGTACGGCTACGGAAAATCCCTGTCATGACAGAGTTTCGGATATCACAGTCGACCAAAAGGGTCTTGTAACCCGCACGCGCAAAGGCAACGGCCAAGTTGGTTGAAGTGGTTGATTTCCCTTCATTTTCTTGAACAGATGAGATGGCGATGACTTTTAAGTCTACCCCACTCAATTGGATATTCGTCGCCAGGGCATTAAAGTACTCTTCGGCCTTCCGAACTTCTTGCAATTTGTTTTTTGAAATTTCTAACGTATTCATGCGATCCCCAGTCTACAGTTTCTTAATATCTGGCACAATACCAAGTAAGGTTAAGCCCATCAACTCTTCGATATCTTCTGGTCTCTTAACACGATCGTCCAAGACTTCTACTACGACCATGAGAACCACCATCAAGCCCGCTCCAGCAATAAAACCAAGAAGGACATTGCGTCGGATATTTGGTGAAGAAGGTGTTTGAGGCACTTCTGCTTCATCCAAGGTCGTAACATCTGACACCTTGGTCACAGCAATGATCTTTTCAGCTGCTACATTCCGAAGGCCATTGGCAATACGAGCTGCTTCTTTTGGATCTCCGTCCTTAGCCGTGATCGAAAGGATACGAGTATCTGTCGGAACGGATACACTGATCTTTTTCGACAACTCAGCTGGTGTCATATCGAGTTTCAATTCTTCGATGGCTTGACTCAAGACATTTTGAGAAAGAATGATCTCACGGTAGTCCTTAACCAAGTAAGAACCCGCCTGCAAATCAGAGTTTGTCAAGGCATTGTTGTCTTGGTTTTGACGACTGACCACGTAGATCCGGCTAGTACTTTGGTATTCTTTCTTGGCTAAAAAGGCACTGTAGCCAAAAGCTGCGATGGCAAAGACAAGAGCGACCAAAACGATCGAAAACTTGCGTTTCCATAGGGTCTTCAGCATAGCGAAAACATCAATTTCCACTGCTTGATTTTCTTGATTGTTCATTTCCTAATTACTCCTTCATGTGGATCTCTCCACCTGTTTCATGGTTAGATTAATTCATCCGCTAACAAGAGTTCTTGATTGCTGACAAAGAGAGCTTGTGCTCGTCGTTCTCCGTATTCTTCCTTGATCAAGCGATAGGCTTCTGCCATATAAGGCGGTCGTTTATCCACATTGTGCATATCACTGGCAACAAAGTGCACCAAGTCTTTTTCTAAGAAGTACCGAGCTCGTTTTTTCAGTTGTTTTTGCTCATCCCCAAAGAGGCGAGGCTTGAGAACACTGGAACTATTGATCTGCATGTAGCAGCCCATGTCAATCATCTCTTGCACGCGCTCCTCATTTTTCTCCAAGCACTTGTAGCGCTCGATATGGGCCACCACCGGTGTCACACCTAGATGGAGCAAACGGTCCAAGGCCGTATGAATCTCCTTGTAAGGTGTTCCCATGCTGAATTCAATCAGCGCAAAGCGCGTATCTGCCAAACGTGGAATGATCTTTTCTTCCAGTTTTTTCAAGACATCATTGGTAAAGTAGATCTCTGCCCCGTAATGAATCGTTAAATCTGGCGCGACCTCTGCCGCAATTTTTTTCACTTCTTGAAAATTTTCAGAAATCTTTTCTTCGGGAGTTTCAAACATCCCCTTGCGACGATGAGAAGTGGAGATAATGGTCCGCACCCCTTGGCGATAGCTTTCTTCCAATAAGGCACGCGTATCTTCTCTTGTCTTTGGTCCATCATCCACATCAAAGACGATGTGCGAGTGGATATCAATCATTTTTCTTTTCCTTCCATTACTTTTTGAATGGTTTCCTTAGCCTTGGTCAAGCTGGCTTGATCCAACTCCATGACATAGAGGTTGTAACCAGGCATAGCATAAGACGGCAAGTCATTTCGTCCTTGACCGGTGATCGCTTGAGAAGTCACCTCATAAGAACCACCCGTTTCTAACTGGGTATTGATCAAGTTCATCATAGTCGGCAACTGCATATTGGTTTGGACAGAATCTTGGAGGTTTCCGATAATCTCATTGTAGTTGCTTAAGACCTTGGTAGAGGTCAACTTTTTGATAATGGCCGCAATGACTTTTTCTTGGTTTTTCCCACGGTCATTGTCACCACCTTGAAGAGAGTAGCGTTCTCGGACAAAACCGAGAGCTTGCTCTGAATTCAAATGAACCTTTCCAACTGGGAAATGGAACTTGCCATGAAGGCTCGTGAATTCTTGGTCATTTTCCACATCGATTCCCCCTAGAAGGTCAATCAACTTGAGGAAGGAGGTGAAATTGAGACGAACGTAGTAGTTGAGCTTGATATCATAGAGATTCTCAAGGGTATGAATGGAAGCATCCACACCGTAGATCCCCGCATGGGTCAACTTATCATTTTGGTTGTTACCACCATCTGCAATCGGTACATAGGCATCCCGTGGTGTCGTTGTCAATAGGACTTGTTTGGTCTTCCGATTGACCGTCATGATGATATTGACATCTGAACGTGAAACCGAGGTTACTGGGCCATAGGTATCGATCCCGCTGACATAGATGTTAAAGACATCCGCATTGGCAGACACCTTGCTCGTCGCTGCCACTTCTTTTCGGATCTTGTAGGAATAGATTTTCTTCAACTTCTTCGCATAGTCCGCATCTTCTGCGGCAATGGTATCCTCAAAGGTACTGTTGAGGACCATAGCAGAAGCATTCCCTTCTTGCAGGCTCTTATAGGCATCTAGATAAGTCGGTGCATCCACTACAGAAATTTCCTGACCCTTGGTCTTTTTGATGTTGTCCAAGAGGGCAGTGAGATTGGCTTCGTTATTGTTGCCCTTTGGTGCCACCACTTCCTTGATTTCTTTGATATCTTTGATGTCACTGTCTTTCTTGACATAGACAGCCATCTCAAACTCTGTATAGTTAGAGTGGCCATTGACATTACTAGTCAGATTCAGCAGCTGTTGACTAGCAAACAAAACTCCTGAACTAGTCAATAAGCCGACAAGAAGCAGGACCAAAGTTGTCTTTTTAGCCTGATTTTTGATCACAAACCAAACTGACAAGAGCAAGAGAAGTGCTAGTAGTGCAATCACGAGAACATTGACATAGCGAAAAGCCAAGATGTTATTGGCCAACATGGTATAGGTCGCCCAACTTGCAGTCATAAGCAAAAAAATAAGCAATACGGAATTAATGATTCGCAATTGCCCCCACTTATGTTCTGAACGACGACTCCGTCTCCTTTGTGACATAAATACCTCCAATTAGTCCTAATTATATTCATTGTAACATATTTTTAGCAAAAAATGCATTAATTATCACTTTTTTGTCCATTATGTACATTTAAAAAGTAAGCGTTTTCTGAAATAGGCGAAATCCCTTGTATACTTATGCAGAGAACCTAAAAAAAACGGGTGAAAAGCCCGGTTTTTTTGAAGATCCTACAAAAGATCATCTCGTTTGACCTGCTCAAAACTTTCTTTACCGTCATTGAGCTTGTCCCAGATGACGACTTTTCCTTCTTTGAGGGATTTTTGAACATCAATGATCCGCTGGTTAGAAGAGCCACGAAACTGCAACATGAGGTTGCGTTTGCTCTTATCATAGCGGCCATCGACCAGAATATCAATCAGTGAGAGAAGCTCTAGTTTGTCTGGTGTCTCCAGCATCACTTCTTCCCAGGTATAGCCGGTCCAAGACCAGATGTCTTTGTTGGGCAACTCTTTCCGAATGCGTTTAACGAGAGGCAAAAGAATTCCAGTATTCAGGAATGGCTCTCCACCGAGTAGGGTCAAACCTTGAACATAAGGCTGGGCAAGATCTGCCATAATCTGTTCTTCCAACTCTTGTGTATAAGGAATTCCCGCCTTGAAAGACCAGGTCGCTACATTGTAACAGCCCTCACAGTGAAACATGCAGCCGGCCACATAAAGGGAGTTGCGGACTCCTTCGCCATCGACAAAGTTAAAAGCCTTGTAGTCGATGATGCGCCCTTGACTCAGTTCCTCACTCTTCCATTCACCTGGTTTAGGTGTATTCCATGTCATCCTTCTACTCCACTTCTATCCAATAACGCTCCGTTCCATTTCGAACATCTTCAAATTGACCACCATTGGCTAAGATAACCGCTCGACTGGCCGGATTTTCCGTGCTACAAGTCACCAGAGCACGATGGATGTTCTTTTCTTTAGCTAGTTGCAGACCTTGACGGAGAGCTTCCTTGGCATAACCTTTTCCCCTTTCAGAAGGGCGGATGGAATAACCGATATGACCAGCATAATTCAACAATCCCTCATTTAGTCTCAGCCGTAGATTCAAAAAACCTAAAGCATGACCTGATTCATCAAACAATACGAACTGAATTGATGGAACGCGATTTTCAGGCAAGTTTATTCCCATTTCTTTATTAAGGTTAGTTTCTAGCCACTCCTCATAATCAAAGTTCTCAGCATCCCAAAAGCCGCCGTCGTGGGCCGACTGGTTCTCTTCGAACTCTGCCATCATGTTTAGAATGGTTTCTTTATCTGCTAAAGTTGGTCTACGTAGTTCCATCTTTACCTCCCCCCATACGAGAAAAGCGAGAGCGAACTCTCACTTTTTCTTATTCTTATTTAAAAACTGTTCTCTCAGGCTGGCTACTCGGTCTTTTTTATTGACTCCACCCTTTGAATGCTTCTCGTGGAATCGTTGAACCTGAGCCTTGCCTTTATCATCTAATTGGTATTTTCCCATAATATCCTTTTCTAATCTGTCACTTGGTGTCCAGCTGATTTGATAGTGGATCCATTCATGTGTTTGACCCGTGCAGCAATTTCCTTATGACGGCCATTGACCATCGGACGAGCTTGCGGGTTTCCTAGATAGCCACAGGTCCGTTTGACCACATCAACCGTTTTCGGATCGCTATTGCCACAGTTTGGACAAGCAAATCCGCGCTCAGTCGGCGTGAAATCTCCTTCAAAATCACACTTGTAACAACGGTCAATCGGCGTATTGGTACCGAGATAACCAACCCGGTCATAGGCATAATCCCAAACCGCCTCAAGGGCTTTTGGATTTTGTTGGAGCACAGGGTATTCACAATAGTGGATAAAGCCACCAGAAGCTCCCGCTTCAGGATAAACTTTTTCAAAATCCAACTTCTCAAACGGCGTTGGGTTCTTACGAACATCGTAGTGGAAACTATTGGTGTAGTATTCCTTGTCTGTAATATCCGGAACCTTACCAAATTTCTCCGTATCCAGGCGACAGAAGCGGTCTGTCAAGCTTTCTGATGGTGTCGAATAGATAGAGAAGTGGTAATCATACTGGTCAGACCATTCTTCCACGCGCGCTTTCATGTCCTTGATGATATCGATCGTGAATTGTTTAGCTTCTGGATTATGTTCCCAATTTGGACCATAAAAGACGGTTGCAACTTCATAGAGTCCGATATAGCCAAGAGAAACGGTCGCTCTGCGATGACGGAAGAGCTGATCTACCTGGTCATACTTGCCCAAGCGTTTCCCGAAAGCCCCATATTGGTAGAGAATCGGCGCATTAGCTGGTGTCGCTTCTTTGGTGCGTTCCACCCGGTAAACTAAGGCATCTTCAGCGATGTTCATCCGTTCATTAAAGATTTGCCAGAACTTCTCCTTGTCTCCGCCTGATTCCAAGGCAATCCGAGGTAAATTGACTGTCACAACCCCTAGGTTCATCCGGCCAGAATTAACTTCCACACCATTTTCATCCTTCCAACCTTGAAGGAAAGAACGACATCCCATCGGCACCTTGAAGGAACCTGTCAACTCGACAATCTTGTCATAAGACAAAACGTCTGGGTACATGCGCTTAGTGGCACATTCCAAGGCCAATTGCTTGATATCATAGTTAGGAGTTCCAGGTTCTAGGTTGAGCCCCCGCTTGAGGGTAAAGATCAGTTTTGGAAAGATAGCAGTCCGATGTTCCGATCCAAGTCCCTTAATCCGGATTTCCAAAATCGCTTTTTGGATTTCCCGCTCGAAGCGATTGGTTCCAAGACCAAAGCCAAGCGAAGTAAAGGGAGTTTGTCCGTTCGAGGTAAAGAGCGTATTGATCTCATATTCCAGCGATTGCATGGCATCATAGATATCTTTTTGAGTCTTGCTCCAAGCATAGTCCTCTTGCTTTTCAGGAAGTACCCACTCTTTGGCATCTGCCAAGTGTTTTTGGTAGTTCTTTTCCGCATAAGGGGCCAAGACTTCATCGATCCGGTCTGCTGAACAGCCCCCATACTGACTAGAAGCTACATTGGCAATAATCTGCGAGATTTGAGCCGTTGCAGTTTGGATGGACTTAGGACTTTCTACTTCTGCATTCCCAATCTTAAAGCCATTTCTGAGCATGCCTTCAAAATCGATCAAACAGCAGTTGGTCATCGGTGTATAAGGGCTATAGTCCAAATCATGGTAGTGAATATCCCCTTTTTGGTGGGCATTGGCTACGTGTTTAGGCAACATTTTAAGACCAATAGACTTACCGACAATCCCCGCCGTCAAGTCCCGTTGCGTATTAAAGACATCGCTGTCCTTATTGGCATTTTCATTGACAACCGCTTGGTCCTTGTTGAGGAGTTTTCCAATCGTAAAGTTGATATCCGTCGCTTTTGAGCGTTCAAAATCCCGCTGCGTCCGATAAGTAATGTAGCTCTCAGCAATCGCATATTCGTTGGCTTGAAGCAATTCATGTTCGACGACATTTTGGATCTCATAGATCTTCACGCCATTTGGAAAACGTTCCAAGATCTCTGCGATCACACGATCGACAATAGCTTCTAGTTTGGCTTCCATCACTGGAGTGAGAGAAGTCACTTCTTCTGTCGCCTTCAACAAGGCTTTATAAATTTTTTCAACATCGAATTGAACACGGCGGCCATCTCGTTTTTCAACAAAAATATCCGGGGCCATTCTCAGTTTTTCTTCTCTCAAGGTGATCATACCAAACATGCCTCTCTTCATTTATTTACATACAAGTTGTATTATACCACTCCAAAAATAAAAATCAATATCTTGTGGTGAAAATTCTAAAAAACTTTCTAAAACACAAGATATTGATTTTATTAAGAGCGTTGATAGAGTTTGAAATGACGGTATTTCTTCTCAACGAGACGATAATTTTCTTTGAGCAAGTCTTTCATTTTGGAGGTCAACTCCACCTGATTGTTGACCACAATATACTTGGGTTCAGACCGATCGATTTGTTGGATCACATTGGTCCGGTTTTCATTAATCCCTAGATAAGAAGTTGGGGTCAATAAGGCAGAAGCTGCCAAACGATCGCTTTCTTGATAGAGAGTAGCTGTCGCATCCCAAGCATAAATGGTATCTTTCGACTTGGTGTGATGTTTAATGTAGCTGGCAATAGCACTCCGTTCACTCGATTGACCAGACTGAAGCACAACATCTTGAACCACTGGATTCGCCAACAGATAGACAAGGGCTACTAGCGGTAAGAAAACTTGACTCGTAAAGTAAGCGGCCCAAACTTCCTTGTTTTTCTTCTTCCGACCACGACGTTCGATTCCGTCGTTTTCTTCCCCATCTCGTGAGAACCAGATCGCAAACAAGGGAAGAACAAATGGCAACATTGGCAACAATTGGTAAGCGCCTTGTTCAGGAAGACCAATCGACACAATGAGGACCACCAAGCTTCCTGCCCATCCCATAAAGCGGAAGATCCGGCGAGCACTGCTATTTTGCTTCGTAAAGGACATCAAAAAGGCAGAGACCAGACCAAAGGCGAGCGCCAACAGTCCATAATAAATGGCATTACTGAAGGTCTGTCCATTGCTAAAATTCAAGGCATTAAAGACATAGGTTACTTGGTTAATGGCATAGCCAAAAGTCTGATTCAAAACGGTGATATAGCCAATTGGATAAAAGACGAGTGAAAAACCAAGGAGAGCTGCCAGCAGTTGATAAAAGCCACGCGCCCATCTCTTCTGCTTGATATTAAAGGCTGTTAATCCAAGGAAGGCCAACAAATAAAACAGGGCACTGGTCATCGGATCAATCAAGAAGGCCACAGCTGCAATCGCACCATAAAGGATAAAGCCTTCATCCTTACGATGCCCAATCAAATAAGCCAAAATGAAATTCATGCTGGCAAATAGGATTGGAAGGCTAAAGAGAGTCACATAAGTCCCTCCAAAACCAAGGCCTAGCACCAAGAAATAAAAGAGTAACTGGACATTCTTCGCTGTATCTTTATCTGACACCAGCAAGCGCACAACCCGATAGAGATAAGTCCCCGCAAAGAAGAGGGCAATCGCTTGGAGAATCATCAAGATCCAATGTCCACCAGCTAAACTTCCCAACCAGTTGATTGCATAATAGAGCAGACCATTGGTTCCGTAAAAATCACCAAACGGTACTTGACCCTTGGTCATTGCCCAGCCAGCATACAAGTTTTGAGATTGTTGATTGGTTGCAAAACGGGTTAAAAACGGCACCCCGACATGCAATAAACTAATCAAGAGACTCAACACAAAAGGAATCGCTAGGGGCACTGGACGCTTGGATTGACGACGGATAGGCTCAACTGCCACATCTGCCTCTAGCTCTTCCGTATTCTCTTCTACCTTAGATGCTTCCACTTTTGTCGCTTCAACTCCCGCCTTACGCGAACGACGACTCATCCGACTAAGCGGTTGCTCCGGTTCCTGTTCCGATTCTTGTGTAGGTTCTGCTACTGCTTCTGGCTTTGCATCACGAATAGGCTCTGATACCTCCAGTGCAACCGGCTCCTCCAAAACTTCTGCCTGCTGGCTATGAGTCGGTTCTTCTTCACGAAAGACTGATTTATCTAGCACTTCGCGAATTTCACGTGTATCCTGAAAACTATCTCCCACGTGAATCCCTAATTTTTTCGAAGTCATTTCTTGCTCTTTTTCGCTCATTCTTTTTCCTTTTTCTATATCTTTGCTCTTTCCTTTTAGAAAAAAGTCCATTATCTTCTCTAGTATACCAAATTCTGCTGACCCTGTCAGCCTCTTATCACATAGTCCTATGGAAAAAGAGTCAGGCATCTCGATTCCTGACTCTGATTTTCGTTTTTATACATTTACAACATCGGTGCGAACAATTGCATAATTTCCTTGATTAAGCTTTGGTGCCATGTAAAGCGGAAGGTATCTTCCGTGATTTCTTGGGATACTTCAAAGATGTGGTCAAAATCCGCCCGAATCTCTTTCAGAGCAGGCGTCCGATACATCCAGACAGCATTTTCATAGTGATGGACTAAACTGCGGTAATCAAAGTTAATCGACCCTACAACCGCCATTTCATCATCGGCAAGAACTTGCTTGCTATGGACAAAACCAGGCGTGTACTCATAGATTTTCACACCTGCATCCATCAGATCCAAGTAAGCCCCACGAGTTACGATTTGGATTAATTTTTTATCTGGAATATGCGGGGTCACGATCCGAACATCTACCCCTCGAAGGGCTGCATTGCGGATATCCTCTGTCAAATCATAGTCAATGATCAAGTAAGGAGTTGTGATGTAGACATAATCCGTTGCTTGATTGATCATATTTTGATAAACCGTCTTTCCAACCTGCGACTTGTAAATCGGCTTTGGTCCACTCCCATAAGGAATGTAAAGCCCTTCTCCCTCGACTGCCTCGTTTTCAATATGGTAGCGGTCAAAATCCTCGATTTCCCCACGGTTGATGTACCAGTTCATGAGGAAGAGTCGCGTCAAGGCTTTAACAGCTCGTCCATCTAAACGGATGGCACTGTCCTTCCAATGGCCAAACCGCTCAATGTGGTTGATGTACTCGTCTGCCAAATTGACACCACCCGTATAGCCGATCTGCCCATCAATGACCAGAATCTTGCGGTGGTCTCGGTTGTTATATGCCACTGTTAGACGGGGGATCACCTTGTTAAACTTATGGGCATCAATTCCCATCTTTCGCAATCGTTTGGTATAGTTCCCGGCCAAGGTCGCCATACAGCCGATATCGTCATAAAGGAGTTTGACTTCAACCCCCTCTTTCACTTTCTGCTCTAGAATCTCTAGGATGCTATTCCACATCAAGCCCTCGTCAATGATGTAAAACTCGATAAAGATAAATTTTTTCGCGACTTTTAGATCCTCAAGTAGTTGCTCATACATGTCCTCTCCTAGAGGGTAAAAGGTCGATGCCGTACCATTGTAGAGATCCGCATTGTGGTCCATGGATAAAATCGACTTGACCAAGCCATAAACCGCCTTGCTTTCTTGCTTGAGCTCCTTACGCAACTGATGACTATTGTCCTCTCGAAACTTCATGGATTCCATATTTTCCAACTGGATCATTTCCTTCTTGGACAAACGTCGCTCTCCAAACATGAGATACAAGAGTGATCCAAAGACAGGAATGACGGCAATCAAGAGCCAGGTCACCTTATTCTCAGGAGGGGTATTGCGGTTGACAATAGCTAGAATCGTCGTCACATATAAGAGCCCAATAACCGCAACTGATAGCCAATGAGGGAACCATTTATTGAGCCAAAAGAAGGCCGCAAAGGATGCCCATAGTTCAAAGCCCATAAACAAAATACTAAATCCATATTTGGACATTAATAGACGTAATTTTCGAAAGGTCACAGCATCCTCCTTTTTTCTTTCTACTAGTATACCAATTCTTTTTACCCGTTGCAACGACCAACCAAACCCCTTCTAGACAAACAAAAAGAGAGTGGGACAAAAGTCCTAGCCTCTCAATTATTTTTGGATTGTCGAGCAAGACGCAGTGGTTGAGTGGGCTCTACTACGCTGATTTCATCAGCTTTTACAGCTGATTCCCTTCGATCCGATAGCGATAGGGTTCATCCCCGATACGCATGGATTGATTGACCGGATCAATACTGACCTCTTTGGTCTCTTCTTCTCCATCAGCATCTTGTACCGTAAACGTGCCTTTTCGCCCCGTCACAACTAAGAGAATCGTATTTTCCTCGTCCTGTCCTCGATAACTGCCATCTATGGACACTCCTTCTTTCTGTTCTTCACTCGCCGAAGTCATAGTCTGTGATGAAGTTGACGTCTGTTTGCTCGAAGTCTGTGTTGCTTTTTCTTGCTGGCTACAAGCAGTCAGGAAAAGAGCTACCGCCAAGGTCAGTATAGACATGATTTTTTTCATTAAGATCGACTCCTTTCGCCATAACCGTATACTATCTACCACCAGTATACGCCAAGAAAGTCTTTAGGTCAATTGTTTACCCCTCTAATAAAAATGCCCTGACTTCTGCAATAAAATACAAGGAACCTGTCACAAATAAAACCTCATCTGGATGGCTCTGATCCATAAACTCTTTGATATAGGCCTTGTAGTCCGCTACATAGGGCAGGTCTTGTCGGTCGCCTTGTGCCACCACTTCACCGTAATGAAAGGTCGTCAAAATCAATTCAGCTTCCGGCAATCCCGCTTGAAGCGTTTGGAGCATCCCGCTATAATCTTTTCGCTTGAGGGCCCCAAATAAAATCTTCACGCGCTTTCCTGCCAAGCTATTGGCAAACTCGATCAAGCGCAACATAGCATGAGGATTATGAGCGCCATCCAGATACACCTGGTCGCCAAACAACTCTAGACGGCCCGGCCACCGCGTCTCTTGCAAAGCAAGCTTGACCTGATCCATATCCACTTCTTCATCTAGGCCTTCCATATAGAGGAGAAAGGCCTCCAGAGCTACTGCAGCATTTTCCCGTTGGTAATCACCCTTCAAGCCCAGAGACGGCAAGACAAGATCCACGTTTTCATTCCAAAAACGATCCTGCTCTAAGCCAAAATCTTTCTGGAAGGCGTGGAGATCCACAGCCAATTGTCCGGCTCTTTCTTGACAAACAGCTACAGCATCATCCGACATGGGACCCACCACAGCTTTCTTGCCCTTCTTAAAGATTCCTGCCTTTTGCTGGGCGATTTCCACAATCGTCCCTCCCAGTGTTTCCTGGTGATCCAGGCCGACCGAAGTGATCACTGCGATCTCTCCCGTCACTACATTGGTGGTATCTAGAAGCCCACCGATACCAACTTCCAATAAGACCACGTCCACAGCTTGTTCCTTAAAATACAAGAGGGCCATGAGGCAGATAATCTCAAAATAAGAGAGTTGGTCCTGGGTTTGAAGCAAGGTCTGCTCCATTTGTTGGACTTCTTGGCCAATCCGAGTAAAATCTTCATCTGAAATCGGCTGATCCCCAATACAAATCCGATCATGGATACTGATCATATGAGGAGAAGTAAAGGTCCCAACCTTCTTCCCATGAGCCATCAACAATTGACGCAGAAAGGCGATTGTGGATCCCTTCCCATTGGTTCCTGTCACATGAAGGATCGGATAAGCCTTATCCGGTCTTCCTAAAAGGCTCACTGCCTGCTCCATACGATCCAGTCCCGATCGAAAATTCAGACCGATCCGACTATTCATCCATTGCTCAATCTTATTCACATCTTCCTCCTAAAAGAAAAAAGCGACAAAACCTCTTCTGACGTTTGCGCTCCTTTCTTTTGTAGTTATTTCTTTCTCATTTTACAGCAGGTCCATCGGACTTCCTGCTTTTTCTTGTTTCTTGAAGCAGGGCTAAAAACGTCCCCCAGACTTACCAACTCTTTCTAATTTCTTGGAGTTGGGGTAAAAACATGCACTGGACTTACCAACTCTTCCCAATTTCTTGGAGTTGGGGTGATACAGTCTACCAGACTGTATCACTCCTCCATAAAGCTGTTGAAGACTTCTTCGATCATATCCCATTCTGCATCTGAGTCTTCTGGGATTGGTTGAAGGTCGCCTTCTGTTCCGTCTTCGTTTTCTGTAAATGAATAAGCTTGGATTTCAACTTCGCCGTTTTCATCTTCTTCTGCATTTGCAGGGATCAAAAGGACATAGTTCTTTCCAAATTCTTCTTTGCCATCAATGGTCAAAAGAATTTCAAACAAGGTTTCATTTCCTTGTTCATCCACCAATGTAATTAATTCACGTTCTTCATGGTCGTGGTTATGATCATGTGCCATACTATTCTTCCTCGTTTTCTTTCTAAAAATTGCGATCTAAATAATTTTGTAAAATAAGCTGCGCTGCTAACTTATCAATAACTTTTTTACGTTTGCTACGGCTAATATCTGCTTGCTCAATCAACATCCGCTCTGCAGCAACTGTCGTCAACCGTTCGTCTTGGTAGTCGACTGGCAACCCAAACTTTTCAGCAATCATTGCGCCATAAGCCTGACTGGCTTCCACACGCGGTCCGCTTGTGTTGTTCATGTTTTTCGGCAAGCCCACAACAAAACGGTCTACCTTGTATTGAGCCACTAATTCGGCCAAGCGCTCCAAACCGAATTCTTTTTTGTCTTCATCGATTTGGATGATTTCAAGACCCTGAGCTGTAAAACCGAGAGGATCACTCACAGCAACCCCAACGGTCTTTGAGCCAACATCCAATCCCATAATTCTCATTAGAGGTCTATTCCTTGCCCTTTCAAATAATAACGTACCAATTCTTCCACGATCTCATCTCGTTCATATTTACGAATTTGGTTCCGTGCATTATTATAACGAGGTACATAGGCAGGATCACCACTGAGTACGTATCCTACGATTTGATTAATTGGATTGTAGCCTTTTTCATCCAGTGACAAGTAAACATCTTTCAAGGTCTCGCTAATTTCCTTACGATTTGAATCATCAAGATTAAAACGTACTGTTTCATCTGTAAATCCCACAAGAACACCCTCTTTCCTTAGAATATTACTATTATACCATAATTAAGAGTTTTCCACAACGGCCAATCCCTTGATTTTACGGCTTTTTCAAGCATTTTTGAGCTATTTTAGCTAAACTGTTTTTTTATTTTTGCTCACTCGCTCCAGCATTGATGAGATTGTCCGCAAATTGACTCGGTGTCAGCTTCAACAACTCCGGTAAGTGATTGTTTTTGAAGTAAGTCATGCCTTCGGCTTTCTTCACATCCATCGCTTCAAAGTCATAGGTGATGGTTACCTTGTATTCATTCTCATTTTCCAAGGTCAAATCAGCTGTGAAACCTGGCACTGTCAAAGCTTCCTTAAAGGCATCGTCCTTGTTAAAGGATTCTCTCAATTGCTTTTGTGCTTCCTCGACTCCAACCTGTTGGATCCCTTTTTTCAACTCCTCATCGGTTGCCGTCACATTGATGGTCTCCAACTTTTTAAAGGTATTCCCCACATAGGTGACGATTTGCGTTTGTTGTGTCCCCTTGTCATCTTTTGGAAAGACAAAGGTTCTAGTGATGACTTTATTTTCTTCAGCTTTTTGCAGGATACTCTTATTATCCTTTTGCAGTTGCTCTGCTTTTGCTTGGATTGCCTTTTGTTCACTTGAATTTGGCGTTTTCGCTTGTTTTTTTTGACCGCATCCAGTCAAACACAAGGCAAGTGCACCCAATAAGAAGATTTTCCTTTTCATTTTCCATTCCTTACTAGTTATTGTTTTCTAAAATATTGTATCATAGATTTGGTAAAATGGCGCAGTAAACTGCTTTCCATTTCGATTTTTAAAAAGAAAAAATCAGAAACAAATTGTTTCTGATTTTCAATCGCTTTAAAGAGCTGCACGCATCCGCGCTTCTGCATTTTCTACATTTCGAACTGATCGTGGCAAGAAGGCACGAATATCGTCTTCTTTGTAGCCCACTTGGAGACGTTTGTCATCTACCAAGATCGGACTTTTAAGAATACGAGGTGTTTCCATGATGATGTCAATGACTTCATTGACACTCAAGTCTTCGATGTCCACTCCTAGATTTTTAGCGTATCGATTTTTTGAAGAGACAATACTTGCCACTCCATTTTCAGTCTTTGTAAGGATATCCAACAATTCTTCTTTGGTGATCCCTTCCTTACCGAGGTTTTGTTCTTTATAAGTTAGCTGGTGAGCGTTGAGCCAAGTCTTTGCTTTTTTACAGCTGGTGCAACTTGACACTGTATAAATTTTAATCATGCATGCACTCCTTTCGCTACACGATAATACTATCGTATTAAATTATAACACAAAAACCATCAGTCTAGCGACCTATTTTGAAAAAAATTAATCTTCAATTTCAATCGCGTCATCTAAATCTAGAGTTACTTCTTCTACGACAGGAGCTGCTTCTTCAGTTTTATCAAGGGTTTTCACTGCTTCGTCTTCTTCGATCAAACCAAAATGAACCCGAACCTTGTGGTCAATTTCGTCAAAAATTTCTGGGTGGTCAGCCAAGAATTTCTTAGCATTTTCAGATCCTTGACCAATTTTTTCGCCATTATAGGAGTACCACGCACCCGCTTTTTGGATGATATCCAAATCTGTTGCAATCTTCACCAATTCACCTGTACGTGAAATTCCTTCCCCGTACATGATTTCGACCATGGCTTCTTTAAACGGAGGAGCTACCTTGTTCTTCACAACCTTGATCTTGGTTTCCTTACCAACGTTGGTATCTTTTTGATCCCCAGTACCCTTGATTTGGGTATTTCCACGAACATCTAAACGAACCGAAGCATAGAATTTAAGGGCACGACCACCAGGTGTGGTTTCAGGGTTCCCAAACATGACCCCAACTTTTTCACGCAATTGGTTGATAAAGATGGCAATGGTCTTGGTCTTATTGATAGAAGCTCCGAGTTTGCGCATCGCTTGGCTCATCATCCGCGCTTGCAAACCAACGTGGCTATCCCCGATATCACCATCGATTTCTGCGCGAGGTACCAAGGCCGCAACAGAGTCGACAACCACCAAATCAACCGCACCAGAGTCGATCAATTTACCGGCAATTTCAAGCCCTTGTTCTCCTGAGTCTGGTTGAGACAAGAGAAGTTCGTCGATATTAACCCCAAGAGCTGCTGCATAAGATGGATCCAAGGCATGCTCGGCATCGATAAAAGCCGCAATGCCCCCTTCTTTTTGTGCTTGCGCTACTGCATGGAGGGCAACGGTTGTTTTACCTGATGATTCTGGTCCATAGATTTCGATGATCCGACCTTTTGGATATCCACCAGCACCCAAGGCAATATCAAGAGCCAATGAACCAGAGCTCATCACTTGTACTTTTTGTTCTGCGCGTTCGCCCAAACGCATGATGGATCCTTTACCAAAATCCTTTTCGATCAACTTCAGGGCATCATTGAGCGCTTTTTCACGCTCATCTCCAAATTTCTTAGAGATATCATCTAATTTTTTCTGTTTTTTCGCCATTCTTTTCTCCTATTTTTTACTATACAGGAAATGTATGCAACTCACAAACGATTACCGTCATTTGAAAGGCTCATTTCCTATCCATTTTTAGAATCATTCTTCATTTGGCACAAACTTCATTATACCAAATTTTCACCATTTAATACAGCCAAGCGCACCAAATTAAAGGCATGCAGAACTGCAATTTCGCGGACATCAGCTCGGCTACGTCCGGCGATATTGACTTGGACACTATCCACTCCATTTGGAGTTGCAAGTCCGATAAAGACGGTCCCCGCTGGGTGCCCTTCTAGACTATCTGGCCCCGCAACTCCGGTCAGGCTAACACCATAATCGGATCCTGTTAACTTACGGGCCTGTGAAGCCATGGCTTGAGCTGTAAAATGAGACACCACTCCATGTTGCTCTAACTCTTGAGCTGGAATAGACAACATCTTGCTTTTTTCTTCCAAACTATAGGTGACAAAACCACCCGCGAAGATGCTGGACGCTCCTGAAAAATCTGCCAGAGTCGCTTGGAAGAGGCCAGCCGTCAGGCTTTCTGCAGCTGTAATAGTCTTACCAGTCTGTTTCAAAAGATCAAAGGCAACTTTAGCCATCGAATTGTCATCCCCATAACCGTAAAACAGGTCATGTAAGGGTTGATGGTCCAGGGTGTGGCGTGATAAGATTTCCTTTTCTAAGACATCGAGCTTAGCATCCGCTTCTGCCTGATCTTTCGCCTTTGTAGACAGACGCAAGGTCACTTCTCCTGTCTTGGCATACGGAGCAACCGTCGGATCACTCTGTTCTTCAATGATATCGGCTAAAATCGTAACCAGCTGGCTTTCCCCAATCCCAAAGAAGCGCAAAACTCTTGAAAAGAGCTGCTCCCCTGTTGTCAAATGAGGTACCAATTGTTCATTGACCATTGGCTTTAACTCACTTGGAGGACCAGGTAGAACGACATAGGTCACATCGTCGACTTCAATCAAACCTCCAACCGCGAGACCTGTACGGTTTTGAAGGGGGATTGATCCAGCGATCATTTGTGCTTGTCGCTCATTATTGGGCGTCCGGACATAATCAGGGCGACTGGCAAAGAAGGTGTCGAGTTTGGCAAGCGCTGTTGGATCAAAAACCAGTTCCTTCCCTAAGAACTTGGCAAGGGTTTGCTTGGTCAAATCATCCTCTGTTGGACCAAGTCCACCGCATAAAATCACCAAATCGCTGCGTTTTGAAGCTGTCTCAATGGTCGAGAAGAGACGACCTTCATTGTCTCCTACCGCCACATGATAATAGACATCAATCCCTAAACTAGCTAATTTTTCAGACAAGAATTGAGCATTGGTGTTCACAATCTGTCCTGTGAGAATTTCGGTTCCCACTGCAATAATTTCCGCCTTCATGGTGCCTCCCACTTATACTATTCGTAATTTTCATTTCATTTTAACACAATTTCTTAAATTATTAAAAAAACAGATTGAAGATAAAGTCCATTTTGGACAACTTTCTTCAATCTTTTTACTTTAGAGTATAAAGTAAAAATTCTTAGAAATATCATTACATCAGCATTCCTAAGAGTTTTAACTATGTGGCAATCAACTTCTAAAGGGCTATTTTCTATTGTTGATAGAGCTTATCTATATTCCGAAGCAACCATATCGAGCGGTTGCTTTTTGCTTACTTTCTTGATCTAAAAGTCTTCTTCTGACTCTAATTCTTGTTGTTTCTCCTCATCTTTTGTGATACAATAGCATCAATTTATTTCTAGGAGGATGAGATATGGTTTCTACTATTGGTATTGTTAGTTTGTCTAGTGGCATTATCGGAGAAGACTTTGTCAAACATGAAGTGGACTTGGGTATTCAACGTCTCAAGGGCCTCGGACTCAATCCTATCTTTTTACCTCATTCACTAAAAGGCTTAGACTTTATCAAGGACCATCCTGAAGTGCGTGCGGAGGATTTGATGCAGGCCTTTTCTGATGATAGCATAGACATGATCCTATGCGCCATCGGTGGAGATGATACCTATCGTTTGCTGCCCTACCTTTTTGAAAATGGCCAACTAGAAAAAGTTATCAAACAAAAGATTTTTCTTGGCTTCTCAGATACAACCATGAACCATCTCATGTTGCATAAACTAGGAATCAAGACTTTTTACGGCCAATCCTTTTTAGCAGATATTTG
The DNA here is from genome assembly GCA_032477695.1 of Streptococcus parasanguinis. Lineage (GTDB taxonomy): Bacteria > Bacillota > Bacilli > Lactobacillales > Streptococcaceae > Streptococcus > Streptococcus parasanguinis_Y. Next base: position 68,036 of record JAWDWJ010000006.1, read on the forward strand.
TGAGTTAGACAAGGAGATGTTGCCCTATAGCTTTCACTACTTTAAAGAATTGATTGAGACTGGTAGAATCTCAGAAATCCGCCCTAGCGACGTTTGGTATGAGGAACGGACTGATTTTAGTCCCAAGGCTCTGGGAACAGCTCGTGTCAGTTATGCAAATACAGGTTTTGACTTGTTGCAAGGAAGTGCTCAGTTTGAGGGAGAAATTCTCGGCGGTTGTCTTGAATCTCTCTATGATATCTTTGACAACTCTCGATACGCAGACAGCACGGAGCTCTGCCAAAAGTACAAACTCTTCCCTGACTTGTCAGACTGGGAAGGAAAAATCCTCTTGCTAGAAACAAGTGAAGAAAAGCCTGAACTTGACGACTTCAAAAAGATGTTGCGGACTTTAAAGGAAACTGGTATATTCGAGGTCATCAGAGGACTCTTGGTCGGGAAACCTATGGATGAAACTTTCTATGACGACTATAAAGAGGCACTATTGGATATTATTGATAGCAATATCCCGATTGTCTATAATCTAAATGTTGGTCATGCAACTCCAAGAGCTATTGTCCCCTTTGGAGTCCACGCGTATGTAGATGCAACGGAGCAAGTCATTCGCTTTAACTATAACAAAGAAAGCTGAGATGAATTTCTCAGCTTTTTCTGTATTCTCCGATGTTCTAGTCATCTAACGTCACTTATTTCCACTTTTCCATTCACAATCATTCTCATGGTCATTGACCAGGCCTGCTGCTTGTAGGTAGGATAGGACCGCAACGGGACCCGTAAACTTGAAACCACGCTTTTTGAGATCCTTGGCTAGCTTTTCAGAAAGAGCTGTCTTCGCTGGAGCCTGCCGGTAATCCGGAACATCATTGACGATGGTTTTCCCATCTACAAAAGACCAGAGATAGGCATCAAAAGAGCCGAATTCCGCCTGAACTTGTAAAAAGGCCTGGGCATTGGCTCGTGTCGCAAAGATCTTGGCACGATTGCGGATGATGGCTGGATTGTCTAACAAAGCTTCCAGTTCTTCATCCGTCATGTCTGCAACACCTTGAAGGTGATAGCCATGAAAAACCTCACGGAAAGCCTGCCGTTTATTGAGCACCGTCTCCCAAGACAGGCCAGCCTGATAGGTCTCTAAGCAAAGCAACTCAAAGAGCGCCTGGTCATCATGGAGGGGACGTCCCCACTCCTCATCATGGTAGGCTACATATAGCGGATTGTTCATTTTGACCCATCCACAACGTTTTGGCATAGACTTCTCCTATCTTTGAAACATAATCAGGCAAGGGAACAGTAGACTTCTCCAATAGATTAATCCAACGATTAATATCTGGTGGTAGAGGGTTAAATTTTTCATCTGTTTGATACCTTGCTTGACCATCTGTTTCTATATCAGTTAATGTTTCAATCTGTTCTCGAAGTTGGTCTACAGTGATCCAATTAGTCCAACCTTCAAAAAAGCTTTCGGGAGCCAATGTTATTCCATACCATTCTTGAAACCATTCAATGTAGTCTGCACTTAACAGATAGAGTTTTTCGAAAGAACAAGATTCATCATTCACCTTTATACTATCTACTATATTGTCATTATCCACTATGGCAATACTCACACCACAAAATTCACAAGAAATTGAGCCAACTTGACCATAGCGAGATCCATTATGCAAAAATAATTCTGTCTGACTCTGTTGACAATTTTTACAAAATAAAGGAAAAACTTTACAGTGTATCCGTATTGTCTTAATCTTCCCATTCTTAAACATTATCTTGATATGGTTGTTACTGCTTCTTGCTTCAACTAGTTTAATTCGAGCAATGCTCATTATTTCACCAACATCTTAAGGGCAGACTTGATATAGTTCTCTGCTGTATCGGTCGTGCCTTCAAAGAATTTCTTGATTTTCTTGAGTTCCGTTGCCTTGTAGCCCAATGCCAACATGGCTTCCATAGCTTCTTCAAGAGCTTGGTTTTCTTCTGCAACTTTGGCTTTGGACTGGGCCGGTGTATCTTCTAGATCAAGATTGATCTTACCTTCTAGGTCCAGCACCATCTGTTGGGCTGTTTTCTTGCCGATCTTTGGAAACTTGGTCAAGTAAGTGATGTTCTTGCTTTCGATGGCTTGGACAAGGCCTGCATTGTCATCCGCAGCGATAATAGCCAGAGCTGAAACTGGGCCAATTCCAGATACCGAGATCAAGTTCAAAAAGAGCTGTTTTTCTTCTTCGGTCGCAAAGCCATAGAGAAGGTGGGCATCTTCACGAACCACTTGGTGCAGATAGACGTGCACCTCTTGATTCATTTTGCCAGAGTAGGCATAGGGATTGGCTACATGCAAGAGATAGCCGATTCCAGCTGTTTCTACCACAATGTATTTAGCAGTGATTTTCGTTAAAATTCCTTTAATGTATTCGTACATAATCTTCCTTTATGTTTGTTTAATACTTGCCCAATTCCCGTAGGCTGGTGTGATTTTCCTGAATGCGTCGGAACATCTTTTCCATATCTGACTTGGTAAAGTTAACCAAAACCGGACGACCGTGAGGGCAGTTATAGGGGTTGTCACATTGGGACAATTGGTAGATCAGGTCGCGTGCAGAGTAATCGTCCAGTGTGTGGTTGGCCTTGATGGAGCGTTTGCAGGACATCATGATGGCCAACTCAGCCCGGTATTTCTTGATGGACACTTCCTTGGTCAAAAGGAGCATGTCACACATTTCGTAGATACCCGACTCGATCTCTTCTTCCTTCATCCAGATCGGATGCTCCCGCAAGATCAACTGGTTGGCTCCGTACTCTTCTAAGTAGACGCCCACTTCTTCTAGAAGGTGTTTGCGCTGTTGCAGGCGGATCAGATCGTCTGTAGGGAATTCAAAGATATAAGGCACCAGCAGTTGTTGCTGACTGCCGTCTACGTTCCCGATGCTCTCCCGGTATTCTTCGTATTTGACCCGCTCTTGGGCCGCGTGCTGGTCAATGATATATAGGCCCCCATTTCCTTGGGCAAAGAGATAGGTTCCATGCATCTGACCAAAATATTCCAATTCTGGGAAGGTCGAATGTTCTTCCCCATCCAACTTATCATAGGCCTTGTCTAGACTAGCCAGATCCAACTCTGGGTGATCCAGTTCATCATAAACCGCAGTCTTTCTTTCCGCAAATTTGATCGCGCTTGTCGGTTTTTCTACTGGGTTTTCTTGGCTTGTAGCATCAGCAGCCACCTCATCTGTTAGAGGTTGCTGAGGATCTGCCACCTCTGGGCGAAGCTTGAAATCTTGACTTTCTCGGTCATAATAGAGGCGGTTTTCCTTTAAAGGCAGGGTCGTCTGTACTGGCTTTTCTATTCGACGAATGGTCGACTTGGCTAGATTTTCTAGAGCATCCGGAATCAAGTCCTGCTCTTTCAAAGCATTCGCAATCGCTTGCGAAATCAAGGCCATCAGCTCTCGTTCTTTGGAGATCCGAACCTCTTGCTTGGTAGGGTGAACATTGACATCTGCTAAGTAAGGGTCGATCTGGATATTAATGATCGCAAGTGGAAAGCGACCCACCATGAGTTTACTGCCGTAGCCGTCTAAAATAGCTCGATTGAGCAAGAAATTCTTGATGTAACGACCGTTGATAAAGAGACTGATGTAATTGCGATTGGCACGAGTCAATTCAGGCAAAGACACAAAGCCCGTCACTTCAAAATCCAGATCGCGATTTTCAATGGCCACCATTTTCTTGGCAGACGCGAGGCCATAGACACCCGCAATCGCTTGCCGCAGATTACCCGTCCCCGCTGTTTTGGTCATTTCTTTTCCATCATTGATCAAGGTAAAGGCAATCTCAGGATGAGCCAAACTCAAGCGGTTGAGAATATCCACGATATGGGACAACTCTGCCTGCTGGCTCTTTAAATACTTGAGACGAGCAGGTGTATTAAAAAAGAGATCTTCTACTGTGATCTTGGTCCCGACAGGGCTTGTCGCTGGCTCCACTTCCTCAATTTCGCCACCCTTTGCGACCAATTTGGTCCCGTGGGCAGCTCCTTCTTGCGCCGTTAGAAGGGTTAGAATACTGACAGAAGCAATGGAAGGCATGGCCTCACCACGAAAACCAAGCGTTCGAATACGAAAGAGATCCGCTTGACTCTTGATCTTACTGGTCGCATGCCGACGGAGGGCCAAAGCGACCTCATCGTGCGCAATTCCTTCCCCATTGTCTGTGATCCGAATCGACTTCAATCCTGCTTCTTCGATTTCAACAACGATCTGGCTAGCCCCAGCATCGATCGAGTTTTCAACCAATTCCTTGACCACGCTAGCAGGTCGTTCAATCACTTCACCTGCCGCAATCTGATTGGCTAGGACTTCTGGCAATTCAATAATCTGTGACATGTCTGCTCCTTTACCTATTTTTTCACCGATACATGTAGCTCTATTATACCACAGATCCACAAGACTCCCTTTCTTAAAAAATGGAGGCCAGTCCCATCTTCTTCCTTAAAAACCGCATAGGCAAAGAAAACGACCACATAGACAAATCTCCTTGTCTTCCCTTTGGAAAAAGTGTTTAATAGTAGTGTAAAGAAGGAGCCGGGCTAGCAGGCCAACCGACTTTACCCAAAGGAGGGAGAAACGATCTTATGAAAGTTGAAGTACACATTGATTCCCACTTCCAAGAAGAAGCGGTGATGATCACAGCACCTGCACTGTCTGCGCGTGTAGAGAAAATCCGTGACTTTGTGGAAGGATTGGATCAAAAAGGGCGCTTACGTGCCAAAAAGGATGGGGAAGCTTACCTGATCGAAAGCCAGCTATTCCAACGTTTTTACATTGAAAATCGGCAAGTAATTGGCGAGACCATGACAGATCAATTTATTCTGACTGGACCACTCTATCAGCTATCTGAAGACTTGCCGACCTGCTTTCTCAAAATTTCCCAATCTGAAATTATCAACACAAAAGAAATCGATCACCTGCACTTTACCAGTGGAGGATCGGTGCAAATCTATCTTAAAAACGGGAGTCTGACCTACTCCTCCCGTCGTTACTTGAAAGCCATTAAGGAGAAATTATCATGCTAAAACAATCTTTTTCTGACGCCCTGAAAGGTATTCTCATCGGGCTCATCCTATCCATCTTCTTTTCCTATCTCTTCTCACCTGAGTTGTACCTTCCCTTAAGTCCCAACTCTGCAGTCGGTCGCTGGATGTTCTTGCATCATGTTCACGGCTCACTGGTCATGCTCTATTGTGTCCTCGTTTGGGGTGCAATTGGGGTCCTCTTTAGCTTCGGAAGTCTCCTCTTTCAAAAAGACTGGAGCCTCTTACGGGCTACTCTGAGCCATTACCTACTCATGTTACTTGGGTTTATTCCCCTAGCTACCTTGGCCGGCTGGTTTCCAGCACGACTCGGATTTTACTTCTCACTCGTTGTCGAATTCACCCTCGTTTACGTGATCATCTGGTTGGTCTCCCATCATTTTTATAAAAAACAAGTCCAAGAAATCAATCAAAGCATTGCTAACCACTAAGCAAAAAGATCCTCAGTGCTACGAGGATCTGAAAGTGGAGATAAACTGTTCCTTTATACAAATCTAATAAATTCTATAAAAATTTTACTCGTTATAGTTATTCAATCATCTACTGAAACTTTCCGCTGTGAGAAAAGTGCCTGAAATAATCATGTTTCAGGCACTCGGAATTATTGAGACCTTAGGCTCAATAATTAGTCATGGAACTTCTTCGAAGTTCGCTGACGTCCGTACTCACCTAAGGAAAGTTTTCCATGGGAGTCATATTGTAGAGATCCAGATTTTTCAATTCTGTGATCACTGTATTTTCTGCCTCCTCCTCAAAGAGGGACATTTGTTCAGCAACCTGCGAAGACACTTCCTTTTTAGGAGTTGCATCTGCAAGCGGTACTTGCTGGGCTTGTCCTTCGAGCTTGGTCAAAATCGCATCCGCCCGCTTCAGCAATTCTTCTGGTAAACCAGCGATCTTGGCCACGTGAATCCCATAGGATTTATCTGCTGGGCCGGATTCAATCTTGTGCAAGAAGGTAACCTGACCATCTCGCTCCAAGGTCGCAACATGGACATTTTCCAAACGGGACAAGGTCTCTGAGAGAGCCGTCAACTCATGGTAATGAGTCGCAAACAAGGTTTTGGCACCGGTTCGATCGTGAATGTATTCGATGATGGATTGGGCGAGGGCCATCCCATCATAGGTCGCCGTTCCCCGTCCCAACTCATCAAACAAAATCAAGGACTGGGGTGTTGCCTTGCGAATGGCGTGATTGGCTTCCATCATTTCCACCATAAAGGTAGACTGACCCGATACCAGGTCATCAGCAGCTCCGATCCGAGTATAAATCGCATCAAAGATTGGCAACTCGGCCTTTTGCGCTGGAACATAGGAGCCAATCTGGGCAAGAATCACAATGATCGCCAATTGGCGCATATAGGTAGACTTCCCGCTCATATTTGGCCCCGTAATCAGCTGAATATCCCGTTCCTCATCCATAAAGATGCTATTAGGAATATAGGACTGGGCTCCCATCACTTTCTCAACAACCGGATGGCGGCCTTTGTCGATTGCGATTCGTCGTTCTTCATGAAAAAGGGGACGATTCAACCGTTGCGACTCAGCGACACTGGCTAAACTTTGTAAAACATCAACCGTTGCAATCGCCTGAGCTAATTGTTGCAGACGTTGGATATACTTGCCAACTTCTTCCCGAATCCGCATAAAAATCGTATATTCCAGATTAGCAGACTTCTCACGCGCCTCTAGCATATCTCCTTCGATGCGAGCCAATTCCTCCGTACCAAAGCGTTCTGAATTTTTCAAGGTCGCCTTGCGGAAAAAGTGAGCAGGAACGTGACTCAATTGAGAATTGGTGACATGGAAATAGTAGCCATCCTTCTTGTTGTAATCGATTTTTAGACCTGTAATGCCGCTGGCTTCGCGCTCCTTGGCCTCAATCTCAGCAATCCAACCAGTACCATCCCGAAGAACGACACGGTACTGGTCCAATTGCTCGTCAAACCCAGTTCGGATGATATTTCCCTCTGTAATAACAGCAGACGCTTCCGGAGCAATAGCAGATGTAATCAAGCGGTGTAATTCGGGAAGTTCATCCAAGCGTGCAATCAAGACATCCAAGACCGGATCACCAATTCCTAGTAATATCGACTTGATCGTTGGCACATGCCCCAGAGTATCTCCTAGTTGCAAGAGATCCTTAGGATTGATTTTACCAAAGGAAACCCGGCTCGCTAAGCGTTCAATATCATAAACCCCTTTGAGGCTGTCAGTCAGGTCGCTCCGTTCAAAGAAATGATCCATAAAGACCTGAATGATGGCCTGACGCTCTCGAATCCGTTTCAAATCGACCAAGGGTTTCTGAATCCAGGACCGCAACAAACGACCTCCCATGGCCGTCTTGGTTTCATCCAAATACCAATACAAGCTACCATGTTTCTTCCCAGTCCGAGCATTCTCTGTCAAATCCAGACTAGCCTTGGTCGCAAAGTCCATCTGCAAGAAATCACAAATCTCATAATGATGGGCTTTTTTGAGGTGACTCAATTCCCGCATTTGGGTCTGGTGGACATACTGGAGAAGTGTTCCAGCCGTTTTCTTTTCGAGCTCACTCAGATGATCTCCTAAAAGTTGGACATCGTCCAGCGCTGTCTCTACATGTGACAGCAAGAGATTCATCTGGCTTACAAAAACACGTTCTTCCTGTTCTGGCAACTCATAACCCAGGACCACCTCACGCGCACGTAAATTGCGGATTTCTCCACAAACCATGCTAAAGTCATTGAGGGTCGTCACCTGAAACTCCCCTGTCACCAGATCCATATAGGCTAGCCCATACTCATTTCCTGAACGATCCAAAGCAACCAGGAAGTTGTTCTCACTATCTGGCTTGGTCGAATCCACCACTGTACCCGGCGTAATCACCTGTACAACTTCCCGCTTAACGACCCCCTTGGCTTCTTTGGGGTCTTCCATTTGTTCTGCAATCGCGACCTTATACCCCTGTTCAATGAGAACATCAATATACTGCTGAGCCGAGTGGTAGGGAACACCCGCCATGGGAATTGGATTCTCTGCATTTTTATTCCGTGAGGTTAAGGAAATCTCTAAAATTTGAGCCGCATTCACTGCATCTTCATAAAATAATTCGTAAAAATCTCCCATTCGAAACAGCAAAAAGGCATCCGGATAATCTTTTTTGATATCTAGATACTGCTGCATTCCAGGGGATATTTTCTCTACTGCCATACTTCTTTATTCCTTACTGTTGCATCATTTTTTGACACAAGCTCCATAGATGAAAACAGGAGTAGATAGCTCACTATCTTCCTCCTTTTGACATCTTAACGGGGTATTTTCTTTCTCTCCAACAGGGCTTGATTACTGCATCATCCCTAAAATTTCATTTTGAATTTCAATGGCCGCATCTTGGTCACGGCAGACAATCAAGAGGGTATTGGCCCCTGCTACTGTTCCCAAAATACGCTCATCTGACATTTCATCTACACCATTGGCCAAGAGAGCTGCTTCTCCCAGCTCTGTCCGCAAAACCAAAGTGAATTCTGCTCGTGAGACAGACTTGGCGTGGCTGGACAACATAATATAAATCTCTGCCACCTCAGGCTCATTTGGCAAAATATAATACAACTGGTCTTTTCGTTTCACCTTGACTAGACCCAGATCGCGCAAATCTCGTGACAGAGTTGTTTGCGTTACAGCAATTCCTTTTGCTTCTAATCGATCCTGAATCTCTTTTTGAGTCGACAATTTTTCATTTCGAATCATTTGTTGAATCAAAAGGTGACGTTCTGTCTTTTTCATTGGACCTCCACTTTTGAATAAATATACTTTAAATTATACCAAAAAAATTGAAAATTCGCTCAGAATTGTGTTAAAATAATAGTTAAAAGGACTAAGGAGCTAATATGAACAATAAAGAACTCATTGCTAGTGAATTGGCCAAAGTGATTGACTCTCTTGACCAAGATGCTATTTTAAACTTGCTTGAACAACCAAAATCATCTGATCTTGGTGACATTGCTTTTCCAGCCTTCTCACTTGCAAAAGTGGAACGCAAGGCTCCTCAAGCAATCGCTGCAGATATTGCTGAAAAGATCGACCAAAGCGCCTTCGAAAAAGTCGTTGCAACTGGACCTTACGTGAACTTCTTCTTAGACAAATCTAAGATCTCTGATCAAGTAATCAAATCCGTCATCGAAGCAGGGGCAGACTACGGTCAACAAGACGAAGGTCATGGTCAAAACATTACCATCGACCTTTCAAGCCCAAACATCGCAAAACCATTCTCAGTTGGTCACTTGCGCTCAACCGTTATCGGGGATGCTCTTTCAAACATCTTCCGCAAAATGGGCTACAACACGATTAAAATCAACCACTTGGGGGACTGGGGTAAACAGTTCGGTCTCTTGATGGTGGCCTACAAAAAATGGGGTAGCAAGGAAGCTGTCGAAGCCAACCCAATCGATGAATTGCTAAAACTTTACGTTCGGATCAACGCTGAAATCGAAAACGATCCTGAGCTTGATGATGAAGGACGTCTCTGGTTCAAGAAACTGGAAGATGGGGATCCAGAAGCGACTGAGTTGTGGCAATGGTTCCGTGACGAAAGCTTGGTAGAATTCAACCGTATCTACAAACTCCTCGGTGTTGAATTTGACAGCTTAAACGGAGAAGCTTTCTACAATGACAAGATGGATGAAGCTGTCCAAATCCTTGAAGACAAAGGCTTGTTGAAAGAGTCTAAGGGAGCTAGCATCGTTGAGTTGGATGATGTCAACCTTCCACCAGCTATGATTAAGAAATCAGACGGTGCCACTCTTTACATCACGCGTGATATCGCAACCGCTATCTACCGTGCACGGACTTACAACTTTGTGAAAAACATCTATGCTGTAGGGCAAGAACAATCCAACCACTTCCGTCAGTTGAAAGCTGTACTGAAGAAAATGGGATTTGACTGGAGCGACGATATGGTTCACGTTGACTTTGGTTTGGTGACAAAAAATCGCCAAAAATTGTCAACTCGTAAAGGAAATATCATCCTGCTCGAACCAACCCTTCAAGAAGCTATCTCTCGTGCCAAAGCGCAGATCGAAGAAAAGAATCCTGAATTGGAAAACAAGGAAGAAGTGGCACATGCAGTCGGTGTTGGTGCGGTTAAATTCTACGACTTGAAGACAGACCGCCGCAACGGTTATGACTTCGACCTCGAAGCCATGGTATCCTTCGAAGGAGAAACTGGCCCTTACGTTCAATACGCTTACGCTCGTATCCAATCCATCCTTCGCAAAGCCAACTTCACACCATCTACAGATGCGACATACAGCTTGAGCGATCCTGAAAGCTGGGAAATCATCAAGCTTCTCCAAGACTTCTCTCGTGTTGTCAAACGTGCCGCTGAAAACTATGATCCATCCTTGATCGCAAAATATGCCATCAACTTGGCTCAAGCCTTCAACAAATACTATGCACACACTCGTATCTTGGATGAAAGCCCAGAACGCGATAGCCGCCTTGCTCTAAGCTACTCAACAGCAGTAGTCTTAAAAGAAGCCCTTCGCTTACTTGGTGTCGATGCACCTGAGAAAATGTAATTTCTTATCTAATGATTGATAAGTAGAACATCTCTTATGGGAGTGAGAGGAGAAACTAAATGCGATTCAATTTAGTTCTTTCTCACTCCTTTTCTCATGCCCAATGCCCTTCATTCTCTACATTTTCAGATCCTTTATATACAGGAGAAATCTATGAATCAAACCGTTTACATCTTAATCCTCATCAGTTTAGTGGTCCTCTTTTTATTCAACAAGTACGAAAGAGAAAAACTACAACGGCTCTTACAAGAGCAACTCTTGAAAGATCCAGCTTTCAAAGATAGCATCAAGGAAAAAATCCAAGAGACCGACAATATCAACGATGTCATCCATGCCATCAATAAAGACTATCGATTGGGACTCCTACTTGCTAAAGAAATCACAGAAAAATTAAAATAAGCCATAGAAGAGGAGTCATATAAAATGTGACTCCTCTTCTATTCAGTCGCAACAAATAAGAGGCTGGGACAAAAGTCCTAGCCTCTCAATTATTTTTGGATTGTAGAGCAAGACGCAGTGGTTGAGTGGGCTCTACTACGCTGATTTCATCAGCTTTTACAGCCCTACTCAACTGGCTAACATAGGGAAACCAAAACGTTGGCTGTATTGCTTAGCAGTTAAACAATATTGATTGTTAAAATTCCGATTGCCTGATCCAACCACTCCTAAGCACTTGCTGGCATTGTCTCCATAAGCAATAAAATCTGCGACATCTGTCGTCAAAATTTCCACATCGCCATTGTCAACACCATTTCCACCCTCCAAATAGGTAGGCAAAAAAGTGATAAAAGGATTGGTCATTTCAAAGAAGGGCTGTCCCTCTTTGACCAGGTCTTTCACATGAACTTTCTCGATTTCAAGTCCGGGATGGATTTCCAGCAAATAGTCACTTAAGCGACGGACAAAACTCTCTGTATTTCCACTCAGACTAATATAAACAAAGGATACTTTCATCTTTTTTCTCCAATCAAGAAGCTCTCTTATCCTCTAAGAGAGCCCCATTCGTAATCATCTATTACGCTGTCGCTTGAGCTTTTCTCAAACGCAAGGTTTTATACAAAATAATTCCAAAGAAAAGAAGAGCAAACGCCGTCAAGAGTAACAAAGCAAGGGACGAAGATGTCAGATATCGTTGACGAAGTGCTTGGTTTGAAAAACTAGCTAATAGTGGACGCCCTGCAAAATAATTATAGCAAGAGAAGGCTTGACTTAACAAAATCTGCCCCATATAAGTATAATGTGCTGTCAACAGATCCTGCTTCATAAAGAGGAAATAGAAAGTTGCCAGTAAGGCAATCAGAATCAGGGAAACAAATAAAAAGGTTAATGGAGACTGATTGAGTTGGGCCGATTTCTCATAATATGTCACATAGTCAGCCTTGTCTTGAGCCGTTGTTAAACCAAGTTGTTTAGCAAAATCATCTGTCAACTCAAAACTCTTTGAAGCCCCAAAGGTTGAGACAGCTGAAGTTAGGGTTCCAACCGTAGAGAAAAATAACAGGATGTAAAGATAGATAGGTTTCTTTTTCATACAAACTCCTTTTCATTTCTTACACCCTATTATATCGCGATACAGATAGAAAGGCAAGCGCCTCAAAACCGTGGAAGCACTTGCCTGATCACTGATACGTTCAAATGAAATTCATTTGGAAAAGTAATATGTGCAAAAGATGAAAAGCCATCGCAACTGTATCATTGGAATGATTAGAGATATAACGGAGTCCTATAAACTTTCATTCGAACACCACCAGTATACCTCACTCTCTTCTTCTTGTGTCATCCATTTCTATTCTGCTTCATTTGGACACGATTTGGTCTATAAAAGCCATTTCCTCTCCTTATCCAAAAACTATTCTGTTCTATTTCTCAACTATTTGGTCATCACTCCATCAAAAAAGCCAGAAGGACTTGCCTTCTGACTTTCTTTATTTAGATGAATGAACGAAAGAAACAAGAATTAATCTTCTTTTTTCTTGCGTGCAAGACCCAATCCAAGCAATCCAGCCATCGCACCTGCAAGAACAGCTGCAGTTGAGCTTTCTGTACCTGTATTTGGAAGCGCAGGTGTTTGTGGTTGCGCAGGTTGTACAGGCTGTTCCGGAACTTCAGGAGTTGGTTCGGTTGGAACCTCTGGAGTTGGTGGAACGATTGGTGTTGGTGGAACAATTGGTGTTGGTGGGTTGTATGGAGTTGGTGGAGTTGGAGGAACTGGTGTTGGTGGGGTTGGAATATCTGTTTCCGTTACCACTTTATTCTTATGCCATTTCACTTCAGCTACTTTAGGTTCCTCAGCTTTAGGAATTGTTTTGTATTTTGGTTGCTCAGGGGCTTTTGGTTCAACTGGAGAAACTGGAGAAACCGGTGCGACTGGTGTTGGTGGAGTCGGTTCTTTAATTTTTTCAATTTCCTCCTTCACCGGTTTAACTGGTGCCACTGGAGATACCGGATTCAATGGAGTAGGCAATGTTGGTTTTACTTCATTTAATTTTGGCTCTACTGGGGCAACTGGAGAAACTGGAGCTGGCGGAATGACAAATGAACCTGGATTTTTTGGAAGACCAACATTTGAGTTGATTGCGAACCAATAAACAGTAGGTTGTCCAGCAGCATTAGCCCCATTAGCCGTAAAGACTAAGTGACCATCAGACATCTTCAAGCCTGCTCCACCATAATAGAGGTATGGAGAAGATGGATCATCCCAACCACGAAGAGTGGCTGAAGATTCCCCATTAAAGACGGCACCATGTTCAATATATTGGTTATCTGTTTTGGAAGTTACTTCTTTAGTAGCCGCATCATAATCAACACTTGAGTTTGGAATTTGAATATATTTATTATTTCCAATATTTACAGACTCTTGGTGCTCCACATTTTCGAATTTCTTCTTAGGTGTGAACGTAATTTGACCTGTAGTGGCATCTACTTTGTATGAGCCAAGAACATCATCCTTACCTTCAAAAGTAAATTCTTCTGTACCAATAGAATGCACACTTCCTGAACCCGAAGCATTCACAGTTAACGCATCTGTTACTTCTTCCTTCTCAGGGGTCGTACCAGGAATCCACTTATCTTTCTCAACTTCTACATAACCATATTTTTGAGTGACAATCTTAATTGGGTTTTCAGCAGAAATCGTGACATCAGCCGTACCAAAGTCAGCCTTTCCTGTTTTAACCTTCACTTCATTGTTTTCAATGCTCATGGAAGAACCATCTGCATACGGATTCCAAGTTCCACGAACAGTATTCCCATTTTTATCTTTAGCTTCTACTGTAAGGGCACGAGGTTTATCTCCACTATCTACATAAGAAGCACCTGTCCAGTGGTTGAGAGAGTTCAACGCTACAATCGCATTGTGTTGGGTCAAATCAAACTTATTGCCATTACCATCATAGAATTCAACATCGACAGCAACTTTAACTGGTTTATTTTGGTCTGTTGAAGCACCGACTGTCATGGTTACCGTTGGATCTGCGTTGACTGCTGCAATCCCTTTGCCATCATTTGATGGAAGACTTAAAATCTCATAACGGTAAATCACACGTTTGATTGGATGCATATCCGTATTTTCACGCATGCTGGACTGATTCAAGTTATCATAAGTAACGACAAATTTATCGCCTTCTTTCACTTGAATGTACTCAGTTTCATTATTGGCCCAAGGACTAGTCGCCACAATATCTGAAGCTTCCAATTTATTGGAATCATATTGGTGCACATTGCTTGTATTCAAGCGTTTTTGAGCATCTCGAGTGAGGTAAGTACTGATGCCGTCGATAGTATGAGTTGCACCGTCTTCACGTTGGAAGGTCAAATCTTGAGCAGTTTCAACATCTTTCAGTTCTTGGAAACCATTGTCATTCATATATTTTTCATACGCTTCTTTAGCATCTTTGTATTGAGCCAAAGCTGTTTCAAAACTTGCAAGTTTCGCTTGATAAAGTTTTGCATATTGTTCATTCACAGCATCATAACTTGATTTTGCTTTATCGTATGCTGCTTTTACAGCCACAAACTCAATTTCGTTTGAAGCGTACTTAGCTTTTGCTTCCTCAAATGCTTTCTTATCTTCCTCATACTGAGATTTATTATTTTTATATAAGTTTTTTGCAGCTGTTAAATCTTTAGCTTTGTCAGTAAGTTCCTTAGTAGGTTTTCCGTCTTTGTCTTTTTCTACTTCTTTTTCTTCATCTTCTACAATCGTATCACTTTCTACAATATCAACTTTTGCATCTTTGTAGATTGCTTTAATTTCTTCTTTGAATTTTTTAAATTTGTTTACTACTGTATCGTATTCATCTTTTGCTTTACCATAAGAAGTTGCAGCTGAATCATATGCTAATTTATCTTTTGCATATTGTTCTTGTGCTGTTTGATAATCTGAGACAGCTTTATTATATTCTTCTGTAGCTTTGTTATATTTTGCCACTTCTGAATCATACTGAGCTTTTGCAACATCATAACTTGATTTTGCAACATCGTATGCTGTTTTAGTTGAATCATAACTAGCCTTGGCTGTTTCATATGATGTTTTCTTATCATTATAATTTTCAGCATCTACATCATATTTTGCTTTTGCAGTTTCATATGCTGATTTATCTGCTTCATATTTAGCTTTCAGCGCAGCATATTCCGCCGAATCTGTCCCACCAGTAGATGTCGCAGCGTTATAAGCCTCTAGAGCAGTTTCGTATGCTGTCTTAGCTTCATTATATGCTGCTAGATCTTGTTGGTATTGTTTTTCAGCTGCAGTATATTCTTTAGTTTGTTGATCGAATTTTTTCTCAGCAGCTGCTTGAGCAAGTTTATTTTTTTCAAACTCTGCTTTTTTAGATTCGTATGATTCTAATTCCTTATCATATTGAACTTTAGCTTCATTATACTGGGCAAGTGCTGCGTCATAAGAAGTTTTTGCAGTATTGTACGACGCTGTTGCATCCGCAAAACTCAACTCATTATCAGCATATTTTGCTGCATCTGTTTCGTATTTAGCTTTACTAGTTTCATAAGTTGTTTTTGCAGCTTCGTATTGCTCCTTAACTAGTTTATAGGCATCAGAGTCTTTACTTGAAGTTGAAGTAGAAGCTGCTTTATATGCTGCTAAAGCTTCTTCATATGCTTTTTGGGATTCTTCATAAGAAGCTTTAGCTTTTTCATATTCAGCCTTTTGAGTCTGATATGCTAATAAATCATTCTGGTATTTTGTATTAGCTTGATCGTAGTCAGCCTTTGCTTTAGCATTTTCAGCTTCTACTTGCTTTTGTTCAGCTAATTTTGCTTCATACTCAGCTTTTGCCTTTTTGTAGTTTTCAACGACTGTGTTGATTTCAGCTGTTTGGGCTTTGTTATCTGCTTCTGCTGCTGCGATAGATGGTTGGACTTTTTCAGCTTCTTCAGTCACGGTTACACCTTCTGTAGCTGCATCTGCTTTCGCTTTTTCAAGTGCTGGTGATTCTACATAAGTCGTCGTAACTGTTTTATTTCCTTCTGTAACAGTTGTAGATGTCAATTTAGAACTTGTTGCAACAGCTGCATCGCTTGTTGCTGTATCTGTAGCGGTTGCTTCCGTTGCAGGCGCTGTTGCCTCATCCGCTTTCACTTCTGCTCCATAGGTGTTAACAGTAGCTAATCCAGCGATAGCCAATGAAACAACACCGACCGATAACTTACGAATTGAAAATTTTTCTTGCTTCGAAACATGTTCACGATAGCTTTTCATTTTCAAAACTCTCCTTTTTGTTTAAAAAAATCTCACTGTAGAGGCAAAAATATGCTACTACCAGTTAATAATATTGTAGCACAATCAACCATTTTTAAATATTTGTTAATTTAATTTTTTATTTTACTTTAAATATATAACAACTTGAACTTCCAAACCTTCAGACCCTTCCCCATCTTTTGGTTGAAAATACATGTAAATATATTTTAAAAAAACCTTTATTTTCAAGGCTTTTCAATCCGCTATTTCTTTTTATAAATTTCACTGGAGTGCTTTTTAAGGGGAGGTGTTTTTTTATACCAATAGATTAGATTTGAAGAATGAAATAAAAAATTATGTAACATATTCCCCCACTGGGTTGGAAAAATTCAAAAAAACAACAAATTTTAAGGAATCAGCCATTGCCTGAAACCCCTTACCTAGACCTTAGTTAGAGCTGTTTTTTGGGGGCGGTTATTCCCTTTTATTTCGAAAAACGGGCACATCGTTTTTTCTTTTTCGATGTCTCCTTCACTTTATTTCAGAAAGCAACATGAAAATCAAGGGCAAATTGAAAGAAAATCTCCTCCCACACTCATGCACCATCTGTAGCTACACTCCTCCCAATCTCTAGTCCTTTCCAATTTCCTCCCCCAATTCTATAAAAAAAGACCAGGGTCCTAAGAACCTTGGTCTAATAAATGATAATTAATTTAAGTGCCAGATATCTTCATTGTACTGAGCGATCGTACGGTCAGATGAGAAGAATCCTGCTTTCGCAATGTTAACGATGACTTGATCCAACCATGCATCACGGTCTTCGTAGTCAGCCAACATGCGTTCTTTGGTGACAATGTAGTCTTCCAAGTCAAGAAGAGTCATGAACCAGTCTTTGTTGATCAATTCATTGTGAAGACGAGTCAAGCGTTCCTTGTTACCAACTGCAAGAACAGCATCGCTGACGATGAAGTCTACCAATGGTTTGATGGCTTCACGTTCATAGAAATCTGCTGATTTGTATGCTGATTTGGCATAAAGATCGATAACCGTTTCTGAATCTTCACCGAAGATGTAGATGTTGTCACGTCCAACCAATTCAGCGATTTCCACGTTGGCTCCATCCATCGTACCAAGTGTCAATGCACCATTCAACATGAATTTCATGTTACCAGTACCTGAAGCTTCTTTCGAAGCAAGAGAGATTTGCTCAGAAATATCGCTAGCTGGGATCAAGTAGCTTGCAGCAGTTACGTTGTAGTTTTCTACCATAACAACTTGCAAGTGTGGAGCTACTGCTGGATCGTTTGCAATCACTTCAGACAAGCAAAGGATCAAGTGGATGATATCTTGTGCAATGGTGTAAGCAGGAGCTGCTTTACCACCAAAGAGAACAGTGATTGGACGAGCAGGGATATTTCCAGCTTTGATGTCCAAGTATTTGTGGATCACATACAAAGCGTTCATTTGTTGACGTTTGTATTCGTGAAGACGTTTGATTTGGGTATCAAAGATAGAATTTGGATTGATTTCCACACCTTGATGGTCTTTCAAGAAACGAGCCAATTTGCGTTTGTTGTGAGACTTGATGTTTTCCAATTTGGCTTTGACGGCATCTTTATCTTCATAAGAAAGAAGGTCTTCCAATTTAGATGCGTCATGGTGCCAGTCACGTCCGAGGATATCATCCAAGTAGTGTGACAAGGTTGGGTTAGCATGCATGAGCCAACGACGGAAAGTGATACCGTTTGTTTTGTTGTTGAATTTTTCAGGGTAAATGTCGTAGAAAGCTTTCAACTCAGAATTCTTCAAGATTTCTGTGTGAAGTGCAGCAACCCCGTTTACGCTAAATCCATAGTGGATATCCATGTGGGCCATGTGGACACGGTCGTTTTCATCAATGATTTGAACTGCTGGATCTTTGTATTCTGCTTTGACACGACGATCCAATTCTTCAATGATTGGAACCAAGTGAGGAACCACTTCTTGCAAGAATTCAAGTGGCCATTTTTCAAGGGCTTCCGCAAGGATTGTGTGGTTAGTGTAAGCAGTCATGCTACGAACGATAGAGATGGCTTCATCAAGTTCGATACCGCGTTCAGTCAAGAGACGGATCAACTCAGGGATGACCATTGATGGGTGAGTATCGTTGATTTGGACAACTGCGTAGTCAGCAAGGTCGTGCAAGTTGCTTCCTTTTTCGATGGCTTCATCGATGATCAATTGTGCACCGTTTGAAACCATGAAATATTGTTGGAAGATACGGAGCAATTCCCCTTGTTTATCACTATCGTCTGGGTAAAGGAAAAGAGTCAAGTTACGAGCGATATCTGTCTTGTCAAAGTTAATACCATCTTCAATAATAGATGAATCAACTGAATCCAAGTCGAACAAACGCAAACGGTTCTTGGTTTCAATCTTGTAACCAGGGACATCGATATCATAAAGGGTAGAAGTCAATGTGAAGTGTGCAAATGGCACTTGGTAGCTACGGCTTGAACGAACGAGCCAGCTTTGGTCAGTCAACCATGCATTTGGAATCGTTTCTTGTTGGTTGTTTTTAAGGACTTGTTGGAACAAACCAAAGTGGTAGTTCAAACCAACCCCATCCCCTGTCAAACCAAGGCTTGAGATAGAGTCGATAAAGCAGGCTGCCAAACGTCCCAAACCACCGTTACCAAGTGATGGTTCCAATTCCACTTCTTCGACTTCGATCAAGTCTTTACCAGCATCTGACAATTCTTTTTTAACATCGTCGTAAAGACCCAAGTTGATCAAGTTGTTAGACAAGAGTTTACCGATCAAGAACTCAGCTGAGATGTAGTAAACTTTTTTCTTACCAGTATTTAATTTCTTTTGAGCGCTTGCTTGCTTCGTGTAATTTAGCAAGGCAATGTACAATTCTTCATTTGAACATTCAGCAATTGTTTTTTGATGATGATCAATCACATATTTTTGTAATGATTCCATGTTGGGAGTCTCCTTTGTTTCAACAATTTTAATAGGGGGGAAAGATTATTTTTTTGCTTTCTTAACTTCTTTTTTCAAGTCTTTGTTTT
This sequence comes from Streptococcus parasanguinis, assembly GCA_032477695.1. Lineage (GTDB taxonomy): Bacteria > Bacillota > Bacilli > Lactobacillales > Streptococcaceae > Streptococcus > Streptococcus parasanguinis_Y. The sequence goes on from JAWDWJ010000006.1 coordinate 87,431, forward strand.
CACGACGATAGATCGTAGTGAAATCAAGCAATTCTTGCTCGACAGCTGGAGTCAATTGATCCGCTGTCATTCGCCATGACCAGTTACCACCGAGAGTAGATGGGAAGTTCATCCGAGCTGAGCCATCTAACTCAAGCAAGTCTTGCATCGTAGCAATCGCCATGAAGCTGACGGAAGCAAAGACGGTGCGAAGCATAGCATGCGGTACAGATTCGTACTCTTTCCGGTTGGTATAACGAGCAAGATACTCACGAGTTGGATCGTCGATTTCATTGCGGTACCATCCAAGAACTGTGTTGTTATCATGTGTTCCAGTGTACATCACAGAGTTGTTTGGTGCCAAGTGAGGGCTATCGATACTTTCATCGTCAGGATTGAAGGCGAATTGAAGAATCTTCATTCCTGGGAAGCCAGTACGTTCGCGAAGCTCAATAACTTCATCCGTCATAAAGCCAAGGTCCTCAGCGATGATGTTCAAATCACCGAGCTCTTCCTTCACGGCTGCAAAGAGTTTGTAGCCAGGACCTTTGACCCATTTACCTGGTGCTGCAGTTTCAGAACCAGCAGGGATTTCCCAGTATGATTCGAAACCACGGAAGTGGTCGATCCGAACGATGTCATAGATCTTGAAGCTTTCACGCAAGCGTTCAATCCACCATTGGTAGCCATCTTTGTCCATTGCTTCCCAGTCATAGATTGGGTTCCCCCAAAGTTGACCAGTTGCTGAGAACTCATCTGGCGGGCATCCTGCAATGCAAGTTGCTTTTCCGTTTTCATCTGTTTTGAAGAGATGAGGATTAGCCCACATGTCACTTGAATCTTCCGCTACATAGATTGGCATATCTCCCACAATTTCAATGTGGTGGTCGTTGGCATAAGCTTTCAAGGCCAACCATTGTTGGAAGAAGAAGAATTGAGTTACACGATGGTAAGTCAATTTATCAGCCAATTCTTCACGGTATTTAGCCAAAGCTTTTGGCTCACGCGCACGAATAGCTGCATCTGGCCACTCTGTCCAAGCTTTCAAATCAAAGTGTTCTTTAATAGCCATGTATTCTGCGAAGAGCTCCAACCAAGAAGCATTGGCTTCACAAAATTCTTGGAATTCTTTTTGATCACTTGATTTTAAGAAATTCGCAACTGCTTTTTCAAGCAAGGGACGACGTTGTTCGAAAACCTTTGCATAATCCACTTGAGTAGGATCTTGACCAAAGTCCACTCCTTTAAGGTCTGCTTCTGTTAACAAACCTTGCTCGATCAAAAGATCGAAATCAATAAAATGAGTGTTCCCAGCAAAAGCTGAGAAAGATTGGTATGGAGAATCTCCATAACTGGTTGTACCAAGCGGCAAGATTTGCCAGTAACGTTGCTTGGTCCGAACGAGGAAATCAACAAAATCATATGCTGATTGTCCGAATGATCCGATTCCGTATTGTCCAGGAAGGGAAGAAATGTGCATCAAAACACCACTTTGACGTTTTTTCATGGGTTACCACCTCTTTTTATTTCTTTGAAGCCTGCGATTCGGTGCACGGTATGGGTATCGTTGCAGAGTCGTATCCAGCTCTCAAGCGGCTCTACTCTTTGTTAAAATCGAACAGGCGCAACTCAGTTTACGCAATTTTTGCGAAAACGTTTGCGTACCATGTCATTATAAACTTTTTCCATATTTTCTGCAAGGGGTTTCTTAAAAAACTTTATATCTTTTTTAAAAAAGCCCCTTATCACTAGTTTAGTATTTATTATTAGCATTGTCAATGAATTAGCGGTTTTTATAGAAGAAAGTTTAGAATTAAAATATTTTTAAAAAATTTTCTCAAAATCACTTGCAAACGTTTTCGCCTTGTGATATACTTAAGTCGTTTTAGGAAAACGTTTGTCTAAAACGGTTTCTAATTATTATCTTTTTTTATTCTTTAGGAGGAATAAATCATGAAACGTACAATTTTACGTAGTGCTGCTGTACTTGGTACAGTTGGTTTTGCCGGCTTCTTACTTGCTGCTTGTAGCAATAGCTCTTCAGGTTCTTCTGAAGCAAGTAAAGAAATCAACGTCTATGTAGACAAAGGCTACAAATCTTATATTGAAGAAGCTGCAAAAGCTTTTGAAAAAGAAAATGGCGTAAAAGTTAAAATCAAAACTGGTGATGCCCTTGGTGGATTGGATAACCTTTCTCTTGATAACCAATCTAAAAAAGCTCCAGACGTTATGATGGCACCATACGACCGTGTAGGTGGTCTTGGTAGCGATGGTCAATTGGCTGAAGTGACATTAAACAAAGATAGCCATACAGATAAAACAACTGAAGCTCTTGTAACAAACGGTGGTAAAGTTTACGGTGCACCTGCTGTCATCGAAACATTGGTTCTCTACTATAACAAAGATCTTGTAAGCGAAGCTCCAAAAACATTTGGTGATCTTGAAAATCTTGCAAAAGATAGCAAGTACGACTTCGCTAGCGAACCTGGTAAAACAACTGCCTTCTTAGCTGACTGGACAAACTTCTACTACACTTACGGTTTACTTTCAGGTAACGGCGGTTATGTGTTTGGTAAAGACGGTACAGATCCTAAAGATATTGGATTGAACAACCAAGGTTCTATCGATGGTATCGAATATGCAAAAACTTGGTATGCTAAATGGCCAAAAGGTTTGCAAGATACAAAAGGTGCTGCTAACTTCATCCAAACACAATTCCAAGAAGGTAAAACAGCTGCTATCATCGATGGTCCTTGGAAAGCTGCTTCATTGAAAGAAGCTAAAGTAAACTACGGTGTCGCAACGATTCCAACTCTTCCAAACGGAAAACAATACTCTGCCTTTGGTGGTGGTAAAGCTTGGGTTATCCCTGCAGGTGCGAAAAACCTTGATGGCGCTCAAAAATTCATTGACTTCTTGACAAGTACTGATCAACAAAAAGCTTTGTTTGACAAGACCAATGAAGTTCCTGCCAACACAGAAGCTCGTAAATATGCGGTTAGCAAAAACGATGAATTGACAACTGCCGTTGTTGATCAATTCAAGAACGCTCAACCAATGCCAAATATCTCAGAAATGAGTGCTGTTTGGGATCCAGCTGCTACTATGCTTTTCGATGCTGTAAGTGGTAAAAAATCTGCAAAAGCATCTGCTGACGATGCAGTGAAATTGATTAAAGAAACCATCGAACAAAAATTCGGTAGCAAATAAGACAGTTTTTAGGTGTGAGTAAGAGGTTGGAGACAAAGTCCCAACCTCTTATGTTCAATTATCAACCTTCTACTAGATCACTGTCAAACTTGTCTTCTTGCTCTCTGGCAAGGACATTATAAGGAGATTTGAATGACTACAGAACAAAACCCTAAAAAGGCTATGTGGCTCTCTTTGATCCCGGGTCTTGGGCAAATTTATAACAAACAAAAAGCTAAAGGCTATATTTTTCTTGCAGTGACTGCTCTCTTTCTCGTTTACTTCATTGGAATTGGAGCTGGAGAATTAGCGAAGTTAGTCACACTTGGAACCGTTCGTGGACAAGATAATTCCCTATTTATCTTGATTCGTGGGGCCTTCCACTTAATCATCACTGTTGTTTACTTCCTATTTTATGCCTTAAATATTAAGGATGCTGGAACAGTTGCTAAACGCATCAACAACGGGATTGCCGTTCCAAAAACCTTGAAAGATATGGTTCATGCGATCTATGAAAATGGATTCCCTTATCTTTTGATTATCCCTTCTTATATCGCTATGACCTTTGCGATTATCTTCCCAGTTTTGGTTACTTTGATGATCGCCTTTACCAACTATGACTTCAAACATACCGCACCAACAACCTTGTTGGATTGGATCGGGTTCCAAAACTTCACTAACATGTGGACCTTGAGTACCTTCCGTTCAGCCTTTACATCTGTTCTTGGTTGGACCTTGATTTGGGCTCTCGCAGCATCAACTCTTCAAATCGTGCTCGGAATTTTGACAGCCATTGTGGCAAACCAACCATTCGTAAAAGGAAAACGAATCTTTGGGGTTATCTTCTTGCTTCCTTGGGCTGTTCCAGCTTTCATCACTATCCTTACATTCTCAAATATGTTTAACGATAGTGTCGGTGCCATCAACGCCCAAGTTATCCCATTGTTTGCCAAGATCTTCCCATTCTTAGATGGTGTCTTGGTTCCTTGGAAGACCGATCCTACTTGGACAAAAATCGCTTTGATTATGATGCAAGGTTGGCTCGGTTTCCCTTATATCTATGTCTTGACTTTGGGGATTCTTCAATCGATTCCAAACGATCTTTACGAAGCTGCTTATATTGACGGTGCCAACGGTTGGCAAAAATTCCGCAACATTACTTTCCCAATGATCCTTGCGGTTGCAGCACCAACCTTGATTAGTCAATACACCTTCAACTTCAACAACTTCTCCATCATTTACTTGTTTAACGATGGGGGACCTGGTTCTGTCGGAGGAAACGCCGGTTCTACAGATATCTTGATCTCATGGATCTACAAGTTGACAACCAATTCTTCTCCTCAATATTCAATGGCCGCAGCGGTAACCTTGATTATCTCTGTGATTGTGATCTCAATCTCAATGATTGCCTTCAAGAAACTACATGCATTTGATATGGAGGATGTATAAAATGAAAAATTCAGTTCAATTTAAACGCCGCCTCAATCATTTCTTGACTTACCTGTACATGGTGGTTCTTTCAATCGTTATCATTTATCCATTGTTGATTACGGTTCTATCAGCCTTCAAATCAGGGAATGTCAGTGCCTTTACACTTGATTTTAGTGGCAATCTTAGTTTTGATAACTTCTCAAAACTTTTCTCTGAAACTCATTATGGCACTTGGTATATGAACACCTTGGTTATCGCCATTATCACCATGATTGTACAAACAAGTATCGTTACCTTTGCAGGTTACGCATACAGCCGTTACAATTTCTTGGCGCGTAAACAAAGTTTGGTCTTCTTCTTGATTATTCAAATGGTCCCAACCATGGCAGCCCTCACAGCCTTCTTCGTTATGGCTTTGATGCTGAATGCCTTGAACCAACCTTGGTTCTTGATCTTCCTTTATGTTGGTGGTGGTATTCCAATGAATGCCTGGTTGATGAAGGGATACTTCGATACTGTTCCAATTTCCCTCGATGAATCTGCGAAATTGGATGGAGCTGGACACTTCCGTCGCTTCTGGCAAATCGTCCTTCCTCTTGTTCGTCCAATGATTGCCGTTCAAGCACTCTGGGCTTTCATGGGACCTTTCGGAGACTATATCTTATCTAAATTCTTGCTTCGTGACGAAGTGAACTATACGGTAGCCGTTGGTCTTCAAACCTTTATCAGTGACCAAAAAAATCAAAAAATCGCCTTCTTTGCAGCCGGTGCTATTTTGATCGCGGTTCCAATCTGTATCTTATTCTTCTTCCTACAAAAGAACTTTGTTTCAGGCTTGACAGCTGGTGGGGATAAAGGATAAAATAGAATTTTATTTCAAGCACATTTTATTTTTAAGTTGAGGGTAGTATGGTGGATTCTTTACTACCCTTCGTTAAGAATAAAATCAATCAAAGAGATTTCTCTTTGCATTTCTGATACTCTTATGTTTAGAAAGGTCATCTTATGCCCTATCCTTTTAATTATTTCGCAAGTATCTTCAATTTCCGCTCTTCTTTTGCAAACCGCAAAAAACTGAGCTGGTTCCAAATGATTTTTACTTCTTTCTTTCTAATCTCTATCACACTATTACCTGTGGCTCTGCAAAATGCTCAACTCAAAACCTATCCTTTGACAACCTTTGTCAGCGATGTGTTTGATCCTTTATCAACAGACGTTATGAAAGATATCCAAGAACACGTCGTGATCAAAGACCAAGAGCTCACCTATACAGGGACTAACCCTGTACACAAGACTTCAAAAGGACAGGTTATCTTAGGCCAAGAGGCAAAGGCTAGTGAAGGCAAGGAGTTAACACTCCATTTTGATCGCAAACAATTGATTATCTCAAAAGAAAATAAAGAACTCGCTACCGTCTCATACCAGGCTATCAATCAGGAGAGCCTCCGGGATAAAAAAAGCTTCACTCAAGCTATCTCTAGCGATTGGTTCCGTGAAAATCGACTCCCTGTCAGTCTCTTTCTCGTGATTTTCTCTGGCTTCTTATCGACAGTCAATTATTTGATTCTCATCCTAGGGGCATCTTTCTTCCTCTACTTGACACGAAAATCTCGACTCTTTTCACTACAAACTTTCAAGGAATGTTTCAATTGTATTCTGAATTGCTTGGGACTCCCTATTTTACTAAGTGTCCTCATCAGTTTACTATTCCATCAAGTATTTACTACGACGATCATGATCCAAAATGTCTTATTTGTACTCTATCTTGCTATGGTATTTTATAAGACCCACTTCCGTGATCCAGACTATCACCGCTAGGAGGTTTTCTCATGCGTGTTACCATCAAAGATGTGGCGAAACTCGCTGGCGTCGCGCCTTCAACTGTCACGCGCGTCATCCAAAACAAATCCACGATTAGTGATGAAACAAAAAAACGTGTCCGTGAGGCCATGGTCGAGCTGGACTACCATCCCAATCTTAATGCTCGCAGCCTTGTCAGCCAATCTAGTCAAGTCATTGCTTTGGTCCTACCAATCGACAGTGACGTCTTCTACCAGAATCCTTTCTTCCCAACTGTTTTAAGAGGGATTACCCAGATCGCGTCAGACAATGATTATGCCATCCAAATCTGTACGGGGCAAAATGAAGAACGGCGGCTCGATAATCTCAAACAACTCATCTACGGAAATCGTGTAGATGGTTTGATTTTCCTTTATTCCAACCCGAATGATCCCCTCGTTGAATTTGCGATCAAAGACAAGTTCCCCTTCCTCATTCTCGGAAAGGCAGCTTCACCTTTTGTATCGCTAGTGGATAATGATAATATCAAGGCTGCATTTGATGCGACGGATTATTTCATTCAACAAAACTACCGAAAAATTGCTTTTATCGGGGGAAACAAAGAACTGTTCGTATCTCAAGACCGCTACGAAGGTTATAAAGAAGCCCTCCAAAAAGCAGGGATTCCTCTCGATGAAAAACTGGTTCATTTCTCATTTGGTTTTATGTTGGAAGACAATTCTTATCAAATGATGGAGAGCCTTCCCCTAGCAGAGTTAGATGCCATCATGACAACCGATATTCTCGTTGCTGAAGGGGTGCGCCAATACTTATTAGAACACCAGCTGACAATCCCGATTATTTCCTTTGATTCGATCAAACCACGACTCGATATTGAAGCCTATATTGACATCAATGCGGTGGAACTCGGACGTGAATCTGTTCGGACGATTCTACAAATTATCAAAGATCACAAAGAAGGAAAAACCGTTTGCTACCGTCAATTGATTGACCATACCATTACGAAACTCTAGGAGTCTTTATGTCTACATTTACTGCTTATTTAGATGACCAAGACCTGATTCGTATCCAAAAAGGAGAGGAGCATATCCTTCCTTTTTATTTGGAAACAAACCACGGTCGTCTTGCCTTAATCCCTGTCAAAACGTCAAGTGGAGCGACTGATACAGGAGACTATTTCTTAAGCCCGATTCCGCTAGAACTCGGAGAAGAGTACACCATCTACGATACTGCTGGAAATTCTTCTATTCTCCACTATCGTCAAATTGTTCGCAAACCCATTTTTGATCAAACCTTCACCTATAGTGGAGAAGATCTAGGAAGTTTCTACACACCACGTCAGACGCAATTTAAATTCTGGGCACCGATTTCGCAAGATGTGAGTCTCCATATTGAAGATCAGGTCTATCCGATGAATCGTACAGAAAACGGTGTCTGGGAACTCGTGCTCAAAGGGGATTGGGAAGGAGCTGCCTACCACTATGAATTTCGTGTCAATGGCCTAGAACGCCGGATTCATGATCCTTATGCTCTATCCTCTTTAGCGAACTCTGGAGATAGCTTGGTCATCGACCGGAAGAAAATCACACGTCCTATCAGGCGTGCCACTCGTCAATTAGATCCGACAGAAGCAATCATCTACGAGATGAGCGTTCGGGATTTCTCTGCCCAAAAAGAGGCTGGCTTTAAACACCCGGGTAAGTTTAAAGGTTTGACAGAGTCGCCCCAACTCAATGGCCAGGTTCTTGGATTTGATTACCTTCAAAAACTGGGCATTACCCATGTACAGTTACTTCCTGTCTACGATTTCGGTAGTGTCGATGAAGAGGATCAATGGAAAGCCTACAACTGGGGCTATGATCCTGTTCAATACAATGTTCCAGAAGGAAGCTATGCGAGTGATCCTAACGATCCTTATGCGCGAATCCTAGAGCTCCAAGACACCATTGACACCTATCATCAGGCCAATCTGAGTGTCATCATGGATGTAGTCTACAATCACGTCTACCAGGCAGATGAGTACGCTTTTGAACAGATCGTTCCTGGTTATTTCTACCGCTATAATGCAGAGGGAGAGCGGACCAATGGAACCTTCTGCGGAAATGACGTGGCAAGTGAGCGCTCCATGGTGAGACACTATATCAAACAATCTCTCAAACAATGGGTTTCCCTCTACGGCTTTGATGGTTTCCGCTTTGACTTGATGGGAATCCTAGACATTCCAACTATGACAGAGATTGCAGAAGAACTCCGTGAAATCTATCCTAACATCTATCTCTATGGGGAAGGGTGGAAGATGGATACCGGCTTCTCTGAAGATCAGCTCGCTCACCAGTATAATGCGAAACGATTACCAGTCTTTGGCTTTTTCAGTGATAACTTCCGGGATACGATCAAGAGAACACTTGTAGCCGGTCACCGTCGTGAGAGTCAACATTCTGCGAATGATTTCGCTAACATTCTAACGGCGAATGTCGGGAAGCTAGGGCCTGCTCATTTCACCCAACCTCAACAAGCCATTCAGTACGTCGAATGCCACGACAATGCAACTGTTTTTGATTATTTCCAACTTGAAAAGGAAGAGATTCGTCTAGAAGATCGAAAAGCTCTCTCACGATTAGCTCTTCATTTAGTGTTACTAGCTCAAGGAGTGCCGTTTATCCATGCTGGTCAAGAATTTTATCGCACAAAAGGGCTCGAAGACAACACCTATAACTTGCCAGATAGTCTCAACCAATTGGACTGGACATCCCTTTCAAAATGCCAAGAAGAAATTGCTTTTCTTGAAGAATTGATTGCTTATCGGAAATCACAGTCACTCCTTCGTTTGAAAAAAGGGCAAGAGATTCGCGACTATTGTGATGTCAAATGGTTGTCTGATCATCATTTGATCTACACGATTGAGAAAGATCGTGAAAAAATAACGATTCTTGTCAATATCGGTGATCAAGAAAAGACCTATCAACATCCGAGTGATGGTCAGCTGCTATTTGCCTATCCTCATGCCAACCTCCAAGCGCCTATTCCTAAAGGAAAGGAACTTTCTATTCCTGCCCATAGTTGGCTCCTTCTCCATGAAACGAAATCAACAAAATAAAGGTCACCACATTGTGGTGACCTTTATTTTTATTCTTCTGTTTCTACAAAGCGTCCAATGATATGAACGTTTTCTGAAATGGTGATAAAAGCCTGAGGATCAGCTTTTTTCATAATATATTTGAATTCATTAAACTCTGCACGCGTAATAACTGTCAACAGAACCGCTTTTTCCTGATGGTTATAGGTTCCTTCTGCATTGTGGATAATGGTTGCTCCACGATGCAATTTTTTATGAATCTTTTCAATAATGGCATCCGGCTGGCTCGTTACGATCATTGCCTGCATCCGTTTTTGCTTGGTAAAGACAGCATCCGTTACTCGACTCGATACGAAGATGGTAATCATAGAGTAAAGAGCATACTTCCAACCAAAGGTCAGACCAGCGATCAACATAATGGTCCCATTGACCAAAAAGGAGATACTGCCGACATTCTTTCCTGTCCGTTTTCGAATCGTCAAACTGACAATATCCGTTCCCCCACTGGAAATGTTGTTCCGAAGAGCAAAACCAATCCCTGTTCCCATGACAACCCCACCAAATAGGGCATTCATGATCGGATCGTTGGTCAACGTAATCACTGGCACGAACTGAATAAAGAGGGAACTCATCGAAACCGTAATAAAGGTAAAGATGGTAAATTTATGGCCAATTTGATACCAAGCCACAATCATCAAAGGGATATTGATGGCATAAAAGGTCAAGGAAACGGGAATCGTAAAGCCGATAAAGCGTTGGCTCAGAACAGATAAAATCTGAGCTAGCCCTGTTGCACCGCTGGAGTATACATGTCCTGGTTGAAAGAAGAAGTTGACGGCAATCGCTGATAGAAAACCATACAGCAAGGAAGCTGACACTTTTTCATCGTATTTCTCACGGGAGATGCTCTTCAGCACGCGCAATAATTTAATGTTATAAGCTAGTCGTCGCACATGATAGCGAAATAGCTTATGAAAGCGAGTTTTTTTCATTTTCAATCCATCGATTAGAAGAAAAGGAAAATTTTAGAGCAACTGATTCCTAGACTTTCCCTTTTCTCTCTTGTCCTATTCTTGCTCTGCTACTTCTACTTGAAGATTTAACTCATCCAATTGCTTTTCAGAAACGACAGAAGGAGCTTGTGTCATTGGATCTGTCGCCTTGTTATTCTTAGGAAAGGCAATGACTTCCCGAATATTATCTTCCCCTGCAAGAAGCATCACGAAGCGGTCTAATCCAATCGCCAATCCTCCATGTGGTGGGAAACCATAATCCATTGCTTCTAACAAGAAACCAAATTGTTCATTAGCAGCTTCTTTTGTAAATCCAAGCGCCTTAAACATCCGTTCTTGTAAATCTTTATGATTAATCCGTAGGCTTCCTCCACCTAATTCATAGCCATTTAAGACGATATCATAGGCAATCGCTCGAACTTTTGAAAGATCGCCTTCCAATTCATGCTCTGTTTCAGCTTGTGGGAGTGTAAATGGATGGTGAGCAGACATATAACGGCCTTCTTCTTCAGACCACTCAAACATTGGCCAATCCACTACCCAAAGGAAGTTGTATTGATTGTTGTCAATCAAGTCAAGCTCTTTCGCAAGACGAACACGCAAAGCACCAAGCGTTGCATTGGCTACTTCAAGAGTATCTGCTACAAAGAGAACTAGATCTTTGTCTTCTAACTGTAAAGCAGCTGTCAAGTCACTTGTCAAGTCTGTCAAGAACTTCGCAACAGGACCGTTCAAAGTACCCTCAGCATATTTCACCCAAGCAAGACCTTTTGCACCGTATTGCTTCGCAACTTCTGTCAATTTATCGATGTCTTTACGAGAGTAATGATCCGCTGCACCTTTGACAACAATCGCCTTAACTGCTGGAGCTTCTGAGAAGACTTTGAAGTCTACACCCTTGACAAGTTCTGTCAAGTCTTGGAGCAACATTTCAAAACGTGTATCTGGTTTATCTGAACCGTACAAGGCCATAGCATCATCATAATTCATCCGTGGGAATGGGAGTGTTACTTCAATTCCCTTGGTTTCTTTCATGACACGTGCAATTAAGCCTTCTGTGATATCCTGGATTTCTTGATCACTCAAGAAAGAAGTTTCCAAGTCGACCTGTGTAAACTCAGGTTGACGGTCTCCCCGTAAATCCTCATCACGGAAACACTTCACGATTTGATAATAGCGATCAAATCCAGCATTCATCAACAATTGTTTTGTAATTTGAGGACTTTGAGGAAGGGCATAGAAATGACCCTTATTGACACGGGAAGGAACCAAATAGTCACGCGCTCCTTCTGGAGTTGACTTAGAAAGAAAGGGTGTTTCCACATCAATAAATTCTAATTCATCCAAGTAATTGCGGATTGAATGGGTTACTTTTGCACGGAGTTTGAGATTTTCCAACATCTCAGGACGACGAAGGTCTAAGTAGCGGTAACGAAGACGGGTATCATCATTGGCTTCAATTCCGTCCTTGATTTCAAATGGTGTTGTTTTGGCAGTATTGAGAACCGTAATAGCTTCTACCTTGAGTTCTACTGCTCCTGTTGGCAAGTTGGGATTAGCTTGTTCACGAGCTTCCACAAGACCTGTCACTTCTACAACATATTCACTACGGATACTTTCAGCTGTAGCCATCACTTCTGCACTAACTGTTTCTGGATTGATCACCAATTGCATGATTCCTTCGCGGTCGCGTAGATCGATAAAGATCAAACCACCCAAGTCACGACGGCGGCTAACCCATCCTTTCAAGGTAATACGAGTTCCAATGTGTTCTTCACGAACACGTCCAGCATACATTGAACGTTTCATTTCTAATTAATCTCCAAACTAATATTCTTCCTTCTATTTTACCATAAAGACCAGCAGAAAGTGGCCTTTAGCTCAACTTTTTCAGTCTCCAACTTCTTTAGTTATCGTGGCTCTCTTCTTTCTTTTTGGGATCATCGTAGAGAGTGGGTGCTAGCACCTTCATTAAAGTCGCCGTCCCAAATCGCAAGACAGCTGCTGCTAGTCCAAAAATAGGGGATAGGTAGCGGAAAAAGAAATCTCCCCTAAGTACATAGGTCATGCCACCCACAATAAAAAAGATCACAATTCCCTGAACGATTGCGTAAAACCAAATTTTTTTCACACTATTCTCCTTTTCACAAACCAGCTGACTTATCCACTGTTTTTTATCACTTATCCACAAAAATGTGGATAACTTTCACCTATTGCCCCCTCAAAAGAGGAAGCGTCATCAGCACCAGGACTTGTTTTCATCCATTTACAAGTAAGTTTCCCACAGCCTGTGGATAACTCTCTTGCTTATTTGTGACTTTCTCGTCACTTTCCTCACAAATCAAGGAGCCAGGATTTGATCCTGCCCCCTTTGATCAAGCATTATTTAAATTCGTCTGGTGTCCCTTTATATTGGGCCCAGTCTTTACTGAAGAAGCGATCATTTAGATGGTAAGTTGGTGCTTTTTCAGCCTTTGTGACAAAGGGATTGACCGCTTTATCAAAGGCTAGCCAACCATTCCATCCCATATGAATCGTATCTTCCATAAAGTAAGGCTGATCACCATCTTTAGAAAAGTCTGCAATATTGGTGAATCCTTGACTTTCCAATTGGTAACGAATCTTTTGAACAGCCTGTTCATACTTTTCTTGGCTCAAGCCTGTGTATTTCATCCATTTGGCATTAACTGGAGGAATGACAAAGATAACATTGGTCCGAGATTTAGCAAACTGGTCTAGAACCAATTGCAAGTCATTGTACTCAGGAGATTGAACATAGGATTCGTTTTTTTGGAAACCTTTTAGTTTCTTCAACTTCATTTTTAAACGAGTATTGTAAAAATGATTGCTGATTCCAAGGTCGTTGTTATTGGTTTTGACTTTTGCTTCAGCCGTTGCAATTTCTTCCAATTTCTCATATGAGAATTGATCTGGTAAATCTTGTAGACGTTTTTTGACCTTCTTATCGTAATTCCCGTTTGTACGCGTTGCAAGATTACTAAACAAAGCATCTTCGCGTTGGACAAGGTGGGAAACAAACTGGTTCAAAGACTGATCAAATCTGGAAATTTTCTTTCCTTGAGAAATTTTCGTTACAACACTTTGAAAGGCGACATTTGGATACTGTTGTAACAGACGCTTTGCAGCATACTGGGATGCAGCATCCTGTTGGTGATTGGCAATAAAGCTATTCAACTGATCGCTATTAAAGAATTGTTGAAAAGCAGAGGAATCGTATCCCTTTTTGGTAAACCATTGCGGAGAAACTACATAAACAGCTGTATTGTCCTTGAGTTCTGGCAAAATCTGTTGCATCCCAAAATACTGGTTCAAAGAAGCCGCACCACGTTCTCCTAAAAAGTAGGGTCTATAATTGCGGTTATATTTCTCAGCCAAAACTGCTGGATGCACCACATCAAAACGCAACCATTCACTGGAGCCGAAATAAGGGACAAAGCGATGCTGTGGATCAGAAAGTGCTTCTTGTTTCTTTGTACGACTCTTGAATCCTTCTGCATTCAGACTAACCGCAGCTTTTTTCTCTTCAGTATAGTTGTGCTTATGATTGATTGGATAAAAGAATAATAAAGCTGTTACCATGAGGAGCGCGCAAAATACGGGCCCTAAAATCAGCCACAAACGCTTAAGCATTCTGAAGCTCCGTTACACCTTCTACGATCTTGTTAGCAGTATTCCAATCATCGCGTCCAAATTCAGATACAGGAACACGGATGCCAAAGCGATTTTCCAGTTCCACAATCAATTCGACTGTCCCCATACTATCAAGGACACCCGCATCAAAGAGATCCTCATCCATCATGTCTGAGACATCTTCCATAAACAATTCGTCAATAATTTCAATTACTTGAGATTTTACATCCATTTTTCTATTCTCCTTTTATTTCAATTTTGGAAACCATTGTTGATCCAAGAATCCTGAGAAAATCAGGAAGGACAACATCACTGTGTTAAAGGTGATAAAGATCCCTAAAGCTTTGGTCCAACGATTGTCCGGTATAGGATCCAATCCTTTTGCTTTTCTTTCTTTATTGATGGTCTTTTTCTTACGAATCCAAGCATCATTGATGACCAGTCCAAGCCCATGGAAGAGCCCATAAGCGATGTAGTACCAAGTCACCCCGTGCCAGAAGCCCATGACCAACATATTGATAATGTAGGCAACATTTGAGGTGGTAATCCGGCTCTTGAATACTTTATTGCGCATCAATACCATCACGAGACGCATAAAGACAAAATCACGGAACCAGAAAGATAAACTCATATGCCAACGATTCCAGAATTCCTTTAAGTCACGTGATTTAAAGGGACGATCAAAGTTGATGGGACTTTTAATTCCCATCAGATTGGAAGCTGCTAAAGCAAACATCGAATAGCCCGCAAAGTCAAAGAAGAGGTCAAAGCCATAAACATACATGACTCCCAGCGTTCCGATATTGAAGAATCCACCTTGAGACAAGGCATAGGTCTGCACATGTCCTAACAATAAGTGGCCAAAAATATGAGCTAGGATAAATTTATAAAGGAAGCCATACATGATATACTTAACAGCTTGCTCCAACATATCCAATAATTCTTCACGCTCAGGAATGGTTTTATAATCCTCATTAAAACGTTTGAAACGATCAATCGGCCCACTTGAGAAGGTCGGCATAAAGAGCATAAAGCGTAAGAATTCCCAGAGTGTGAATTCTTTCAAGACACCATCTCGCATTTCGATGATCATTCCGACAGCTCGGAAGGTTAAATACGAAATCCCTAAAAATCCAAACAAGGATTGGTGCCCATTCTTGATTGCTGGCTCTACCTTAACAAAGATCAGGGGCAAGACAGACAAGAAGGAATGAAGATAGAAAATCCACTTATTGTCCGCTTTTTGACGATAGATCTTGTAGGAATACACAATCAAGATTTGCCAGACTACGTAAAAGAGCAGGGCATAAATTTGCTTGAGATTCGAACCTGTCAGCATCAAAATGATAAAGATCAGACTCACCAGTCCTTCATAGACTGGAAATCTCTTTTTGAAAAAGAGCCCCACAAAGATCGGCAAAAAAGCTAGAATGAGGTAGATAAAATAGATCGGTGTTCCATAGTGTTCTAAATGAGGGAGCTGTTTCAAAAACTCGATCATCGGTTGTTAACCTCGCTAATCAACCCTTTGATGTCGATTTTCCCGTTTGGTGTTAATGGCAGGCTGTCACGATAGAGGAATTTTGAAGGCATCATATAAGACATCATGATGTTTTCTAAATCTTCCTTAATGGCTTTCGTGATATCAATTTCGCGCTCAAATTGTTCTTTGACACCCTCTTTTAAGATGACATAGGCCAAGAGATTTTGGACCTTGTGATCCTTATTATAACGCGGTACTGCGACTGCTGAATCAATATACTTCGATTTATTCAAGTTTTGAGAGACATCCTCTAGCTCGATACGATAACCGTTAAACTTGATTTGGAAGTCCATCCGTCCACCATAGAGAAGGAGACCTTCATCCGTCATGGTTCCGACATCTCCCGTATGGTAGGCTGGAAGACCTTCAAATTCGAAGAAGGCTTCTGCTGTTTTCTCTGGATTATTCATATAACCTTTTGAAACGGCTGGGCCAGATACGATGATCTCCCCTTGCTCACCATTTGGCAATTTGTTGCCTGCCTCATCAATAATGAAGGTTGGAGAATCTTCTTTGGTATAACCAATTGGTAGACGTTTCAAAGTAGCTAACATCTCATCTGTTACGGCTACAGCCGAAAGAGCTACAGTTGCTTCCGTTGGACCGTAGGCATTGATGATGCGTGCATTTGGGAAACGCTCGCGCAATTTCTGAGCGGTTTTAACGGTCAACTCTTCCCCATCAAAGTAGAAATGGGTGATCCCTGGCATCTTTTCAGCATTGAAATCTTCAGACAACATGGCCATATCTGCAAAAGATGGCGTCGAAGTCCAGATCGCAATCGGAAGAGAAAAGATCGTCGCAAAGAGTTGTTTGAAGTCTTGAGTGATAGCTGATGGAAGAGCAAAAAGGGTTCCTCCAAGAGCCAAGGTCGGTGCCCAGTACATGACAGACAGGTCAAAGGAATAGGGCGGTTGCGCCAACATTTGCGGACGCTCTGGCGTTGCAAATTCCTTGTCCGTAATCATCCAGTTGGTAAAGCTGAGCAAGTTATCGTGCGAAATTTGCACCCCTTTTGGTTTCCCAGTTGTCCCTGAGGTAAAGATGATGTAGTAGTTATCATCCCCTTTGACCGGATGTTGCAAGTCATAGGCATGCTGAGCCGCATAAGCTTCACGCACTTGCTCCAAGGACATGATTGGAGCAGCTGGGTTTTCCAATGGAAATTCATTGATAGCAATAATCAAGCTTGGCTCTGCTACTTCAACAATGGCAGACACGCGCTCCAAGGCAGAGTGGCTATCAATTGGGATATAGGCATGGCCAGATTTTGTCAAGGCCACAAAGGTTGCTAACATTTCATATTCTTGTCCACCAAAGACCACTACAGGTGACTTTTCGGGAAGTCCCATTTGGTCAATATGAGCAGCCAAGCTATCTGAATCAGCCTTCAATTGGCCATAGGTATGCTCCTCACCAAGGACATTGTAAACCGGATAGTCTGGTTGTAGTTGCGCATAACGTTCAATTGTCTCGATCATATCAGTAATTGGTTGGTTTGACACGGCTAGGAGTCTCCTTTTCTAAAATTCGTTATAGATAAAGCCACCCTGACCTTGACCAAGGTAACTAAAGAAATAAAGTAGGGCTAGGAAAATGGCGAAATACAAGATCGTCTGCCCGATAAATTTATAAAGTGTTTTATGTTTCATAAGTTTCACTCTTCATTTTGATTGTTACTCACTATTTTACCATTTTTTATACCAAGTAAGCAATTTTAAACATAGTGAGAATGTGGTAGAAAACGTTATCATTTCAGATCATTCAAGCCGTTTAACGAAAGCATTTTTCTTTAATCAGTTTTCTGGTTGAAATCCTATTCTATTTCACAGTCCCCTGATGAATCAACTCCAGACACTTGTCCAGATCCACATCTCTCTCGAAATGGCTAGGTGTCCAAGGAATCTCTATATCGGGTAGAACACCTTGATCCGTCATTCCTTTACCTTGATCTACGCATAGACAACGAGAAGTAGGAAACATCAATTGATAATCGCCATAATCAACGGTACAACAATTGGAATAGTCTAAAATTCCGAGAGTCGGTCTACCTACCACCGTTACCTTCTTAAACTGCTTCATCATCTGAACAAAGTTATCGCCAGAAGAACCGCAATAGATATCTGATAAGACAAAGATCCGTTCAGGATAGTGGCCACCTTTAACCTCTGGGAAGAATTCCTCGCTTTCTTGCTGATACAGTACATAACCTTTGCCTCGATGGCGGAGCAACTCCTCTTTCATATCTCCAAGCAGCTTGACTGTTTCAGGACTAATTTCTTCCTGTTGCATCCAGTCCTCAAAGTCTTTCAAGCGCAGATCAACATTACGTTCCGTGTAGAGAATTTCCATACCATCATCGTCCCAGTCAAGCGAATCATAGCCCTGATCCTTCTCTAAGCCTAGATGTAATAGAGGGAAATATAAAGAGTCTGTCCCTCCGCCGTTCTGTCGGACATCAATGATAAGAAACTTGACTTCCGTCATCATCGGTAAACACTCTTGATATACCCGACTAATGGCTCCTTCATCCATAAAATTATCCAGACGAAGATAAAGAATCTCATCGTCTAATCTTTTCCAAAAAATCTGATCTTGGATCGGTTCTCGACTAGGGACTACTTCAATGGTCTTTTCTATCCCTTCTCGAAGCAGGGTGACACTCGTTGACTGAGAGACCAAATCTGCCCATTCTCGGTAGTGTCTTTCAGGGGTCTTGCTGATAAAATAGTCTTTATGAAGAGAAGCTATCTGATCCAAGTCACTTCCATCCAGAGCTAGGATCTGATCTCCTACTTGAAGACCAGTCTCTTCATTAGCTTCCTCAACATACAATTTCTGTCCATTTATTCTCAAAAGGAACCCTTTTTGACTGGCCTTTTTATCTCGAAAGGAAACATGCCCGATCACCCCAAAACTAGCTAGGTAAGTCTTAACTTGATAGAGAAAGGCATCATCTGTCATATCATCTGTAATGTTTTCTCGAAAAGGCTCTGGATCGCATCCTTTTCGATCCTTGATGGTAGATGAATCATGGGTCATAATAGAGACGACATCTTCAAAAATAGCAGTCTTTTTCATAAGGGATTCCTTCCATTTTTTAGAAACAGTATACCACTTTTTCTTAAAAAGTTCTTAAAATCCTAAAAAACTATCCTAAAGTAGGATAGCCGTTATAGATTCTTTCTTTTCTTCGCTTTCTTTGTCAGAGCGACATCACAATTTTCAATCTTGCTAATCAATAGATTGGCAAGAGCAAAATCATCGATGTTCGATTTCATATTTACCTCGTAGTTCAAGGTCAGTTGTTCTCCAGCTTGGGCCGTTGTGACAGAAATAAAGTCAATTTCTGAACAACTTTGGTCCAACAACTGACTGATTTGTTCTGCAACAGAATCTTGTTCTGAGACGGTAATAGTCAAATGGCGGCGCCGTTGATGGTCTGCCTTACTCTGTTTGTTCTCTAATACCAGCCACACCCCTAGTAAAGAGAGAGTTGATAAAATGGCCAATAAAAGATAGCCCGAACCTGCAGCCAATCCTATAATCATAGCTAAGAAAATGGCAATCAACTCTCTCGAACCACTCGTAGCCGAACGAAAACGGATCAAACTAAAGGTCCCTGCCACTGCAATCGAGGTTCCCAAACTTCCATTGACCAAAAAGATCACTAAGGTCATCATACAAGGAAGCAAGGTCAAACTAATGACAAACTCTCGAGTGTAAAGTGTTCGGTATTTATAGGTCCAAGATAGGGCCAACCCTAGAAAGAGGCTGACCAAAAGGGCCAGCAGTAAGCGCAAGGGATCCACCGCTGCTGTGGCATTATTAAAAATAGAATCAAATAGATTAGACATAGGCAGCACCTACCGTTTCTTGAACTGGTCTTGGGGCATAATCCAAGCCTTGTGATTTATGATAAGCACAGCTATATTTTGAAAATTTCTGTTTCACCAAACCATACTTCTCTAAAATATCCTTTAGCCATTTAGGTTCTTGGCCAGGAGCCTTAATTTCCATGATCACGAAGTCATCCTCTAGTAGAGGTTCTCCTTTCTTCCCACCAAAAAGGCTAACAGCCTGGTCTCGAAAGACTAAGTTTTGATCGATTGTCACGCGAATCTTCTGATAAGGATAACCCTGAATGGATTTCTTTTCTTTGAGAGACAAACGATCATAATAAATGAACATCCGTGGTTCCAATCGATGACCATAACGTTTGCGCAATCTCTGAATCTCTTGCACTAAGTCTGGATCTTGTATCTGATGATCTACTGTCCCATCTGTCATCAAGTTGATAATGGCTTGCGAAGTAGCGACTAGGCGGAATTTATGGCCAATTCCTTCTTCATCTTTTGACTTCACCTCTAGAAATACCGGACTGTCTGCTTGAGGTGTTTCTATATAAGTCCGCATCCGAATTTTTTCACGGCGGTGTTGTTTCGCAAGAGCATCTTGAATGACCTCAAAGTTTTCCGTATCAAAATAAATGTTTGAAATAGTTGAAGTTGGATAATCATCTTCTACGACGTATTCTTTTAAGTCTTTGATCAAGTCTTTTACGTCATCTTTTGCGACGATATATTTTGTTTCGATTCGTTTAAAACTTGTCTCAATTGTTTTTTTCATGTTTCTACTCCTTTAAGGGGGGATATTGCTTCTAATCTTCAGTAAGTATGGATACGACTTACGTGTTTTCTAGTTTAATGGGACTTTCTTAACTGGTCATTAAGCCAAACTTAAAGAAAACTAAAGTTAAGATTCTTTTCAGAAAAACTTTAGGAAACTTTCAGCTAGCAACTTTAGACTAGGAGCATATCAATTGAACGAGAGGAAAAGCTCATGAAATCAAACAAATGGAAATTTTTATTAACGGGGGCCACAACCCTCACCTTACTGACAGCTTGTGCCCAGGCGTCATCACAATCAGCTACAAAAAGCAATACTGCACAAACAACCACTACTTCTACTTCAAAAAATAAAACAAACAATTCCAACTATTTTACAGATAAGGACAAGGACAGCTCTTATGATGAAAGCAAAGCATCTACTGTAAAACTATCTGCTTCGTCTGCAAGTGTATCAGGTGACGGCGTAGCTGTATCTGGATCAACTGTGACCATCTCAAAGGCTGGAACCTATGTCATCTCTGGTGAATCCGATGGGGTTCAAATCAAGGTTGAAGCGGGTGACTCAGACGATGTTCACATCGTCTTGAAAGGCGTTACCATGACCAACACCAACGCGCCAATTTCTGCTACGAAAGCAGGGCATGTCTACCTCACTCTAGCAGACGGCACGACCAATACCTTGTCTGATTCAAGTTCAAACAATGATGAAGATGCCGATGCGGTCATCTTCTCTAAAGGCGACCTCACCATCAATGGTTCAGGTACGCTCAACATTGACGCCAAGATGAACAACGGTATCAAGGCCAATGACACTCTCCATATCACAGGTGGAACCTATAAGATCACGGCTGTAGGAGATGCCTTCAACGTCAATGACGAACTCAATATCACTGGTACGACCATGACCATCGATGCAGATGAAGATGCCGTCAAGGTAGATAATGATGAAGATACTTCGGTCGGAACCATGTATCTTTCAGACAACAAAATGACCATCACTGCAGGAGACGACGGAATCCATGCTTCTGGTGATCTGATCATCGATAGCGGAACCTATGAGGTAACCGAGTCTGTCGAAGGCCTCGAAGGAAAATCGATCACCATCAACGGCGGAGATATCACCATCTATGCAACCGATGATGGGGTCAATGCAGCCAATGCCAATGCCAACCAAGATGAAATTTTCTTCACCATGAATGGTGGAACCCTCAACGTTGAAGTTGGACAAGGCGATACCGATCCAATTGATTCGAATGGAAATATCACTGTTACCGGAGGAACCATTAAATTAACGGGTCAATCTGGATTCGACTTTGATGGTACTGCTACCTACACTGGCGGAGACATCTATATCAACGGTGAAAAACAAACGGAAATTGTCAACTCCATGCCTGGAGGCGGTGGCGGACCTCAAGGCGGTGGACCTGGAGGTGGGCATCCATAATAACAAATAAAGGCAGGATTTCTTCCTGACCTTTTTTTGTTACCCTTTTTATGATAGAATAGAAAATCAATCAGCTTATCGAAAGGAACATGATGAAAAAACAAACACTCCCTCTTTTCTTCACACTCTTGCTATCTCTTCTTTTTCTATCAGCCTGTGTGCCGGACCTTAAGATCGACTTTAAAAAAGAACCAACTACTACCAGCTCAAAAAAGAAAAACACTAAAAAAAGTAGCTCGAGTCGTTCTAGCCACCCGAGTCGTTCAACTAGTTTAAATAGCTCAAGCAACTCCTCTAGCTCTCCTTCAACCACAACGCAGCCCTCTTCTGACAGCGTCACAACCGAAGGACTCCCTAAAAATGCTCAAGAAGCTCCAAAAGATAAGATTTATGCGACCGGGAACCTAAAAGTGGCCTACTCTAGAAATGGCGATACTATTTTTGCCCAGACGCCGGACTATGAAGGATATACCACTGCCCTTGTCCAAACAATTCTTGGGAATCCAGAGAAACAAATAACAGCCCCTGCTTATATTGCCGAATCTTTTGAAAATACCGAATTAGAAAATATTAAAGCGCTCTACCATGAGGGAAAAATAACAGAAGAACAAGCGCATGCCTTTTTGATGGGAGCTGTTGATCTCAAACAAGCTTCTAAATCCGGAGTAGACTATACCATTTACACCTATAAAAATAACACCATCCAACTGGTCTTTGAAAACGACCAACTTCTCTATATTACTCCAAATCCTGATGTTGTCTTCTTTAAATAATAAGAGAGTGGGACAGAAATCGGTAATTCGTTAGAATTCGATTTCGTCGTCCCACCTCCGCACAGTTGAGTAGGGCTGTAAAAGCTGATGAAATCAGCGTCCTCTTCATATTTTTTTGGATTATAGAACCACATTCCTAGCCCTGCAAAAAGAACAATAGTCATCAGAAGGAAGGCCACTTGATTTCCAATTTCTCCTGTCATCGAAATCGTTTGACGAAGACCAGAAACGGTATAACTCATTGGCAAGAATGGATGAATGGCTTGGAAAAAGCCATTTGTCAAAGCCAGAGGATAGGTTCCTGCACTAGAAGCCAATTGCAAGAGCAAGAGGATCAAGGAAAGGAAAGCACCGATCTTTCTTTGCCATGTTGTCAAAGCAGTCACGATAGACATGAAGGCCACACTACCAATCACACAAAGGAAGAGAGTAGCCATCTCATGATTAGCTGATAAACCAATTAAGTGAACGGCACCATAGACCAAGACTCCTGCAATCACCGCAATCGTTCCGTTGACCTCAAAGCGAGATTTAAACCATGCCCAGCGACTTTCAGGATGACGACCGGATGGTAATTTTGCAAAGATCATATTGGTTGACAAGGCACAAACAAAGAGTGCTACAGAGATCATATAAGGAGCCATTCCGACACCATTCACCGGGACATTGTCACGGTCTGTTTTAGACAAAGTGACAGGATCTGCTAAGGTTTTAGCGTTTTCTTTTTCAGTTGTAGCCACATTCAATTGTCCCTTAGCATCGTTTAATCCTTGACTCAAGGTTTGGCTTCCTGTTGCTAATTCACCTAAACCATTTGTCAATGTTTGGCCACCTGCTGCTAATTTGCTGGACCCATCTGAGATTTGATTTGCACCGTCGGCTAGTTTATCAGCACCAGTCACCAATTGACCTGATTTTTCTGTCAACTGATTGACACCAGTGACAAGTTTGTTGACACCACCTGCCAACTCTGGAGTTTTGCTGTTCAATTGCCCTACACCGTCAGCTAATTTTCCAGCACCAGCAACCAATTCACCCGACTTACCTGTTAATTGGGTCGCTCCTGAAGCCAGTTGATTCATGCCTGATGTCAAGGCAGGCATCTTCCCATTTAACTCACCTAGACCAGAAGCTAATTGATTGCTTCCTGCAAGTAATTCTGATGATTTACTATCTAGTTGACCAACACCTGCTGCTAACTGACTAGCCCCATTTGTTAAAGTACTGCTATTCGTCTGAAGTTGGGTTGCTCCATTAGCGATTTTATCGACACCAGCTGTATAAGCGCCGATCCCTTGACTGATGGTTTGGCTAGCTGGCAACAATTGTCCACTAACTGCGGATTGGATCTTAGACAAGCCACTTGACAAGTCTGTCAAGGTAGAAGAAGCTGTTGGTAAAACTTGATTGGCTGCCGTTTGCAGTTGTGTCAAGCTATTTCCTGTATTCAAACTACTTTGGATCGTTTGAATCGTAGTCAAGATTCCTTGAGCCGCCGTTTCACTCGAGCTTGGGCTCGATGAGATCGCCGCATTGATTTCCGCTTGTTGGTCAGCTGTCATTGCTTGATAGGCTGCTGTCCCTTGTACACTTGCAAGGGCATTTGCACGATCCGCTTGGGCTGAAGCAAGGATTGATTGAGCTGAATTCGCAATACTCGTCAAGCCAGATGAAAGTTGACTGGTATCTACCGAAGCATTTTGAATCGCTGCATTTAATTGGTTCAAACCAGCTGCCAATTGATCAATCTGAGCTGATTGGCTTGTAGAAGCTTGTAGCTGACTTGATAATGTTTGAATACCTGATTCTAATTGAGAAACCCCATTTCGAAGAGTAGCGGATTGACTACTTAATTGACCTGCTCCCTCTGATAAAGTAGCAACGCCATTTGTATAGGTCACTAAACCATTTGAAAAGTTAGATAGACCCGAATTCAATTGACGCACGCCATTGGTATAATTCCCAAGACCGTCATTGAGGGTCCCCATACCGCTGGTTAACCGACCAACTCCTGAAGCCAACTGAGGGGTTTGACTCGCCATTTGATTGAGACCATTTCCTAATCGATCCACTCCGGTAGCGTAAGTCATCAAGCCTGTATTAAAAGTACCAAACCCATTATTTAATTGATTGACGCCAGATACCAAATTTGGAAGTTGACCAGCCATTTGATTGAGACCATTTCCTAATTGACCAACACCATCTGTATAGGCTGCTAGACCTGTACGAAGAGTAGTCGCACCATCTGAAAATGCTAAGCTTGAACGAGCCAATGTATTCAAATTAGTAGATAGTGTTTGACCACCATCTTCCAATTTACTTGCACCATCTGCTAATTTAGCACTTCCATCTGCCGCTGTCCCCATACCAGTTTTAAGCGATCCCATTTTGGAAAATAAAGCTGTTGTATACGTATTGGTCACTTTTTCAGCCACTGACTGCTTCATTTTTGTCATCGCAGTGTCGCTCATTTTCCCTGCGATAAAACTATGACCACTGGATGTTTGGTAATCAATGGTCATCTGTTCCGGATGATTGGTTAAGATGGAGCTAGCTTTTTTTGAAAGATCCTCAGGCAGGGTTACAATCATATAATAATCGCCATTTTTGAGACCATCTTTCGCAGCTTTCTCATCTACAAAATGAAAATCAAGTGAGTCATTGTCCCTCAAATTGGACACCATGTCTTTCCCGATTTCCATTTTTTGTCCATTATATGTAGCAGATTGATCCTTATTGACAACCGCTACAGGAAGATCCGAAACTTGGCTATATGGATCCCACATGGAAGATAGAAAAATAATATTATAAAGAGCTGGAATCAAAGCAACTCCAATCATGACAATGATAAATGTTGGCTTTTTAAGAATAGCCTTCCATTCTTTCATCATATTTTTTGTCTCCTTTTTATACACATTGTCTAAATTTCTGATATAATAGATTATACAGTTTCTAGAAATTTTCACAAGTAGGAAATCTTTATTTTTAGACACTGTGTATATTTTTGTGCAAAAAGGATTAACAGATGACTGAGAGCAATAAACGATTAAAAACAAAACGAAATATCGAGGAGGCGATGGTTCGACTACTAGAAAAGGAATCATTCGACCAAATCACAACGGTTGAGTTAGCACAAGAATCCGGCATTAGTCGCTCTAGCTTTTATACCCACTATCGAGACAAGTATGATATGATCGAGCGCTACCAACAAGCACTCTTTCACAAGCTTGAATATATCTTTGATAAACACCAAGATGACAAGCGCCAAGCGATTACAGAAGTGTTCGAATTTCTAACCAAGGAGCCACTCTTTGCGGTTCTTCTGACAGAGAATGGAACCAAGGAGATCCAAACTTTCTTACGACATAAATTACAGATTCTTCTGGTTGATAGTTTGCAAGAGCGCTATAGTCATAAATCATTAACAGATATTGAAAGAGTCTACAGTTCTGTCTATCTGACCAATGCCTTCTTCGGAGTCTGTCAAATGTGGGTTTCGCGCGGAAAAAAAGAAAGCCCTCAACAAATGGCTGAATTTTTAATGAAAATGTTACGGTAATAGTGCCTCCTGATCTAGATAGATCAGGAGTTTTTTTATTAGCAGGTTTAGGTTTTAAGAAAACAAAAAACTACCTCATGTAATAAAACAGCTTTAGAAAACTTATAACTGAACAAATAACTGAACAAACCCAGAAATCAACCCTTTAAGACAAAACAAAAAGCCCACTGTAGTAGGCTTTCTGCAAAGTATATCTTAAAATTAAAGCATTTTGTTGTAGAATTCAACGACAAGTGCTTCGTTGATTTCTGGGTTGATTTCATCGCGTTCTGGAAGGCGAGTCAATGAACCTTCAAGTTTGTCAGCATCGAATGATACGAATGCTGGACGTCCAACTGTAGCTTCAACAGCTTCAAGAATAGCTGGAACTTTAGCTGATTTTTCGCGAACTGAGATCACTTGACCTGGAGTTACGCGGTATGAAGGGATATCAACGCGTTTTCCGTCAACAAGAATGTGACCGTGGTTAACGAATTGACGAGCTTGACGACGAGTAGTCGCAAGTCCAAGACGGTAAACAACGTTATCCAAACGACGTTCCAAAAGAAGCATGAAGTTGAAACCGACAGTTCCTTCTTTAACTTTAGTAGCTTGTACGAACAAGTTACGGAATTGTTTTTCACCAAGTCCGTAAGAGAAACGAAGTTTTTGTTTCTCAGCTAATTGCAAACCGTATTCTGACAATTTTGAACGGTTGTTTGGTCCGTGTTGACCTGGTACGTAGTTACGACGTGCCAATTCTTTACCTGTACCTGTAAGTGACAAGCCAAGACGGCGAGATTGTTTCCAAGATGGTCCTGTATAACGTGACATTTGAAATGTCCTCCTATAAAAATAATTTTTGTAGGAAATAACGTTTTAGACAAACCTGATTCGTTCAGAAAGCCTTCGCCCAAACAGCAAAGGTTACTTTTCTAGCTGACTTCCTGTTGACGAGCTTCATTTTGTCCTGCTGTCATTTCGCACAAATTCTATTCTATCACGGAATAGATACTTTGTAAAGTCCTTCAAAACAATTTCAATGAAATTCAGACAATAATTCTATGATTCGTTTTTTATATTGCAATTGTTGCCAGTCTCTATCCGTTGCTGGATCCCATTTTAAAGGAAGATCTGCAATAATTTCACCGGGATTATGATTCAAGATATAGACCCGATCACTCAATGTCAAAGCTTCTTCGATACTATGAGTGATCACCAGAGTGGTGAGACCAAGACGTTCCTTACTGTCTAAATACCAGTGATAAAGATCCTGCCTTGTCAATTCATCTAAGGCACTAAAAGCTTCATCTAATAGGAAGACAGAATGACCCAGAAGATAGGTTCTCAATAGCGCCACCCGTTGCCGCATCCCCCCACTCAGGGCATTGGGATAAAGGTTGGCAATACTTCCCAATTTAAATTCATCTAACAATTTTAGAGCTGTAGATGTTGCCTCTTCCTTAGGAATCTTTTTTAATAAAAGGGGCAGAATAATATTTCCCAATACTGTCTTATGTTCCAACAAAAGATCCTTTTGTAGCATATAGCTGACTTTCCCAAAGGAGATCGGAGCATTATCTACTTCTATGGTACCCTTTTGTAAGGGAAGGATCCCAGCAATTAAATTAAACAAGGTTGATTTCCCTACCCCACTCGGACCTAGAATAGAGACAATTTCTCCTTTTTGCACTTCTAGTGATACATTGTTTAAAACTGCTTTATCTCCAAAAGAGAAACTTACATCTTTTACGGTTAAAATATCAGTCACCTACCAATTCATTTGTGAAACCTTTGTCTTCTAAGTCATTTGAAACCAATCCTTGCTCTTTTGCCCAAGCATAAAAAGCATTCCACCGCTTAGGATCAAACTGCCCCCACTTTTCCTTGTCTGAAGCATATTGACTAGAAAGATATTTTTGGGAAGCTAGTACAAAATCACGCTGGTTAGCCAAAGCAGGGGCCTGTTTGATCAAGATATCCGCTGCTTCTTCTGGATGCTCTATAGCATATTGATAGCCTTTTTTCACCGCTTGAATGAATTTTTTTGCTTCCTCTTTATGAGACTTCAAATAGTCATTGTTAGCAATAATAACAGGCGAATAGTAGTCAAATGCAGGAACAAAATCTTTCATATAGAAGAAATTGGTCTTCATTCCCTTTTGCTCAGCCAAAATTCCATCCCAACCGTGATAAATCCAAGCAGCATCAAAGACCTTATTTTCAATCGGAGTAATGGAATTTGAATCACTATTTGGAACCAATTTTACTTGATTAAAATCAGCTCCCTCTTTTTTCATCATCGATTTGATCATTTCCAACTCAATTGGATCATTCCAGGTACCATACTTCTTACCAACCAAATCTTTTGGACTTGTGATCGCTGCATCTTTTCTTGAAATAATCCCTGACGTATTGTGTTCGACGATAGCTGCAACAGCGGTAATACCCGCACCTTTATCTAATTTCTTAGCCATAGAATCTTGGAAATAAATACCAAATGGAGCTTTCCCATTGATAATCAAATCAGAACTACTGTCTTCCGGAGGAAGTTTTATATCTACATCCAGTCCTGCATCTTTAAAATACCCTTTTTCCTTTGCTACATAGAGACCCGTATGATTGGTATTCGGGGTCCAATCTAGAATAAAATCAATTTTTTTCAAACCACTTGACGATTGCTTGACAGAATTTTGACAAGCACTCAAGAAAACAAATCCCAATATTATTGAGAAAAATAAACCTATTGACTTTTTCATTAGCTATACCTCTTTTACATTTTTGTCAATTTAATTTTTACACCATTTACAAGTTTGTCAATCCTTTTTCCATTTTAGAATGGTTCGTTCTAATTGGTCAACGAGAAACATACCAAGTAAACTAATAGCAGAAATCAATACAATGATCGCAAACATCGTATCATACTGAAATAACTTCTTCGATTGGATCATATAGACCCCCAATCCATCAAAACCTCCTAACCATTCTGAAACGACCGTACTGATAAAAGCATAGGAAACACTCACACGTAAACCTGCGAAAAAATAAGGAAGCGCTGCAGGAATTTTATAATGGACTAAGGTCTGAAAGCGATTGGCTTGCATAATCTGAAACAATCTCAGAATATCTTGATCGCAATGCCGAAAACCATCTAACAGACTGACTACGATGGGAAATACCACCGTAATAATGATCAAAACCAGTTTTGGAAGCATACCATAACCAAACCAAAGAACCAGGATAGGGGCCAAGGCAATCGTCGGAATGGTTTGAATCACAACCATAAAAGGATAGACCAGATCATTCACCCATTGAAAACTATCCATGAGAATCGCAAAGCCAGCAGCAAGAAGAACGCCTATAACAAGTCCGATCAAGGCCACTTGAAGGGTAGACAAACTGTGATGAATCAGGAGAGCTCGATCTCGTACAAAGGCATTCCCAATTTCAAGTGGCGTTGGTAATACAAATTTGGGGAGGATATTTAAAAATCCTGCTAGCTGCCATAAGACAAGAAGGCTGCTAAAACCTGCAAATCCTATCAACTGTTTTGAATATCTTTTTACAAGAGACATCGTAACCTCCTTTCTCACAAATAAAAAACGCCTCCAAAATAGGAGACGGATTGCACAAGGTCACTCATAACGAAAAATACATTTCATTTGTTTCCTACGCTGGCATTACCCAGATCAGGTGCGGTCGAAGCTTACACTTCCTCTCAGACTGTACACAGACTCCCATATGTATTTATTATAATAACTGTTTTAGACGATAAAAGCAAGGAATTAATCCAAATAACGAATTAAATTCTTCTCTGTTAAAATATCTGAATAGGTGTAAGACTCCACGTATGTATTGGCCGGTTCACCTGGTAAACTATTGTCGTTCGTATACTCGATAATAAATAAAGAAGGATAGACCTCAATCAAGCGTCCAAATTTATTTTTTTGACGTTTCCGTCCATTTTCAAGCGTCATTTCAACCACTTGTCCTTCATGGGCCTTAATTTCTTCCTTAATTTTTTTCATTTTTGCAACATCTGTAAATGCATCACTCATCTTATTGATCCTCTCTCTTTGAAATACTTGAGAATTTATTGTATTCCTTTTGGAATATTAATTCGACTGTCCCACGCGCACCTGAACGGTTTTTCTCAATAATCACTTCAACCGTATTATTGGGCATTCCATCTTCTTCCTCTTCACCAGCTCGATCATAATAATCATCACGGTACAAGAAAGCAACAATATCCGCATCCTGCTCAATCGATCCAGATTCACGAATATCAGAAAGAACAGGACGTTTGTCTTGGCGCTGTTCCACACCACGTGATAGCTGACTCAAAGCAATAACGGGAACTTTTAGTTCCTTAGCCAAAATCTTTAACTGACGGGAAATTTCTGAAACTTCCTGTTGACGGTTTTCTCTTCCAGTCCCTGTAATCAGCTGCAGGTAGTCAATCAGAATAAGACCGAGATTCCCTGTTTCCTGCGCTAATTTTCTTGCTCTCGAACGAATCTCAGTGATCCGAATTCCTGGGGTATCATCGATGTAAATACTCGCATTGGCCAAATTTCCTTGAGCAATGGCATATTTCCGCCACTCTTCATCCGTCAATTGACCTGTACGAATCGAATGGGATTCAATCAAGCCTTCAGCTGCTAACATCCGGTCAACCAAACTTTCAGCACCCATTTCTAATGAGAAAATAGCCACTGTCTTATCCAACTTTGTCCCGATATTTTGAGCAATATTTAGAGCAAAGGCTGTTTTCCCTACTGCAGGACGAGCCGCTAAAATAATCAATTCTTCCTCATGTAGCCCTGTCGTCATATGGTCCAAATCGCGATAGCCTGTCGCAATACCCGTAACATCAGAGGTTTGAAGCGAGCGGGCTTCCAAGCTACCAAAATTTATATTCAAGATGTCTCGAATATTTTTAAATCCACTACGATTTGCGTTTTCACTAACATCAATCAGAGCTTTTTCAGCACCCGCAATGATTTCATCTGAAGGACTTGCACCATCATAAGCTTGATTAATACTTTCCGTTAATCGAGAGATCAATCGACGTAAAACAGCTTTTTCGGCAACAATTTTCGCGTAATACTCTGCGTTAGCTGAAGTTGGTACCGAATTAATGACTTCTACCAAATAGGAGAGACCGCCAATATTTTGGAGATCCCCCTGACTATCTAAAATATTTCGAACAGTCGTCGCATCAATCGCATCCCCGCGGTCAGCTAGATCGATCATGGCTTTAAAAATCAAACGGTGCGAGTACTTAAAGAAATCGCCAGGCTCGATATATTCACGAACAAAGACCAATTTTCCCTCATCAATAAAGATGGCTCCCAACACTGATTGCTCCGCTTGGATATCCTGAGGTTGTGTTCGTAATTCCTCTATCTCAGCCATAAAAAAACCTTTCTATCGATCGTGTTTACCCTTCGTTTACACGAATATTAATCACACCTGTAACATCTTGATAAATTTTTACAGGGACGTCAATCAAACCTGTTGAACGAATTGGAGAGGAAACTTGGATATGACGTTTATCAATTTTAATGCCAAATTGTTTCTCAAGCTCTTCTGCAATCTTTTTATTGGTAATAGAGCCGAAAGTACGGCCATCTGGCCCAATTTTTTCCGTGAATTGAACAACAGTTGCTTCTTCTTCTAATTTTGCTTTAATCTTTTGCGCTTCTGCTAACAATTCAGCATGCGCTTTTTCTTCTGACTTTTGCTTTCCACGAAGTTCACCGATTGCTTGGGCATTGGCTTCTTTCGCAAGATTTTTCTTGATCAAAAAGTTTTGTGCATAACCAGTAGGCACTTCTTTAATTTCGCCTTTTTTACCTTTACCTTTTACATCCGCTAAGAAAATAACTTTCATTCTACATTCTCCTTTTCAATAGTTACTTCGTTTTCAATAGTCTCAATCAGTTGTTGACGAATACTCATCAAATCTTGACCCTCAATTTGAGAAGCTGCCGAATTGAAATGACCTCCTCCGCCAAGCTGTTCCATGATACGCTGTACATTGACTTTGCTTCGACTTCGTGCAGAAATAGAGACAGTCCCACTTTGATTACAAGCAATGACAAAGGTTGCTTCCACCTCAGACATGGCTAGCATACTATCAGCTGCTTTACTAATAGTTACTGAATCATAGGCTTTAGTTGTATTGGCACAAGCTACGATGATATGTGGCAAAATCTTTTCACCAGTCAAGATCAGTTCGTTCACTTCGCGGTACTCATCAAACTGAATCGCAGAGATCTCCTGGATGGTTACACTATCACTACCTCTTGAACGAAGGTAACTCGCCACATCAAAGGTCCGACTCGTAACACGTGCGGAGAAGTTCTTAGTATCCAGCATAATCCCAGCCATCAAGACACTAGCTTGAATCTTCGTTAACCGATTTTTCTTCGACTTCTGGAACTGAATAAGTTCACTAACCAATTCGCTCGCACTACTTGCTCCACTTTCAATATAGGTGATCAGAACATTTTCAGGGAAATCATCATCCCGACGGTGATGGTCAATGACAATAATCTGTTGAAATTCCTGATAAAACTCTTTTGAAAGAGTCAAGGCTGTCTTAGAATGGTCAACCATAATTAACAAAGAGCGATCCGTCACCATTTGCATGGCTTCCTCTAGGGGAAGGATTTTCGTCACCTGCTCTTCTTCTAGTTTCGCAATTGCTCTTGAAATATCACTAGCCATTGCATGCGGGTCATAGACCACATAAGAGGAAGCCAAAATATTGCTAGAGAAAAACTGCATTCCCACAGACGCTCCTAAAGCGTCCATATCCAAGTTTCTATGCCCAACAATGAAAACTTGATCAACGGATTTAATCTTATCCGAAATAGCTGTCATCATAGCGCGTGTGCGAGTCCGAGTCCGCTTCACAGCCGAAGCAGTTCCCCCACCAAAGAAAATTGGGTTTTTCTGTTCATCATTTTCCTTGACAACCGCTTGATCCCCACCACGAACTTCCGCAAGGTTTAGGTTCAAGAGAGCCACTTTACCAATTTCATCATGCTCTCCATCACCGTACGAGAATCCCATACTTAAGGTAATAGGTAGCTCACGATTTTTAGCTTCTTCACGGAATTGATCGATGACAGAAAATTTTGATTCCATCAACTGTTCTAAGACCGTGTAGTCTGTAAACAAATAGAAACGATCCATCCCCACACGTCTGTAAAACATATGGTAATGAGCTGTAAACTCTTCTACAAAGTTGGCAATAAAACTATTGATATTGCTAATATCAGAGTCTGAAATGACATCTTCTAGATCATCATAGTT
This sequence comes from Streptococcus parasanguinis, assembly GCA_032477695.1. Classification (GTDB taxonomy): domain Bacteria; phylum Bacillota; class Bacilli; order Lactobacillales; family Streptococcaceae; genus Streptococcus; species Streptococcus parasanguinis_Y. The sequence continues at coordinate 120,825 of JAWDWJ010000006.1, forward strand.
ATCAACAGAAATAATACCGATAACGGGACGAGTTGTCACCAATCCCACAGTTGCTTCATACTCACTTGAAACATCAAAAAAGTAAACAACACTAGACGTCTGATCAAAGTAAACGGAATATTTCTTATCGGCTACAGTGACATAATGACCTTTATCCTCAAACAGAGTATTGAGTAACTTTTTCAATGATTCAACATCAAAGTCCCCATCATCTGTTGAAAAAATCAATTCAGCATAAGGGTTGAACCACTCTACTTCATTTGTCTCTTCATTAATTTTGATAACTCCAACAGGCATTTTATCAAGGAGGGATGCTAATCCGCTTTCTGCCTGATGGTTCACATATTGTATTTGTTCTAATTCATCTAACTCTGAAATTTGTAACTGGTATTCAAATAAAGCAATCAATCCAGCTAAGACTAAAAAAATTGCAATGAGAGTTACATAGCCTTTGCCAAAGATTCTTAAAAAAATTGCTAAAATTGCAAATGAAATAAAACCAATTAACACATAATGGATGAACGATAAACGAAATTTTTTCATCATAAACCTCTTCTCGGAATTATACCATAAATAGAGGTAAAAAGCGAGGTTTCTCTCTATATTACAGAGAAGATCGACCTGTAAAAAGCTCTTCCTCCGCTTCACTACTTTGTAAAAAAGGTTTACAACTGTGTAAATATTAACAACAGATTTCAATCCATAAAATTGAGGCTGAAACATCATCTCAGCCCCATTTTATTAGTGGTTTGCTTTGTTTTTGGAGATACTCCGAGATTTACCTTCCAAGTAAACCATTAAAATAGAGATATCCGCTGGATTGACACCTGAGATACGACTTGCTTGACCAATCGTTTCTGGATTAATTAATTTAAATTTTTGACGCGCTTCGGTTGCGATGGAGTCAATATCATCCCAGTCAATATTCGCAGGAATTCGTTTTTCTTCCATACGCTTCATTTTTTCGACTTGGTCCATTGCTTTTGAAATATAGCCTTCGTATTTAATCTCAGTTTCAATCAATTCAATGATTTTATCATCCAGTTCTTCAGTTGCAGGACCGATAAATTCTACCACATCTTGGTAAGAGACTTCTGGTCGTCGCAAGAATTCTTTAGCAGTGACAGCATCTGTCAATGGTTTAAAGCCCATTGCAGCAACCTTCTCATTGGTTTCCTTTACAGGCTTTAACTTAATGCTATCCAAACGCTTCATCTCGTTTTCAAACTGATACTTCTTGGTTTCGAAACGTTGCCAACGTTCATCATCTACCAATCCAATTGCTCGTCCCATTTCTGTCAAGCGCATATCGGCATTATCATGACGCAAAATCAGACGGTATTCTGCACGGCTTGTTAACAAACGATACGGTTCGATCGTTCCCTTTGTTACCAAGTCATCGATCATGACCCCAATATAACCATCACTGCGTTTCAAAATGAGTTCTGGTTTTCCTTGGATTTTTAGAGCCGCATTGATCCCTGCAATAATCCCTTGACCAGCAGCCTCCTCATAGCCAGACGTTCCATTGGTTTGGCCAGCTGTAAAGAGACCTGAAATTTTCTTAGTTTCCAAAGTTGCGCGCAATTGATGAGGCAAAACCATATCATACTCAATCGCATAACCCGTTCGCATCATTTCTGCCTTCTCAAGTCCCTTAATAGAATGGACGAGATCCCGCTGAACATCCTCCGGTAAACTTGTTGACAGCCCTTGAACATAGACTTCTTCTGTGTTTCGTCCCTCAGGTTCTAAGAATAGTTGATGACGCTCTTTGTCAGCAAAACGGACAATTTTATCCTCAATGGACGGACAATAGCGAGGACCTACTCCCTTTACAACCCCTGTAAACATAGGTGCCCGGTGTAAATTATTTTGGATAATCTCATGGCTATGCCCATTCGTATAAGTTAACCAACAAGGAACCTGATCCTTTACATAATCTTCATCACGCGATGTATAAGAAAAATGATTAGGAGCTTCATCTCCGGGTTGAATTTCCGTTTCGTCATAATTAATTGACGACGCCTTTACACGAGGTGGCGTCCCTGTTTTGAAACGTCCAATTTCTAATCCTAGCTGTTTGAGATTATCGGCCAAATTGATAGAAGCTAGACTATGATTAGGTCCTGACGAATACTTGAGATCTCCAATGATAATTTCTCCGCGTAAAGCTGTCCCAGTAGTGACAATAACAGCCTTTGCTCTATATTCTTGGTGAGTTGCAGTCCTTACACCAACAACCTTACCATTCTCCACCAAAATCTCATCAATCATAGTTTGGCGAAGAGTTAAATTTTCTTGATTTTCAACCGTTTTCCGCATTTCTTTTGAGTAAAGTTCTTTGTCTGCTTGAGCCCGAAGTGCACGAACCGCAGGACCTTTACCAGTATTGAGCATTTTCATTTGGATGTAGGTCTTGTCGATGTTCTTCGCCATTTCTCCACCGAGGGCATCGACTTCACGCACGACAATCCCCTTAGCAGAACCACCAATAGAGGGATTACAAGGCATAAAAGCCAGCATTTCAATGTTAATAGTCGCAAGTAAGACCTTACAACCCATACGGCTAGCAGCTAGAGAGGCTTCTACTCCCGCATGCCCCGCACCGATTACAATGATATCGTATTCTTCAATAAAATTATAAGTCATTTTTTCTCCTATTTCTCAAGATGGATGTGTCGTAATTTTCCGTCCCATTCTGGTAGGGCTGATTTTAAAAAGGCTGGTTTCAGGTCAACAGTGTGTAAATCATCTAAAGCAATCCAACGGCAAGGTAATTGCTTGGTATCTTCCTGCATGACCAAAGGTGCATCTTCTAGCAAGTCCACCAAATAATGAAATTCAATGTTATGGTAGTGGATTCCAGCTTGTTCAAAGTGATTTTCAACCACGAAAGCTAACAGACCTACTGTAGATGTAACACCAAGTTCCTCTTTGACTTCACGAACTACCGCATCCTCTGTAGTTTCATTGACTTGAATAGCACCTCCGATTGTATAACAGCCGTCCTCATCTTCTATGACGAACAAGCGATTATCTTTTACAATCAAAGCAGTCGCCCTCACACCAAAAACAGTAGAACCTATTTTCGTTCGAAAATCCTGTTGCCTCATTTTACTTCCTTTCGAAATCACACAAAAATAGTCAAAACTCTGAGAAGTGCAGGACAAAAAAGCCTGCAACATCCATGAGCTTTGACCATCATTTCTATTGCTTTTATTATTGTAGCAAATTGAGAAAATTTGTCAATTTAAATATACTAAGATTGACGGATTGCTTCAAAAACTCCTTTGTCAATCTCAACTGGATCAGAAAATGCATCTAGAACAATCCCTCTCACTGGAAACTTTCCTATCCTTTCTGCAGTAAATAAACAGTCCGTAAAAGGTATTTGCAGCCAAGAAAAACGATCGTAATAATCTTTAGGAATATCCTGTTCCGTCAAGAAACAAGGATAAAAGTAGTCGTCTCCCTTTCGTAGAATATCCGGTTTTAGACGAACACCTTCTTGTTCGTCACTCCCATCCATTAAAGAAGCATTAAAGGGAACCCAAACTTTAGATTGCTTCAATTCCCTGAACAAAGCTTCAATTGACTCCGTCGTTTTCTCCCTCAAATACTGTTCCTTATAGTCAGAGATAGTCTTTGTGTTCTCTATTTTTTCTTAAAGAACTGAAACACTTTCGTTCCTCCTAGAAAATTCTAAATATACTGACAAACTTTACCATCCCGATAAGCATTGTCAATCAAGCCACCGCCTAGACACTCTTCACCATCGTAAAAGACAACAGCTTGTCCTGGTGTAATGGCTCGTTGAGGTTCTGCGAAAATCACTTCTGCCTTGTCACCTTTAACGTGTACAGTCACCTTGGAATCTGGTTGACGATAGCGGAACTTAGCTGTACACTCTAATGTAAACTCTTCTGGCATATCTCGTGTAAAGTGAACTTGACTAGCCTGTAAACTTGTTGACATCAATGCTTCATGATAGAAGCCTTGACCTACATAAAGAATATTTTGACTAAGGTCTTTACCAACTACAAACCATGGCGCATTGTCTCCACCTTGTTGGCCTCCAATTCCAAGCCCACCCCGTTGACCGATTGTGTAATACATCAAACCAGCATGTTCACCCATATCTCGTCCATCAATGGTCATCATTCGACCTGGTTGGGCAGGAAGGTAGTTCCCTAGAAATTCTTTGAAATTCTTTTCTCCGATAAAGCAAATCCCAGTTGAGTCTTTCTTTTTAGCTGTTGCCAATCCAGCTTCTTCAGCTAGACGACGAACCTCTGGCTTTTCCAAATGTCCCAATGGGAACATGGTTTTTTGAAGTTGTTCTTGTGACAGTTGGCTTAAGAAATAAGTTTGATCCTTCCCGTTGTCAACGCCACGTAACATATGGACAATGCCATCCTCATCACGCGACACGCGCGCATAGTGACCTGTCGCTACATAATCGGCACCGAGTGTCATAGCATAATCTAAAAAGGCCTTAAATTTGATTTCCTTATTACACATGACATCCGGATTTGGTGTTCGACCAGCTCGGTATTCAGCAAGGAAATATTCAAAGACACGATCCCAGTATTCTTTCTCAAAGTTGACAGAATAGTAAGGAATGCCAATTTGGTCTGCAACCGCTGCTACATCTTTGTAATCTTCTGTAGCTGTACAGACGCCATTTTCGTCTGTGTCGTCCCAATTTTTCATGAAGATACCGATGACATCGTAACCCTGTTGCTTTAATAATAAAGCTGTTACAGATGAATCCACACCACCACTCATACCAACAACAACACGTGTTTTCGAGTTATCACTCATAGATTTCTCCCATCTTTTCGTTTCTCACGATTGAAGGTCGTGGTTTGCTTCAACGATTGAAGGTCGTTTTGAGCAGTTACCATTTTAACACGCTTTATAGTAGAAAACAAGCATCTTACTATTCTTTTTGTTGGTCAGGATCGATGGGTTTACAGGCCTGTAAATATAAAAAGAGTCCTATTCAAGAACTCTTTTTAAACGAATTTAATACCAGCCATTTGCCAACCAGAAATTTTTAGCTGCTGACCATGATCCATAACGGTTGACAACATATTGATTAGCCACTTTTTCTTGGTTTGCAGGTGATAAATCACCATTCAAATAAGTGATAGTCAATTGGTAACGACCATAATATTGGCCATTTTGTGCTGTATAGCTACCACTTGACTCTTTTTGGGCAATCCATTCCTTAGCAGCTGCATCTTCCGCACTCAAGCCATCTGAAGCAGAGACAGTAGTTGTTGCTTGTGTAGTATCAGTTTTACTAGCAGGAGCTTGCTCCGTAGTTTTCTGCGTTGTATTTTCATCTTCAATCTCAAGAACTTGACCAACTGAGATAAGATTCACGTTACTAATCTTATTTTTCTTAGCAATTGCATAAACCGTTGTGTTCTTCTCTTTAGCAATAGCTGATAAAGTATCACCTGATTTTACAGTATAAGAATCTGCATTCGCTACAATTGGAAGGAAAAGTCCTGCAAGTAAACTAAGTCCAATAATTCGTTTCATCATTTGTTTTTTATTCATTATTATATACTCCTTTATTGGTATACCTCTATACTACACAAAAAATATTTCATATTTATTGAAATAATGTGTCAAATATTTCAGTCAGATGTTAGAAATACTAAAAATCCAGGATAATATAAATGCTTTAAGCCCCCTTTAAGATTTCTCAGATATTTCGGGAAAAATAGAAGAAATCATCAGCCATATCTGATATAATGAAGTAAAGTGATCACAAAGGAGCATAGCATGAACTCTTTAAAATTCCAATCAGTTTTTGATATTATTGGACCTGTGATGATCGGCCCATCCAGTAGTCACACTGCAGGTGCTGTTCGAATTGGTAAAATTGTTTCTTCTATCTTTGGAGAGGAACCAAAAGAAGTTGAGTTCCAATTATTTAATTCCTTCGCCAAAACCTATCGTGGTCATGGAACAGATTTAGCCTTAGTAGCGGGCATCTTAGGAATGGACACAGATGATCCTAGAATCCCAGATAGTCTAAAAATTGCACATGAACGAGGCATTCGGATTGTTTGGTCTATTCAAAAAGAAAGCAATGCTCCTCACCCAAACACAACGACTATTACTGTTAAAAATGATCATAAAACGATTTCTGTCACTGGAATCTCAATTGGTGGTGGGAACATACAGGTTACTGAGTTAAATGGCTTTGCTATCTCGCTAAATATGAATACTCCAACCATTATCATTGTTCACCAGGACGTCCCCGGAATGATCGCTCATGTGACAGAAGCTCTTTCTCGCTATGATATTAATATTGCACAAATGAATGTAACACGGGAAAAAGCTGGAGAAAAAGCGATTATGATTATAGAAGTTGACTCAAGGAGTTGTGAAGCAGCGATCGAAGATATCCGTAAAATTCCTCATCTTCATAATGTCAACTTTTTCAAATAAGGAGTTCATATGTTTTATTCAATTGTAGACCTCGTAGAACAAGCAAGCACGCAATACCAAGGAAACGTCGCAGAGTTAATGATTGCAACTGAATTTGAACTAACTGGTCGTGAACGAGAAGAAGTCCTACGATTAATGACCCGTAATTTAGAAGTGATGATTGATTCTGTAAAGTTAGGGTTAAATGAAAACCACTCTCGTAGTGGGTTAACTGGTGGGGATGCCGCAAAATTAGATCGCTATATCAAATCAGGAAAAACGTTATCTGACTTGACCGTCCTAACCGCAGCGAAGAATGCTATTGCTGTCAACGAACACAATGCTAAAATGGGACTGGTCTGTGCAACACCCACTGCAGGATCTGCTGGCTGCCTTCCCGCAGTTCTCACTGCTGCAACTCAAAAATTAGGGTTAAACCGTCAGCAACAATTAGATTTTCTACTGACAGCTGGGGCTTTTGGTTTAGTGATCGCAAATAATGCTTCTATTTCAGGTGCAGAAGGTGGTTGTCAAGCAGAAGTTGGTTCTGCTTCAGCTATGAGTGCGGCAGCATTGACACTAGCTGCTGGAGGAACTCCTTATCAAGCGAGTCAGGCAGTCTGTTTTGTTATCAAAAACATGCTTGGCCTCATTTGTGATCCAGTAGCAGGACTCGTGGAAGTTCCATGTGTCAAACGAAACGCAATGGGAGCCAGCTATGCCTTCATTGCTGCTGATATGGCCTTAGCAGGTATTGAATCAAAAATACCTGTGGATGAAGTTATTGACGCCATGTACCAAGTTGGTTCTAGTCTTCCGACTGCCTTTAGAGAAACAGCTGAAGGAGGATTGGCAGCAACACCGACCGGACGTAGATTACAAAAAGAGATATTTGGAGAATAACATGCAAGCCTTATTTTTTGATTTAGATGGAACATTAGTTGACAGTTCCAAGGGAATTACAGAGAGCTTTCAACATACATTCGATACTTTGAAGGTTCCTCAACCCGATCTCAAAACCATCCGTAGTTTTATGGGACCACCTTTGATTTCTAGTTTTGAAGCTACTCTTCCTGAAGCTTTGGTAGATCAAGCAGTGACGATCTATCGCCAGTATTATCATGAAAAAGGTCAATACAAATCAACTCTGTTTCCTCAGATAGTAGAAGCTTTGAAAGCATTACAAGACGAAAACATTCCTCTTTATGTAACCACTTCAAAACATGAACCAGTTGCTTTACAGATGTGTCAAGATTTAGGTATCGCTAAATACTTTAAAGGAATTTATGGATCAAATTCAGATCGTATCCACAAAGCCGATGTCATTCGATACGCCTTGTCAAGCAATGACCTTCCAAAAGAGGAGACAGTGATTATTGGGGACACAAAATTTGACCTCATTGGAGGTCAAGCAGTTGGTATAAAAACCATGGCAGTCACTTGGGGATTTGGAGATCTTGAAGAGCTACTTCTTTACTCACCAGATTTTATTTGTCACTCTCCACTTGATATTCTTGAGACATTAAAAAAATAGGTTTACAAATTGTAAACCTATTTTTTAATAACCCCAAGCTGATAAACCTTGTGAGCTATATGCATTGTATGCAGACTGGATTTGATCATCAACTGTTGCAGTTGAACCCCAACCTGGCATTGTTTGGAACAACCCACTAGCACCAGAAGCATTTGCTGCATTTACTTGACCATTTGATTCACGGGCAATAATTGCTTCCCAAGTAGAAGCAGGTACGCCAGTCATTTCAGCCATACGAGCAGCTGCATAAGATCCTTGTTCTCCAGCAGTATTCCCATTTGATAGAACAATTCCACCATTTGTTGATTGTGCAGAAGTCACTGCAGCATTTGCTGCATAAGTTGTTTGTTTTTGAGCAGTTTGTGCTGTTGCAGTTGCTGTAGGTGCACTTTCAGCAGGTTTTGCTTGCTCTTGTGGAGCAACTTTATCAATCATAGATTTAGAACGCTCACCTAACTCAATAATTTGTCCTGCATAGATCAAATCTTCATTAGTCAGATTGTTAGATGCAATAATATTTTCTACTGAAGTGTTATTTTCTAGTGCAATTTTTGATAGAGTATCTCCAGACTTCACTTCGTAAGTTTCAGCATTCACTGTAGCAATACCAGAAATGAAAAGTGATGCTGCTGAAAGTAGGGAAGTGACTGTCCATTGGAACTTTTTACTGTTCATGAATTCTATTCTCCTTTCGAACATAATTCTATCATACACACAAAATGTTACAGTTTATTGTAGAATATATTACAAATGTTACAAGAATATGTGAATTTAATGTAAAAAGCGCTTTGTATAGCGCTTTTTCCTTATTTTTGAACCAATACAACTAGCTCTATCCATTTTTTAGATAAAAAACTATCAACATGAGACACAGAATAACGAGCAATGCCAGGGTATCTTTTACTCCCCACTGCAGAGTCCGATAGCGTGTTCGTCCCTCACCGCCTTTGTACCCTCTCGCTTCCATCGCAATTGCTAATGCATCTGCGCGTTTAAAACTAGAAGCAAATAGAGGAATGAGGATCGGAATAAAGGAACGGATCCTTTTTAATAGATTTCCCTCACCAAAATCAACACCACGTGCCCTTTGCGCATTCATGATTCGATTCGTATCATCTACTAAGGTTGGAACAAAGCGCAAACTCATAGATAGCATTAACCCAATCTCATGAGCCGGAACCTTAATAATTTTTAGTGGGGTAAGGATCTTTTCAACAGCATCTGCTAAACTCAATGGTGTCGTCGTCACGGTTAAAATCGTCGAATAAAAAATGATTAAAATAAATCTACAAAATATGATGGCGGCTTGCATCAATCCTTGGTCGGTTAATTTAAAAAACCACCATTGGTACAAAATAGTTCCTTGAGAGGTCGCAAATAATTGAAAAATGGTTGTAAAAGCAATGATAAAAATCATTGATTTTAAACCTTTAATATAAAAACTAACCGAAATCCTCGTTAGATACATTAAAACAAAAATAAAACCAAAGAGAAGAACATTTGTCTGGATATTATTTGCCCAAAACAGAAGAAATATGAATAAAAACATTGAGAGCAACTTCCCACGAGGATCTAGTTGGTGGATAATGGAGTTTCCAGGAATATACCTTCCTAAAATCATATTATTCATGAAGTAACAGCTCCTTTAGTTCCTCAATTTTGATTGGTAGTCTGTCCAGAGGAAGTCCTCTTCGTTTCAATTGAAGAGCAAAATTCGTAATTTGTGGGACTCCTAATTGAAGTTTTTGTAAATACTCAACCTGTTGAAACACTTCCCCTGGGGATCCGTTTAGGACAAGTTTTCCCGCTTCTAAAGCAAATACGGTATCAGCAAAATTTGCTACATCATCCATCGTATGAGTTACCAGAACTAGAGTCATCCCATTTTTATGTAATGTTTCAAACAGCGCCATCAATTCCTTTCTTCCAGCAGGATCTAGCCCTGCTGTTGGCTCGTCCAATACTAAAATCTCTGGTTCAATAGCTAAAATACCCGCGATCGCAACCCGTCTCATTTGTCCACCAGATAGTTCAAATGGACTTTTATCATAGATAGACTCTTCTAAACCAACGATCGCTAATTTTTCTTTGGCTATTTCCTCCGCTTTGTCCTTAGGTACCCCAAAATTCTGTGGTCCAAAGGCTACATCAGCTAGAACGGTTTCCGCAAATAGCTGACTTTCTGGAAATTGAAAAACCAAACCGACTTTTTTTCTCAGGTACTTCATTTCTTTTGGCTCAGAATGATTATCTAAAACAAAATCTTCAAATTGAATCGTTCCTGTAGTCGGACGCAGTAAACCATTTAGTAATTGCAACAAAGTAGACTTGCCACTACCAGTATGCCCGATGATGGCTGTATAAGATCCATTTTTTATTTCCAAACTAATATCAGAAAGCGCCTGCCCTTCAAAAGGACTTCCCTCTTGATAAGTATAATAGACATTCTTTAAAGAGATTCCCATAGTTGGTCTAATAACTCACTTTCTGTTAGATAATCCTGTTTTAGCGGAAAATGTGAGCTGAGAGATTCTTGAACCTGCTTACTAAAAGGCTTATCTAATCCAATCTCATTCAGATCATTTCTTGAAAACAATTCCCGCGGTGTCATAGAAGACTCTAGTTTTCCTTTTTGAAAGACGAGTGTTCGATCACTTAAGGCAATTTCGGTTAAATCATGGGTAATAGAAATAATTGTTAATTGAAACTTTTTCTGAAGTTCTCTCATTACCGCCATTAGATCCTCTCTACCTTCTGGATCTAACATACTAGTTGCTTCATCAAGGATAATAATAGTTGGTCTCAAGGCGATAATACCTGCTATGGCCACCCGTTGCTTTTGACCACCTGACAAACGAGATGGTTCGCGATCTTTAAACTCCAGCATACCGACTTGCTCAATAGCCTTCTCCACACGTTGAAGCATTTCTTCCCGTGGAATTCCTTGATTTTCTAAACCAAAGGCAACATCATCTTCTACTGTCGCACCAACAAATTGGTTGTCAGGATTCTGAAATACAATCCCAATTTTACTACGGATTTCCCATATGGTTTCACGAGTCAGTTGTTTTCCATCAACGTAAATCTCACCAGACTCAGCTTCCAAAAGGCCATCAATCAGGCGTACAACTGTAGATTTCCCACTACCATTGTGTCCAACAATCGAAAGCCACTCTCCTTGTTTCACGTGAAACGAAACCGTGTCAATTTGATACTCTTCTACTGTGTTATCGTATCGAAAGGATACATTTTTTAGCTCAATCATCTGTTTCATTTATTTAAATGTGTCTTTAAAGAGATAGCTACTTCCCTTAAAGTAGTCGTAACCAGAATAAATTGTGAAAATCAATGCAATATAAAGCAACACTTGCCCCGGAAGTGTCCAATGGCAAAGCAAAAAGATAATGGCAAACATTTGGCTAAAGGTTTTAATTTTTCCTGGCATGGCTGCAGCAAGAACTGTACCACCTGTCTCAACAAGTAGAAGACGCAAACCAGTAACAGCTAACTCACGACAAATGATAACGGCTGCAATCCAAGCAGGAACCATTTTTAATTCAATCATCATGATAAAGGCTGACATGACCAATAATTTATCTGCCATTGGATCGGCAAATTTACCAAAATTACTAACTACATTCCATTTTCGTGCAAGAAAGCCATCTAAATAATCTGTAATACTAGCAATTGCAAAAATAACTGCCGCTACAATATGTCCTAAGTAAGAGTGACTTAAACTTAAAATGGCAATAAAAATAGGAATCATCACAACCCGAAATAATGTCAATGCATTAGGAATATTTTCTTTTTTCATACTTCCTCCAAAAAATAAACTATCTTTACATCTATTTTACAGATGCTGTAAACTCATAAAAATATACGATATAAATCACAAAGCCAAGAATGGCAAAACTAACTAGTAGATAATACAGGATTGGTAACCAGCTCGCTTTCTGTCTTACTTTTCTTGAATGAAGCTCTTCGTCATCTACAAGTATTTCTTCATCAAATAACAATTCTTTTCCTTCGCGAAAAGCTGTCAATAGGATGGACTCATCTAATCCCAAAGCCCATGCTAACTTTTTAAGATAGATCTGAGCGTAAAAGGGACTCGGTAATAGATCAAACTCATCGTTTTCCAACGCTTCTATATAAGGAATTTCAATGGCTGTCTTATTTGACACATCCTGTAAACTTAAGTGTAAATTTACTCTTGACAGTTTTAACACTTGACCAATCGTTCTCTTCTTCATGTTTTCCCTTCTTGATACATTGTTTACTACTTTTGAAAAATCATATAATCAACCATCTCAGCCTGGTCGATGAACTGACGCCCTAATTTGATGATATCTTGTAAACTAATACCTTGTAAAATCTTTGGAAGATCATAAGAAGTGCTACCGTCTGAAAAATATTCAAACTGAGTGGCACTATACTCAAGCGAATTTAAACCTTGTAAGAAATCACCAAACATTTCGCTTTTAATCGTATCCAAATGTTCTTGATTCACATCTGGATCCTTCTCAAATTGTTTGATCGCTGACCTAAATTGATGAGATAAGGACACCGGTTCTTGAGTATCCATTGTCAAAATAACGAAATGAAATAATTCCTCAACCTCGACTTCAAGTGTCAATGAGTTGTCAATTTTCCCAGCTTCATATAAACTTTGAAACCGTTGCGAAGTCCAACCAAACATCATCGAAAATAGTAATTTCAACATCAATTTATAACGAAATTTTTCCTCTTCCTTAATGATATCATTTCCTCGAATTCCAATTGCCAACTTAGGAGTAGCAACTTCCATTCTACAAGATTGATTCAATTTTACTTCATTTTTTTCTACAGGAAAACGTTCTAACTCCACAGATGGATGAGGAGGAACTAGATCATATTTCTTTACTACTTGCAATACTTCATCAACATCAAAGTTTCCGATCACTAATAAGTGCATTTGAGAGGGATGATAGAATAGATCAAAGTTTTCACGGAGATTATCTATTGTAATGTCAGAAATAGACTCCCTAGTCCCAGCAATATCATCTGCTAACGGTGTTCCAGGATATAAATTTTCTAAAGCACCAAAAAATAATCGATAGTCTGGACTATCTTGGTACATTCCAATTTCTTGTTGAATGATTTCTCTTTCCTTAGATACAGATTTTTCTGTAAAGGAAACCTTTGAAACCATCTCCAATAACAATTGAATATTTTCAGGGACCTTTGAAGTTGTTGAGAAAAGATAACTTGTCTTTGTAAAGCTTGTAAAGGCATTACTTTCCGATCCTAAATGAACGAATTTTTTTAAATAATCTTGACCATTTTCATCTTCAAATACTTTGTGTTCTAGAAAATGAGCAATTCCTGCAGGATATTGCCTTTCATGACCATTCACTAGAATTCGTGTATCCACTGAGCCAAACTTAGTTGTGATTATTCCATAGGTTTCATAATAATCTTCTTTGGGAATTAAATGAATAGTCAACCCATTTGACAAGCGTGTAAAGTAAACTTGCTCACCAACTGATTCATAATATTTTTCTTTAATTTTCAATCTTTACACTACTTTCCTTCCATAAAATAAACAGACTGTAAATTAATTGTTTTTGCCACTTCAATAATTTCTTCTCTACTAACCTTATCGATGGATTCTAACCACTCTTCTAAAGAAAGGACTTTCGTTCCTAGGATCGTTTTCAGATATTCCCTTTCAATCAAGGTATTTTGCCGATCCTGTGCTAATAAGGTCGTATTCACCAACATTTCTTTTGTCAATTGAAGCTCTGACTCTGTAAACTTGCCTCGTTTTAAATCATTCAACTGTCTCATAATCAAGGTCATTACTTTCGTACGAGATTCCTTATCAATGCCTGCAAAAACTCTCATAAAGCCTGTAAAAATATCAAAATGGCTAGAGATGGTATAAGCAAGTCCTTCTTTCTCACGAATTATTTGAAAAAGTCTCGAATGCGAGAAAGCTCCCAGCATCCCATTTAATACAACTAGGGGGATATGGAGAGATTCTCCATACTGGGTAGAAAAATGATAACCTAATTCTAAAATAGATTGTTGGTTTTGTTTTTGCTCTAACTTTTCTCTAACAACATTTGTAAAAGGTTGTTGATAGTTGACAGACAAATTGTTATCACGTGGCTTGAATTCAAACTGGTTCACTCGATCCACAATAGCGACCTCATTAAAATCGCCTATGAAAAAGAAGTCAATGTTATCTAATTGGAGCATCTGATGAAACTGTTCAAGAGAACTTTGAGCTGTCTCTTGTCTCGCTAAATCAACTTTCCCCAATCTTGACATCCCGATTGTTTCGTCTTCAAAAAATAGTTGATTCAATTGCCCATGTGCATAATAATAAGGCTCTTCAATTTCTGACTCCAAATCGGAAATCGTATTTTTCTTTTCAACGTCAAATGTATCACTGTCAAAGTGATCTTCTACTACCAAAGGTGAAAAGAAGATAGTTTCTATAATGTCCAAAACTTCATCAGTAAGAACATTTTTCTTGCTCAAAAAGTCATCGCGCACAAAGGAAATATTCAAATCAACATAATGAACACGTCCCCTCTTAGAGACTGAGGTTGACAATTCTACCCCGTATAGACTCGCTAATTTTTCACGGAATAATTGTGAAGTTGGATATTTTTGATTTGCAGTTTCCATCATACAGGCTACTAAAACACGCGCAGCCACGGTATTTTCATCTAATGGCGATGAAAAACGGACCTTAATTTTATTGGTTTTAAATTTTTTTGATTGAAGAAAGTGAAGATTCACGCCCTTTACTAATTCCATTTTCATCCTCGTTCTACTCAATAGTAACTTTCATTATAACACGAAATCACACTAAAATCCTAATTCAAACTGTGAAAAAGCTCCTCAAATCACTCAACATTCTCTACCCTAGAAAAACTAAAAATATGGTATAATAACACGCAAAGAGGTGAACTATGAATTACAAATTATTTGATGACTTTATTACATTACAAGCAATCTTAAAAGAACTCGGTATTATACAGAGTGGTGGTGCAATCAAAGCTTTTCTTCAAGAAAAAGAAGTCTTTGTTAATGGTGAATTAGAACAACGGAGAGGCCGTAAACTTCGTGTCAATGATCAAATTGACATTCCTGAACTGAGCATGACTATCACCATTCTTGAACCTTCTCAAGAAGAAATAGAAGAACATCTTAAAGAGAAGGAAGAAAAGGAACGTGTTGCTAAACTTGTCAAGCAACTCAATCAACAACAAAAGAAACAACCGACAAAGACTAACAAAAAAGAAAAAGCAATTCGCTTTCCTGGTATCTCGTAATGTGGTTAAAACAGTTATCCATTCAACATTTTCGTAATTATCAAGAACTAGAAGTCGAGTTTCATCCTGGATTAAATATTTTCCTAGGTCAAAATGCTCAAGGAAAGACCAATATTCTCGAATCAATTTATTTTCTAGCTTTAACCAGAAGTCATCGAACACGAAATGATAGAGATCTCATCTATTTTGAATCCACCGATTTTAAAGTTTCTGGTCAATTGCAAAGAGAAACTGGTCCCCTTCCATTAGAAATTTCCTTGACACCAAAAGGTCGGATAACTAAGGTAAATCATTTGAAACAAGCCAAATTATCGAACTATATTGGCCATATGAATGTTGTCCTTTTCGCACCCGAAGATTTGCAACTGATCAAAGGATCACCTGCAGGGCGTCGAAAGTTTATTGACATTGAATTAGGTCAGATGAAACCTCTCTACTTATCTGACTTATCTCAATACAACCATGTACTGAAACAAAGAAATAGTTATCTAAAAAATTCGGAAAAAATTGATGCTACATTTTTGGAGGTCTTAGATTCACAACTAGCTAGTTTTGGAAGTCGCGTCATCCATCATCGGCTTGAGTTTATTAAAAAATTAGAAGCTAAAGCAAAAGAAAAACATACTCGACTTTCTGACAACAAAGAAGACCTATCAATTCAATATCAGTCAACTGTTTTTTCTGAAGAAGGAAATGATATAGAAGAGCAGTTTCTCTCTATGTTGGAAAAAAACCGTCAGAAGGATATTTTTAGGAAAACAACAAGCATTGGGCCTCACAGGGATGATTTGGCATTTTTTATCAATAATATGAATGCTACCTTTGGTAGTCAAGGCCAGCATCGAAGTGTTGTTCTCTCTCTAAAATTAGCAGAAATTGAATTAATGGAAGAAATCACAAGAGAAAAGCCGATTTTACTACTTGACGATGTCATGAGCGAACTTGACAATTATCGTCAACTTCAACTACTTGAAACCATCTCTAATAATATTCAAACATTTATTACAACGACCACTCTCGATCATTTAAAAGAACTACCTGAAGAGTTGAAAATTTTCACTGTTCAAGCCGGTCATATCAAAACAGCATCTTGACAATACTGTCAAGATGCTGTTATTTTTGTTTACAAATGTGTAAATTTATTGTGCCGAGTAGTTAGGAGCCTCGTTTGTAATTTGCACATCATGAGGATGGCTTTCTTTCAATCCGGCACCGCTCATTTCGACAAATTGTGCATGATCATGTAAATCTTGAATGGTTGCTGCACCAACATAACCCATACCTGAACGGATACCACCGATCATTTGGAAGACCATATCTGCTACAGAACCTTTATAAGCAACGCGTCCTTCAATTCCTTCAGGGACCAATTTATTGGCTTCATTGACAGATCCTTGGAAGTAACGGTCGCTAGAACCTTTCTTCATTGCTGCAATAGATCCCATACCACGGTATGTTTTAAATTTACGACCTTGGAAGATTTCTGTTTCACCTGGTGCTTCATCTGTACCTGCAAGCATTGAGCCAAGCATAACCGCGTTTCCACCAGCTGCTAGTGCTTTGACAATATCTCCTGAATACTTGATACCACCATCAGCAATGATCGTTTTTCCATATTCACGAGCTACAGCGGCTGCGTCATAAATAGCAGTCACTTGAGGAACACCAACCCCTGCAACAACACGAGTTGTACAGATTGATCCTGGACCAATTCCGACCTTAACTACGTCTACCCCTGCATCAAATAATGCACGAGCACCTTCAGCGGTTGCAATATTTCCTGCAATCAAGGTACGATCTGGGAAGTGGGCACGAATTTCTGCAATCTTACGAAGAACACCCGCAGAATGTCCATGAGCAGTATCGATGACAATTGCGTCTGCACCAGCTTCAAAAAGAGCTTCTGCACGTTCAAAAGTATCTGAAGTAACCCCTACGGCACCAGCTACAAGCAAACGACCAAATTCATCCTTAGCCGCATTTGGGAACTCAATAACTTTTTCAATATCTTTGATTGTAATCAAGCCAGAAAGACGACCATTTTCATCTACCAATGGTAATTTTTCAATACGGTGCTCTTGTAGAATGTGTTCAGCTGTTTCCAAATCAGTTCCAACCGGTGCAGTCACCAAATTTTCACTCGTCATATGATTTGAAATGGGTTGATTGTAATCAGAAATAAAACGCAAATCCCGGTTTGTAAGGATACCAACTAATTTACGATTTTCAAGTGTTTCAACAACAGGAACACCACTGATTCGGTATCGTCCCATCAACTCATCTGCTTCTGCAATTGTATGAGACGGAGTCAAATAGAACGGATCAATGATAACCCCATTTTCAGAACGTTTTACTTTGCGTACTTCATCTGCCTGTTGCTCAATTGACATGTTTTTATGGATCACACCAAGTCCACCCGCACGTGCCATAGCAATTGCCATTTGACTTTCAGTCACCGTATCCATAGCAGCAGTAATGATTGGGATATTCAAGCGTAAATTACTTGCTAATTGTGTACTTAAATCTGCATCATTAGGCAATACGTGACTTTCTGCTGGAATCAAAAGCACGTCATCGAATGTAAACCCTTTTTTTAAAAACTTTGTGTCCCAATTAGACATTAGCTGGATCCTCTTTTCTTTTTATTTGAGCAAGGCTCGAATTTTTATTGTTAATATCATACCATTCTATGGCAATTTGTCAATCATTTATTGGTAAATTATCAATGAACAGTAAGAAATGTTCGCTTTTAATGAAGTCGTTTTATTTTTTAAAATAGGTAATTCCCATCGCAGATTTTACTTCATCCAGTGTTTGAGCTGCTACATTTCGAGCGCGCTCACTTCCTTTTTCAAGAATAGAGTAGACCTCACCCATATCCTTTGCAAACTCAAGTCGTCTTTCACGAATTGGTCTTAATTCACGATCTAAAATTTCTAAAAGATATCGTTTGGTCTTTACATCACCAAGTCCACCACGTTGATAATGTTCTTTCATTTCTGCAATTTCAGCTACATCTTCTGGACGGCCAAATACATCCAGGTAATGAAAGACCATATTGCCTTCGATTTTTCCTGGATCCTCTACTTTAATATGATCAGGATCAGTATACATACTCATCACTTTTTTCTTTAAAGTATCTGCATCATCAGCTAGGTAAATGCCATTATTCAATGATTTAGACATTTTAGCATTTCCGTCTAAACCAGGTAAGCGCCCTGCTGCTTCGTTTTCAGGATAAATCCCTTCCGGTTCCACCAAAGTATCTGTGTTGTAAGCATGATTAAAGGAACGAACAATCTCACGAGTTTGCTCAATCATTGGCTTTTGATCATTTCCTACTGGAACAAAATTTGCTTTAAAAGCTGTGATATCGGCTGCTTGTGAAATAGGGTATACCAAAAATCCTGTTGGAATACTCTCACCAAAACCTTTTTGAGAAATCTCGGTTTTTACAGTTGGGTTTCTTTCAAGTCGCGCCAAAGATACTAGATTCATGTAATACATGGTCAATTCCGCTAATTCAGGAATCTGACTTTGAATGAAAATCGTAACTTTTTCAGGATCTAGTCCAGCTGCCAGATAATCCAAAGCAACATTACCAATAGATTCTACAATCGTTTTTGGATCTTTTGCATGGTCTGTCAAAGCTTGCTGGTCTGCTAGGAAAACAAACATATTATACTCGTCTTTATTTTGCAACAAGACGCGATTTTTTAAAGAACCAACATAGTGGCCGATATGGAGTTTTCCTGTCGGTCTATCTCCTGTCAGAATGATGGGTTTTGTCATACTCTTCTCCTTAATCGTTATCCCTATCATTATAGCACTTTCTAGTTGAAAATGTTAGTCTATCCTCTATGTTTGTAAGGAATTAACACTTTACTAAACTGTCAATTTCGTTTACATCATTGTAAAAACAAATTGACAGTAAAAAAGTTGAATTTTCCCCTATTTTCTAGTAAAATGAAGACATTATAGAAAGAGGAGAAAATCATTGCTTACAGTATCAGACGTCTCACTACGTTTTAGTGATCGAAAATTGTTTGACGATGTCAATATCAACTTTACAGAAGGAAATACATACGGTCTCATCGGTGCCAACGGTGCTGGAAAGTCAACCTTTTTAAAAATTTTAGCTGGAGATATTGAACCAACAACTGGTCATATTTCTCTTGGCCCTGATGAACGTTTGTCTGTTTTGCGTCAAAATCACTTTGACTACGAAGACGAGCGGGTCATCGATGTTGTCATTATGGGAAATGAAAAGCTCTACAACATTATGAAAGAAAAAGATGCTATCTACATGAAAGAAGATTTCTCTGATGAAGATGGTGTCCGTGCAGCTGAACTTGAAGGTGAATTTGCCGAACTTGGTGGATGGGAAGCAGAAAGCGAAGCATCTCAATTACTTCAAAATCTAAATATTTCAGAAGACCTTCATTATCAAACTATGAGCGAGTTAGCCAATGGGGATAAAGTGAAAGTTCTCTTAGCTAAAGCCCTTTTTGGTAAACCAGATGTCCTTCTTTTGGACGAGCCGACCAATGGATTGGATATTCAATCCATTACCTGGTTAGAAGATTTTCTGATTGATTTTGAAAATACGGTTATCGTTGTATCCCATGACCGCCACTTTTTGAACAAAGTCTGCACCCATATGGCGGATCTCGACTTTGGAAAAATTAAACTTTACGTCGGAAACTATGATTTCTGGAAAGAATCTTCTGAACTTGCAGCAAAATTACAAGCAGATAGAAACGCAAAAGCTGAAGAAAAAATTAAACAATTACAAGAGTTTGTCGCACGTTTCTCAGCCAACGCTTCAAAATCAAAACAAGCAACTTCGCGTAAAAAAATGCTTGACAAGATTGAACTTGAAGAAATTGTTCCATCTAGTCGGAAGTACCCATTTATCAACTTTAAGGCAGAACGAGAAATTGGTAACGATCTCTTGACAGTTGAAAATCTTTCTGTCAAGATTGATGGAGAAACTATCCTTGACAATATCAGCTTTATCTTACGTCCTGGTGACAAAACCGCCCTTATCGGACAGAACGATATTCAAACAACCGCTTTGATCCGTGCATTGATGGATGATATTGAATATGAAGGAACTGTCAAGTGGGGAGTTACAACTAGTCGGTCTTATCTACCAAAAGACAACAGTCGGGATTTTGCAGGTGGTGAAAGTATTCTTGATTGGCTTCGTCAATTTGCAAGTAAAGAAGAAGATGACAATACTTTCCTTCGTGGTTTCTTAGGACGTATGCTCTTTTCGGGTGACGAAGTTAACAAGTCTGTCAACGTCTTGTCAGGAGGAGAAAAAGTTCGTGTCATGTTGTCTAAATTGATGCTCCTCAAGTCAAATGTTCTTGTACTGGATGATCCAACCAATCACTTGGATTTGGAGTCTATTTCAAGTTTGAATGATGGATTGAAGAATTTTAAAGAATCGATTATCTTTGCCAGCCATGACCATGAATTCATTCAAACACTCGCCAACCATATTATCGTTCTTTCAAAAAACGGCGTAATCGATCGTATTGATGAAACCTATGATGAGTTTCTTGAAAATGAAGAAGTTCAAGCAAAAGTGAAAGAACTTTGGAGCCAATCATAAAAATAAAGAGCCCTGAAATCATTATTTCAGGCTCTTTCAGTAGAAATATATGAATAAAACAAAGCTAAAAACATCCCTTTTTATAGTATCTTCTTTCCTGATTCCGGCTATCATGATGTTCTTTATTTACCTCTCACAAGGAATCTACTGGAACAGTGATACATCCCCCTTATTAGGAGATGGTTATCATCAGTATGTCATTTTTGATACCACACTTCGAAATATTTTACACGGGACAGATAGCCTATTTTACAGTTTTCAAAGTGGATTAGGCATTAATTTCTATGCACTCAGTAGTTATTATCTAGGAAGTTTCTTTTCTCCTCTTGTCTACTTCTTTAATGCACAATCCATGCCAGATGCTGTTTACCTCATCACTCTTCTTAAATTTGGAGCTATTGGCTTAAGCACTTATATTAGTTTACATGGAATGTTTTCTAAAATTCCTAGATCCCTGGTTCTTACCCTTTCAACATCATTTGCTCTTATGAGCTTTGCTATCAGCCAAATTGAAATAAAAACTTGGCTAGATGTTTTTATCCTAGCACCATTAATTCTTTATGGATTCAAAAAACTCATTTACAATGAGGGAGAGATTCTCTACTTTATCAGCTTAACCAGCTTGTTTATCCAAAATTATTATTTTGGGTTTATGATGTCTATTTTTCTTATTTTATGGTACTTGACACAACTGTCATGGGACATCAAAGGAATTGGAAAACGCTTCTTTCATTTTGTGATTGTATCTCTTTTATCAGTTATAACAAGCCTTGTGATGTTATTTCCAACCTTCTTAGATTTACGCACTCATGGAGAAAGTTTTTCAAAGGTTGACAGTATCTTTACAGAAAAAAGTTGGTATCTTGACGTATTTGCAAAAAATTTCATTGGAAGTTTTGACACTACTAAATATGGATCAATTCCAATGATCTACGTGGGATTATTTCCACTTCTTTTAGCGATTACCTTTTTCTTTGTAAAGTCGATCAAGTTTCACGTGAAACTTTCTTACTTTATACTCTTGACCATTCTTATTTTGAGTTTTCGTTTTCAATTATTAGATCTCCTTTGGCAAGGTATGCACGCGCCGAATATGTTTCTTCATCGATACTCTTGGATCTTTTCTTTGACGATTATTCTGATGGCAGGAGAAGTACTAAATCGAATAGAGGAGATCACTTGGATTCGTTTTAGTCTTGCTAATTTCCTCCTTATTCTAGGATTTGGAGCAACTGTCCTTTACAGCAGTCACTATAAATTTTTATATGCTGTCAATTTTATTGTTACTTTTGAATTTTTAATTGCTTTCTATTTGGTCTGTTTAGGGTTTATCCTAAAAAAGATACCGCCTAGACTTTTCTATCTTTCGATCCTGTTTTTCTCCATCTTTGAATTATCGGTGAATAGTTATTATCAAATGGAAGGAATTGCGAATGAATGGGTATTTGCTTCTCGGTCATCCTACGAACGAGACTTAAAAGCCATCCAATCCTTAGTAAAAGAGAAGACAGACTCTAATTATCGGACTGAGATTTTACAGCCACAAACGGGCAATGATAGCATGAAGTATGGTTATAATGGAATTTCTCAATTTTCATCTGTACGAAATACGGATGCTAGCTCGACATTGGACAAACTAGGATTTAAATCTGAAGGAACCAACCTCAATCTTCGATACCAAAACAATTCTATTTTAATGGATAGTCTATTTGGTGTTCGCTATAATTTAAGCCAACAACCTGTTCAAAAATTTGGATTTAAAGAGATTGCAACCAAAAATGGAGTCTCACTTTCAGAAAACGAATATGCCTTACCAATCGCCTTTCTGTCAGCAAAACCTTATAAAAATACTTCCTTTACGAATTTGACACTGGATAATCAGACACGATTCATCCATCAAATCACAGATGAAAAATATAAATTTTATAAGAAATTAACTATTCTCTCGCCTACTTCACAAAATACTACATCTTCGTTGCAAACTGCAAAAATTGAAGAAGATAGTCATCTATCCTACGCAAGTATTCAATATGAAGTAACGGTTCCTGCCCATAGCCAACTATATGTCAATGTTCCAAATTTACAATTTTCAAACGATGATCGGAAAGATATTGAAATCAGCTACAATGGACAGACCCAACGCTATACCATTGATAATGCCTTTCCATTCTTTTCGATTGGCCATTTTGACACAGAGGAAACGATTACTATTCGTATGAGTTTTCCAGAAAATTCGACGGTCTCCTTTCAGACGCCAGAATTTTTTGCTCTGGATTTTGACCAATATACACAAGCTATCACCAGCATTCGTCAGCAAGAAGTTGCTATTCACAAAAAGAAGAATAAAGTGGTAGCAGCCTATAACGCAACTAGAGATACTACTCTTATTTTTACATTGCCATACGATAAAGGATGGTCAGCTAAACAAAATGGAAAACCTATCCAAATTCAACGTATCCAGAAAGGATTGATGGGAGTTCGTGTTCCGAAAGGATCAGGAACAGTTACTTTAACATTTGTTCCTCAAGGTTTCATAGAGGGACTCATTGCATTTTTCGTTGGAATTATTCTCTTTTTCCTCTATGAATGGAGACAAATAAAAAGAAGAAAACTCTAAGGAATCTAACCATCGTTCACTTATAAATAAAAGGCTAGGATAATGACTATCCTAGCCTTTTTCAAAACAAAAAAACACCCAAATGGGTGCTATACTAGCTCCGCCAGTAGGACTCGAACCTACGACATCATGATTAACAGTCATGCGCTACTACCAACTGAGCTATGGCGGAATGAGATATAGTCCGTACGGGATTCGAACCCGTGTTACCGCCGTGAAAAGGCGGTGTCTTAACCCCTTGACCAACGGACCATATATTCATTAACAGAACATATCCCATTATATCAAAATTTAACTAATTGTCAAGCACTAAATTCTAAATTTTGCTCTTCAATTAATTTTTTGGCACGTTTGATATTGCTTCTTGAGATTGGACAAGAATACCCTTCTTTCAACAGCAGCTGTTTCTTTTTCTTATCCATTCCAATGATCATACTTCTATTCACGATAAAAGATTGATGGGGACTGAAATATCTCTCCTCCACATCTTTCTCCAAGACATCTGATAAACTTCCCGCAATTTCTTTTTGAAAATTTTTCCCAACTAAGTTTAATTTATAAGCCGAACCAACAGTTTCAATATAAAGAATATCCTTAAATGGAATTTTTATCTTTTTATCCTTAAAGTCATACTCAAAATAATCTGTCAAATCATCATTTCCAATTTGAATAGTTGTCAGGTACTCAATACACTCCTTTATTTTTAATCTAAATAAATCTTCATTCAAATTTTTATCAATAAAATCTAAGGCAGATACTTTATAACGATAGGTAATCGAAGCGAATTCTGATTTTGTAGTAATAAAAACAATAATGGCATAAGGATTTGCTTCTCGTATTTTTTGAGCAATTTCCAGCCCACAATACTCATTGTCTTGGATATGAATATCTAGAAAATATAATTGGTGGATATCCGAATGCTGGATATAATTTTCAAATTCCGAAATTTTACCGGTAGAAATCACTTCAAGTTTAATTTCTAATTCCTTAGCAATTTCTGCAATATGTTTTTCTACCCGTATCTGTTGAGAGAGCTCATCTTCTAATAAAAAAATCTTCATTCTTGTTCGTATCCTCCAATCTTCAAAACTTGTAAAAAACGATTTCCTTGCAATTCCGTTTCTAAAAACATCGTTCCATAATTTGCTAAGATTTTTCTCACATTATTTAATCCTAGTCCTCTATTTTCTCCTTTTGTCGAATAGCCTTCTTCATATATTTTTCTAATATCAAAAGTGATTTCATTTGTTGTATTATGAATCACTAAGTAAACAATTTTTGAAATAGAGAAAATAGCAATATGAACTTTCTTTTCTTCTGCTTCTTTTGAAGCTTCCAAAGCGTTTGTCACTAGAATCCCAACGATTCTCACAATATCTAATAAATCAACTGGTAGTTGCTCGATTGGTTCACTCGTTTCAAAGGTCATTTCCACCCCAGCATCTCTTGCATCCAACCAGCCTCGAATCAAAATACTTCGTAAAGCAGAATCTTTGATATTGACCAAGTTGAATCCTGATAATGCTTCTGTATTGATCTCTTTATAACCTTTTTCCAATACTTCTCTATGGATTCTCTGTATTTCTGGAATATTTTCTTCCTCAATGGCTAATGACATAGAAATAACTAGATTTCCCAAATCGTGACGAAATCCCCTAACAATAGAATAGAGACTTTGAATTTCAGCCATATACCGACTCATTTGTTGCTCAGAAAATTCTTTATACTCCAGTTCTAAATTTTTACGATACTGATCTCGCTCGATTTTCATATGGAATAGACTGACTACAAAAGAGAAAAAACAAATCGTTGCCAGCATACTCCCAAAATTTTTAAATTGCGCTTGTTCACTTATCCATAAGGCAAAATTGATCACTACAAATATAGCGAAATAGACCGAAATCAATTTCTTTACATACTTTTCAAATTCTTCTTCATAAAAAGGAGTAAAATCAAATTCAAATAAGTCAATTAACTTCAAAATGATTCCTAAAGAAAGCAAGCGAATAAACATATTATAGACAATCGAGTGAGCTGCTACAACAGCATCTCCTATTACTGAAGAGACAATAATCGTCAGAAAAGTTGCTGTTCCTTCAACCGCTAAATAAGTAAAAAAAGAATAAAAAATGGCGCACAAGCGATTCGTCCGATTGGCATAATGATAATAAGGATATAAATAAACCGGCCATAAGAGCATATTTAAATCAGAGAGTCGAATATTTGAAAATAAAGTCACATCTAAAAATACTAAGAGACTTTCAAAAAGAAGAACAAAGGTGCTCAGCAGAAAGATAAATGCAAATTGATGTTCCTGATAGATTTTTTCGTCCACTAATGCAAACGTCAGAACAATGATCCCTCCCAAGAGAAAAGACAAGATTAATGACTGAATCACACAAACTCTCCCACTTTTTTTCTATTTTATTATACTCTAGTATTATTATAAAAAAATAAAATTTTATATACAAAAAATTATAATATAAAATAGCCTAAAATTAAAGGGAATAGGTAAAATTGTAATGTTTTTAATGTTTTTGTTACATGAATGAAAACTATTTTACACAATTTATATAATCTACACTTTGCACTATATAGGGATTGTTAGTTCTTTTTTTAAATATTCCTAATAAATCATTTCATTACTATTTGTCTATAGTGAAGTATACAAAAATTAATAGATAATGAAAATTTATACATTTTTACATAAAAGAAAAGATGCAGCAAAAGCTGCATCTTTCATTTGATCCCAGCAGGATTCGAACCTGCGACCGTTCGCTTAGAAGGCGAATGCTCTATCCAGCTGAGCTATGAGACCGAACTTACTTCATTTTAGCAGAAAAAGGAAGGAGCGTCAAGGTTATTTATGGTAAGGACTCCCCTGTTGAATCATGAAAGCACGATAGATTTGTTCCACCAACACTAATTTCATCAACTGATGAGGAAGAGTTAATTGACCAAAGCTCATTAATAGATTTCCTCTTTTTTTCACTTCAGGAGACAGACCAAGACTGCCTCCAATAACAAAAGTAAGGTTTGAATAACCAGATGTCATAATCTGGTCAATCGTTTGACTAAATTTCTCTGAAGGAAATTGTTTTCCTTCGATGGCTAATACAATCACATATTCCTTATCTGAAATCTTAGAGAGAATTCGTTCCCCCTCTTTTTCAAGGATTTGTTGATTTTCGAGTTGACTGGCACGATCTGGAGTTTTTTCATCAACTAACTCAACCTGTTCTACTTTTGCAAATCGACCAAGCCTTTTAATATACTCCGCGATCCCATCTTTTAAGTATTTTTCTTTTAATTTTCCAACGGTTATCAATTTAATTTTCATTCCCCTATTGTAGCATAATTCTTCAATTCCACAAATAATCCACAGCTATAGAAAGGAAATCTATTCTATAAAGTCCTTTTTAAAGCCATTTCTCAACTAAATTCTACAACTTATCCACAATTTGTGGATAACTTTAGTTATTTAAGATATAATTAAGAAAGTTTTTCTATACTTTAGACAATTTGATATCCTTAGGAGGAAAATATGAAATCTTCATCTAATTTACTGAAAAAACTCGGAAACATAACCCTCATTTTCGTTGTAGGTTTTCTA
Organism: Streptococcus parasanguinis; assembly: GCA_032477695.1. Classification (GTDB taxonomy): domain Bacteria; phylum Bacillota; class Bacilli; order Lactobacillales; family Streptococcaceae; genus Streptococcus; species Streptococcus parasanguinis_Y. The sequence continues at coordinate 147,993 of JAWDWJ010000006.1, forward strand.
GGTGGGATTCTTGGAACCTTTTTAACCTTACAAACCTCTCATTCTTCTACTTCAAATACTGAAAGTAAGCAAGTACACTCAACCACTGTTAAAACAGCTTATAAAAATACAACCTCAACTAGTGAGGCCGTAGACAAGGTGAAAAATGCTGTGGTTTCTGTGATTACTTATTCTGATTCTTCGAATCAAGGGCTATTTGAAAAAGAAGAAAACTCTGACTCACAAATTTCTAGTGAAGGTTCTGGGGTCATTTATAAAAAAGAAGGAAAATATGCCTACCTTGTTACCAACACCCATGTAATCAATGGTGCTAAAAAAGTAGACATTCTTTTAGCAGATGGTAATAAAGTCCCCGGAGAAGTAGTTGGGTCAGATGTCTATTCTGATATTGCAGTCGTTCGCATCAGTGCGGATAAAGCAAAGGCAGTAGCTGAATTCGGAGATTCAAACCAATTAACGGTTGGTGAGACTGCGATTGCGATCGGTAGCCCTCTTGGAACAGATTATGCTAATTCTGTTACCCAAGGAATTATTTCCAGCCAAGGCCGCAATGTGAAATTGAAAGCCGATAATGGACAAAATATCTCTACACGCGCCTTACAAACAGACGCAGCCATCAACCCAGGAAACTCTGGAGGTCCATTAATCAATATTCAAGGACAAGTCATCGGGATTACCTCAAGTAAAATTTCAAATAACGGACAAACTTCAGTAGAAGGAATGGGATTTGCAATTCCTGCAAATGATGTTGTCAATATTATCAAGCAGCTAGAAGAAAAAGGAAAAGTAGTTCGACCAGCTCTTGGAATCCAAATGATGGATTTATCCAACCTTTCAACTTCTGATTTAAGCCAATTAAAACTTCCTGAAAAAATCTCTGGAGGAGTACTAGTTCGTTCAACACTTGAAAATATGCCTGCTTCAGATAAATTGCAACGTTATGATGTCATCACAAAGATCGATGATACAGATATCGAGTCAACAGCAGATTTACAATCCGCCCTCTATTCTCACCAAATCAATGATACGATCAAGGTCACATTCTATCGTGATGGAAAACAACAAACAACTTCTATCAAGTTGACAAAATCAACTGAGGATCTGAGCGATTAACTTTCACTTTCTTGACATACTTGTAAACACACCTTTACGAATTTGTAAAGGTGTGTTATTCTATTCATAAGATGGAAAAATTAGAAAAAATAGCGGTAAAGGACATTCGAACCAATCCTTTCCAACCAAGAAAAGTATTTGATCAAGAAAAATTAGAAGAACTGGCTCAGTCAATCAAAGAAAATGGCTTAATTCAACCCATTATTGTCAGAAAATCTCCAATAATTGGTTTTGAATTGCTTGCAGGTGAAAGACGTTTTAGAGCTTCAAAAATTGCTGGATTAGATCTTGTTCCTGCGATTATTAAAGAGTTAACGGATCAAGAAATGATGCGACAAGCCATTATTGAAAATCTTCAACGAGAAGATCTCAATCCAATTGAAGAAGCTATCTCCTACCAGAAGCTCGTTGATCATGGCTATAAGCACGACCAAATCGCTCAATTTATGGGGAAATCTAGACCCTATATCAGCAATATGCTTCGCTTGTTACATCTAGCTCCCTCTGTTAAAGAAGCAGTCATTCAAAATGATATTTCTTCGGCTCACGCGCGTGTTCTTGTTCCTCTTGATGAAGAAGAGCAGCGCTTTTGGTTGGAGCGAATCAAACAGGATCATTTAAATGTTCGAACATTAGAAAATAAGATCAGTTCAAAAAGAAAACAGAAAAATAAAAAAGCAAAAGAGAGCTTCCTACTAGAAGAGGAACAACGATTGAAAAAAATATTAGGAACAGATGTGACGATACACTCCTCTTCTCAAAATAAAGGAACTATCCAAATTTCTTTTTCCAGTCTTGATGAATACCAACGAATTATCAACAGCCTCAAATAAGGCTGTTATTTTTATTTTTTGTATTGACAAGCTTTTCCACCATAAAAATCTTTTGTAAATAGCAGAAAAATAAGGATATTCTCTAGTTATCCCCACTTTGTGGATAACTTTTAAAAACAATGTGAATTTAAATCCACAACTTGTGGAAAAGTTTAAAACTATAATTTAATTTCATGAAATTTAGCCTGTGGAAAACTATTTTTGTTTGTGGTAGAATAGGAGTACGTATGATTTGATACAATTCAAGAAAAGGAGGGAAGTCTGATAGTGTCACAAGAAGAGCAATTTTGGTCTCGTTTTTTAGAATTAGCCCAATTACAACTAAAAGATAGTGCCTATGATTTTTTTGTCGCCGATTCAAAATTAGTCAAAATCGATGGAGAGACGGCTACCATTTATCTTGATGGAAATTATAAAGAATTATTTTGGGAAACAAATCTAAAAAATGCTTTGATCACAGCCAGCTTTGAAGTCTACAATACAGATTTGAAGTTCCATTTCGTTTTTGAAGATACCGAAGAAATTCCTAGTAGTCATAGCAGTGAGAATAGGAGATTATCTTCAGCTAGCTTAACAACCGAACCGTTGCCTAAAATTGATACAGGTCTGAAATCAAAGTACACCTTTGATAATTTTGTGCAAGGGGATGGAAATATTTGGGCGAAAGCAGCAGCGCTTGCAGTTTCTGAAAATCTTGCAACAACATACAACCCTCTCTTTATCTATGGTGGACCAGGGCTTGGAAAGACTCACCTATTGAACGCAATTGGAAATCAAATCCTAGAAAATATTCCAAATGCACGGGTTAAGTATGTCCCAGCAGAAACCTTTATTAATGAATTTTTAGAACACCTTCGATTAGGAGAAATGAAGACGTTCAAGAATACCTATCGAAGTCTTGATCTCTTACTGATCGATGATATCCAGTCACTTGGTGGGAAAAAAGTCACGACTCAAGAGGAATTCTTTAATACCTTTAATGCTCTCCATAGCGACAACAAACAGATTGTTCTAACAAGCGATCGAAGTCCGGATCATTTAGATAGTCTTGAAGAGCGGCTGGTCACTCGTTTCAAATGGGGACTAACGCAAAATATAACACCACCTGATTTTGAAACTCGGATTGCCATCTTACGGAATAAAATTGAAGATCTAGACTATATTTTTCCTAATGACACACTAGAATATCTAGCTGGTCAGTTTGATTCAAATGTCCGAGACTTAGAAGGTGCCTTAAATGATATTTCTTTAATGGCGAAGGTAAAAAAACTAAAAGAAATTACGATCGATGTTGCAGCTGAAGCTATTCGAGCTCGTAAAAACGATAATAGCAAGACGCTTGTCATCCCCATTGAAAAAATTCAGGAAGCAGTTGGAGCCTTTTATGGAGTCAGTGTAAAAGAAATCAAAGGTTCTCGAAGAGTTCAGAATATTGTCCTAGCACGACAAGTGGCCATGTATCTTTCAAGAGAGATGACGGACAACTCACTTCCTCGAATCGGAAAAGAATTCGGTGGAAAAGACCACACGACTGTCATTCATGCTTATGAAAAAATTAAAAGTATGGTCGACACAGATGATAATCTACGACTCGAAATTCAAAGTATCAAGAAAAAGCTAAATTAATCTGTGGATAACTTCCTCTAAACTTCTAGGGGTTATGCACAATTTTTAAACAAGTAACTTTTTAAGTCATAGATAGGATTCTGAGAGTTTTCCACAACTTCCACACAATCTACTATTACTATTATCTTACTAATCATAAAATAAATAAAAGGAATGACCATGATAAATTTTTCTATTAACAAAACTTTATTTTTACAAGCACTAAATACTACCAAAAGAGCGATCAGTTCAAAAAATGCTATTCCAATCCTTTCCACGATTAAAATTGATGTCACTCCAGAAGGAGTTGCCTTATCTGGATCGAATGGCCAAATTTCAATTGAAAACTTTATTTCTATCAAAGATGAAAATGCTGGTTTATTGGTGACCTCTCCAGGTTCTATTTTATTGGAAGCAACTTTCTTTATTAATGTGGTTTCAAGTTTACCAGATGTTACTTTAGATTTTAAAGAGATTGAACAAAAACAGGTTCTTTTAACAAGTGGAAAATCAGAAATTACACTTAAAGGAAAAGATGCAGATCAATATCCACGTATTCAAGAAATTGCTGCAAGTAATCCATTAGTTTTGGAAACAAAATTATTAAAACAATTAATTAATGAAACAGCATTTGCAGCAAGTGTACAAGAAAGTCGTCCAATTTTGACAGGTGTTCACTTTGTTTTATCGGATAATAAAGAGCTAAAAACAGTAGCAACAGACTCTCACCGTATGAGTCAAAAAGTGATTACACTGGAGAAAAATGGAGACAACTTTGATGTTGTCATCCCAAGTCGCTCTCTTCGTGAATTCACCTCTGTTTTTTCTGATGATATTGAAACAGTTGAGGTTTTCTTTGCTAACAATCAAATTCTCTTTAGAAGTGAACACATTAGTTTCTATACCCGTTTGCTAGAAGGAAATTATCCTGATACAGACCGTCTCATTCCAACAGAATTCAATACAGAGGCAACCTTCAATGTGGCTAACCTTCGATTTGCAATGGAGCGTGCTCGTCTTCTTTCAAATGCGACTCAAAACGGAACGGTTAAATTAGAGTTCAAAAATGGAGTGGTTTCTTCCCACGTTCATTCACCAGAAGTTGGGCGAGTAAATGAAGAGATCGATACGAGCGCCGTTTCAGGAGAGGATTTGTCTATTAGCTTTAATCCAACTTATTTGATTGAAGCGCTCAAAGCTATTGACAGTGAACAAGTTGTTATTCGTTTTATTTCTTCTGTTAGACCGTTTACATTGGTTCCAGAAGGAAATGAACAAGGGTTCATTCAATTGATTACGCCAGTTCGCACAAATTAACAAAGGTGAATCATGTATACGTTAGGTGATTTTGTAGAAATGAAAAAGCCTCACGCTTGTGTGATTAAAGAAACAGGCAAGAAGGCAAATCGTTGGGAAATTACGCGACTTGGTGCAGACATAAAAATCAAGTGTAGCAATTGTGATCATGTGGTCATGATGAGTCGCCATGATTTTGAACAGAAAATGAAGAAAGTACTATAAAAGGTTCAGTCACTTATGTGACCGAACCTTTTCGATTATTTTAATTCTTCAAATTTTCCATTTTTAACTTCTTTGAAACCACCCTGTTTCATCATATCAAAAGTTGATTTGAAGCTGATATAGTCGACTTTTTTATCTTTTTGTGTCGTTACTAATTTCTTTTCAATTAGCTGATCTAAGTCTGCCTTTTCATAATTTAGTGTTGTTTTTTCAACCAAATAATCATCTTTATATTCAGCAGAATGTGTGAATCCTTTGACATCTTTGTATTCTTCATCATATTTATCGATCATTTCCTTTAATTGATCTTTCGTAACTCCCGCCTCTTTGTAATAAATAGTAGTGGTGGTTTGGTTACTGATCGCTTTATCACCTTTATGTTCTAGTGTAATACGAACATCTGTTTTCTTTTCTTGGTTGATTGCCTGAAGATAGGATTTTTGAACAGATTGTTGTCCACAAGCTCCAAGAAGAAAGAGCGTAAAGATAGCGATTAAAGAAAGAAAAATAGATTTCCATATTTGTTTTTTCATCTGAAAAACTCCTTTGTTCATTGTTAAATATAGTATATCATTTTTATCTTTTTAGAACGTTACAGTTTGATGAAAAAATCTAGTTTCAAAGGTGATGAAATATTTCATTTTTCATTACTTGTCTTTTGAATTATGTTATAATAAAAGAGATTGAAATTTGAACGGAGAAAAAAGAAAAATGGCATTAACAGCAGGTATCGTTGGCTTACCAAATGTTGGTAAATCAACCCTATTTAACGCAATTACAAAAGCAGGAGCAGAGGCCGCAAACTATCCCTTTGCAACCATTGATCCAAACGTCGGGATGGTAGAAGTTCCAGATGAACGCCTCCAAAAATTGACGGAAATGATTACTCCTAAGAAGACAGTTCCGACTACTTTTGAATTTACAGATATTGCGGGGATTGTGAAAGGAGCTTCTAAAGGGGAAGGACTTGGTAATAAATTCTTGGCCAATATCCGTGAAGTAGATGCCATTGTTCATGTGGTACGTGCTTTTGATGATGAAAATGTCATGCGGGAGCAAGGTCGTGAAGATGCCTTTGTTGATCCACTGGCAGATATTGATACCATCAATTTAGAATTAATTTTAGCCGACTTAGAGTCTGTCAATAAACGCTATGCGCGTGTAGAAAAAATCGCTCGTACACAAAAAGATAAGGATTCTGTTGCGGAATTTAATGTTCTACAAAAAATCAAACCAGTTCTTGAAGATGGTAAATCAGCTCGGACCATTGAATTCACTGAGGAAGAACAAAAAGTGGTGAAGGGACTTTTCCTTTTGACTACCAAACCAGTTCTTTATGTAGCCAATGTGGATGAAGATGTTGTTGCAGATCCAGATTCTATCGAGTATGTGAAGCAAATTCGTGACTTTGCGGCAACAGAGAATGCGGAAGTCGTGGTGATTTCTGCGCGTGCTGAGGAAGAAATTTCTGAGCTAGATGATGCAGATAAACAAGAATTTTTAGAGGCGATTGGCCTAACAGAGTCTGGAGTTGATAAACTCACGCGTGCAGCTTACCACTTGTTGGGACTTGGCACTTATTTCACAGCTGGTGAAAAAGAAGTGCGTGCTTGGACCTTCAAACGTGGCATGAAAGCTCCTCAAGCTGCTGGAATCATCCACTCTGATTTTGAAAAAGGATTTATTCGTGCCGTGACCATGTCCTATGATGATTTAGTTAAATACGGTTCTGAAAAGGCTGTAAAAGAAGCAGGACGCTTGCGCGAAGAAGGAAAAGAATATGTTGTCCAAGACGGGGACATCATGGAATTCCGTTTTAATGTATAAGAGAGTTAAAAAAATGTAAAGGTTGGAAAAAATATTTCCAACCCTTTTAGTGTTTTGAAAGGAAAGAGATGACGAAATTAATTGTTGGATTGGGAAATCCAGGTGATAAGTATTTTGAAACCAAACACAATGTAGGCTTTATGTTAGTTGATCAAATGGCAAAGTCTTTAAATCTTACTTTCTCCCATGATAAAATTTTTCAAGCTGATATTGCCTCAACATTTTTAAATGGCGAAAAGGTCTATTTTGTAAAGCCAACCACTTTCATGAATGAGAGTGGAAAAGCAGTCCATGCCCTTCTGACTTATTATGGTCTGGATATTGAAGATCTTTTGGTTATTTACGATGATTTAGATATGGAAGTTGGCAAGATTCGTCTTCGAGCTAAAGGATCAGCTGGAGGTCATAACGGAATCAAATCGATTATTAATCATATTGGAACTCAGACTTTTTATCGAATTAAGATTGGAATTGGAAGACCTAAGCAGGGCATGTCAGTTGTTCATCATGTCTTAGGAAAATTTGATAAAGACGATTACATCACTATTCTACAAACAATTGATCGAGTAGAAGAAGCGGTTAACGATTACTTGGTAGAAGAAAATTTTGAAAGAAGCATGCAGAAATACAACGGGTAAGTAGATGAATGTAATTGATTTAGTGAGTCAAAACTCCAACCTTCTATCCTGGCAACAAGGTTTGCAAAAAAACAATAGGGAATTGATCTTAGGATTGTCTGCGACCACAAAGGCTATTGTAATGGCTTCAGCCTTTGATTCTATTGAAAAAGCAGTCCTCATCACTTCCAGTTATAACGAAGCAGAACGATTGGCCAGTGATTTTATTGCCTTACTTGGAGAAGAGAAAGTCCATACATTTTTGGGAGATGATAACCCTTTAGCAGAATTTATTTTTGCTTCACAAGAAAGGCAATTTGCACGATTAGAGGCTTTGAACTTTTTATGCCAAGAAGATCGTCAAGGCATCCTTGTGACCAATGTGAGTGGTATCAAACTACTGTTACCTTCTCCTAAAGTTTTTGCATCTAGCATTTTTCAATTGAAGGTTGGTCAAGAAATAGACTTAACTACTCTGAGTGAAACATTACAGAAAATTGGCTATCAAAAAGTGGGCCAGGTTTTGCAACAAGGTGAGTTTAGTCTACGAGGAGATATTTTAGATATCTTTGAGATCGACCAACTCCAACCCTATCGGATTGAATTTTTCGGAGATGAGATTGATGGGATCCGAATCTTTGACCCAGAAAGCCAGCGTTCTGTTGAAAATGTCGAAGAAGTTCAACTCAAAGCAGTGAGTGATCTATTATTGCAAGAGGAAGATTTCATCCGTGGTCAGAAGCAAATCGAACAATTGCAAGAACAGAGCGCGAATGAAGAATTTAAATCTTATCTAGCAGAAATTCTAGGAGATATTTCTCAAAGAAAACTCCATCCAGATCTTAGAAAATTTATTAGTTTCTTTTATGAGAAGCAATATACATTATTTGATTATCTCCCTAAACACACTCCTATTTTTCTGGATGATTATCAAAAAATAGCCGATCAAATAGCGAGATTTGAACTAGATACAGCTAATTTCTTGACGGAAGATTTACATAAAAATAGAGCTTCTTCTCGCCAAGTGTATTTTGCAGACACCAGTACAACATTACGAAAATATACGCCTGCAACTTATTTTTCAAACTTTCAAAAAGGATTGGGAAATCTGAAGTTTGATCATTTGTATCAATTCAATCAATATCCAATGCAGGAGTTTTTTGGACAATTTGATTTACTAAAAGAGGAAATTGAACGGTATCGAAAATCAAACTATACTGTTATTGTCCAAGCAACTTCTCATCACAATCTTCAACAGCTCCATAAAAATTTAGAAGAGTATGGGATTCGATTAGATTATATTGATGGGGATACGATCATTCCTCAAGCTAGTCAATTAGTCGTTGGAGGATTAGCTCACGGTTTTCAATTTGTTGATGAAAAAATTGTCTACATTACAGAATCAGAGATTTATCAGAAAAAGATCAAACGAAAGATTCGCAGGCAAAATATTTCCAATGCAGAACGCCTAAAAAATTATAATGAACTGGAAAAAGGGGACTATGTTGTTCACCAAGTTCATGGTATTGGTCAATATTTGGGAATTGAAACGATTGAAATTTCGGGTGTCCATCGTGATTATGTTTCAATTCAATATCAAAATGGAGATCGCATCTCGATTCCTGTCGATCAGATTCAGATGTTGTCCAAATACGTTGCAAGTGATGGAAAAACGCCAAAAATTAACAAGTTAAATGATGGGCGTTTCCAAAAAACGAAGCAAAAGGTTCAGACCCAGGTGGAGGACATTGCGGATGATTTGATAAAACTTTATGCGGAGCGTAGTCAATTAGAAGGCTTTGCCTATTCCCAAGATGATGAAAATCAAGAGGCTTTTGAACAAGATTTTCCATATATTGAAACAGATGACCAATTACGTTCCATTGAAGAAATCAAAAAAGATATGGAATCGAATCGTCCGATGGACCGATTGCTGGTTGGAGACGTCGGTTTTGGGAAAACAGAGGTCGCTATGCGAGCAGCCTTTAAGGCAGTAAATGATCATAAACAAGTAGCAGTGCTGGTTCCTACCACTGTTCTTGCCCAACAACATTATGCCAATTTTAAGGAGCGTTTTGAATCTTTTGCAGTAGAAGTTGCTGTTTTAAGTCGTTTCCAGAGTAAGGCAGAGCAGAAAGAAACGCTTGAAAAGTTGAAAAAAGGACGAGTGGATATTATTATTGGAACTCACCGGCTTTTGTCCAAAGATGTTGTTTTTTCAGACTTAGGCTTAATCGTGATAGATGAAGAACAACGTTTTGGAGTGAAGCACAAAGAAACCTTGAAAGAATTGAAAAAAAAGGTGGATGTGCTTACCTTGACAGCTACCCCTATACCTCGAACTCTTCATATGTCTATGCTAGGAATTCGAGATTTGTCTGTCATTGAAACACCTCCTACCAATCGATATCCTGTGCAAACTTTTGTACTAGAGACCAATCCAACTATTATTCGAGATGCTGTGTTGCGGGAGATGGATCGTGGAGGACAGGCCTATTATCTTTACAATAAGGTAGATACAATTGAACAAAAGGTGTCTGAATTAAAAGAGTTGATTCCAGAGGCTTCGATTGGCTTTGTTCATGGCCAGATGAGTGAAGTTCGCCTGGAAAATACCCTGTTGGATTTCATTAATGGCGAATACGATGTCTTAGTGACGACAACCATTATTGAGACAGGTGTGGATATTCCAAATGCCAATACACTCTTTATTGAAAATGCGGATCATATGGGGCTTTCAACGCTTTATCAACTAAGAGGTCGTGTGGGACGAAGCAATCGAATTGCTTATGCTTATTTGATGTATCGTCCAGACAAATCTCTTACAGAAGTGTCTGAAAAACGTTTAGAAGCTATTAAAGGTTTTACTGAGTTGGGTTCTGGATTTAAAATTGCTATGCGAGATTTATCAATCCGTGGAGCAGGGAATATCCTTGGAGCTTCTCAATCTGGTTTTATCGATTCAGTTGGTTTTGAAATGTATTCTCAATTGTTAGAAGAAGCTATTGCTAAGAAACAAGGCCAAGAGCATCGCAGGCAAAAGAGCAATGCAGAGTTGAACCTTCAAATAGATGCGTATTTACCTAATGAATATATTTCAGATCAACGTCAAAAAATTGAAATTTACAAACAAATTCGTGAAATGAATTCTGCAACGGACTATGAATACTTGCAAGATGAATTGATCGATCGTTTTGGAGAATACCCAGATGTTGTCGCCTACCTACTTGAAATTGGTTTAGTGAAAGCTTACTTGGATCAAGTCTTTGTCCGTCTTGTTGAAAGAAAACAACAAAAAGTGACAGTGAAATTTGAACCTATTGCCAAACAACTGTTTTTAACACAGGATTATTTCAAAGCTCTGTCCATGACACAGTTAAAGGCACAGATTGCAGAAGAAAAGGGATTGATTGAAGTGATCTTCGATATTCGAAATAAGAAAGATTTTGAAATTTTGGAAGCTCTGAAGCAATTTGGTCAAACCTTATTGGAAATTAAACAGGAAAAAGAAAAGGACTAGCAGTTCTTAGCTCATTTTTCGCATTTTATGTATAAAAAATGATACAATACTATGTTAGAGGTGACAGTATGAGATTAGATAAATATTTAAAAGTTTCTCGCATTATTAAGCGTCGTCCTGTTGCAAAGGAAGTTGCAGATAAAGGACGAATCAAAGTCAATGGAGTATTAGCCAAAAGTTCAACGGATTTGAAAGTGGATGATCAAATTGAAGTTCGTTTTGGAAATAAAGTATTGACGGTTAAAGTCTTGGAAATGTTGGATAGTACAAAAAAAGAAGATGCATCCAAAATGTACGAAATAATTAGTGAAACAAGGATAGAAGAAGATGCCTAAAAATATCGTTCAAATGAACAATAAATATATCAAAGACGAAAGTCAGCGAAAACGTTTTTTAGAAGAAGAAAGAAAAAAACGCAATCGTTTTCTGGGGCTTGTCTTGATATTGGTCATGTTATTATTTATTCTTCCAACTTATAATTTAGCCCAGAGCTATCAATCGCTACAAGATAAAAAAGAACAATACAAACAGTTGGAAAAAGAGTATAAAGAAACAAGTGAACAAAAAGAATACCAACAAGACATCGCTAAAAAATTAAAAGACGATGATTATGCAACAAAATATGCACGCGCTAAGTATTCTTTTTCAAAAGATGGTGAATATGTTTATACCATCCCAGATTTACTCCCCCAATAACCGATGGAAAATATCTTACAAACAGTTAAACAATTTCTTGAATTTTCGGATGAAAAATTAGAGGAATTAAAAAAGAAAAACCAAATGATTAAACTTCAAAAGGATGAAAAGGAAAGGAATACAGGTGTCTAAACGATTTCTGCTCCTATTGTTAGTTCCAATTTTATTTATTGGGTCTCAAGCAGCGAGTATCGAGCAGTCTGAGTCTTCTCAGACAATGGCTCATCCATCAGAACTTTATTTTTCTTCAATTCCAGCGAACCCGAATGTCTATCGCAAAATTTCTGTGTTTTCTGATCCTCAGTTGAAAAAAACACAAGGAGAAATTCTCCCCGACACACCGTTTACAATCGAACAACTCTTTGTAAATGATGAAGGGAAAGCTGTATTTAAAATAGCAGATAAAGGATATGTATTAGCAGATTCTTCTGTCATTTTTTCTGATGTTGTACAAGAAACACAAGAAAAAAAACAAGACATGTGGCTAAAACCTGGTTTTAAAGTGTATGACCGACCCTTAATAAATGGTGCAAAAGAAAAAAATACACCTCTTTCTCCTTATACAAAAGTGACAGTCTTACGTACAGCTAAGACTTTACGAGATGAGTTTGTGGAGATTGAAGGTCAGGGCTGGGTGAACAAAGCATTCGTCACTGAAAAAGATAATCGAATGGAAAAAGTCCAGGACTTGTTAAATAGTAAATACAATTCTCCCTCATATGGAATCTATGTAAAACAATTAACGACTGGAAATACTGCTGGAATCAATCCGCAAAAAGAAATGTATTCTGCCAGTGTAACAAAATTACCATACTTGTACTACGTCCAAGAACAGCTCAATAAAAAAGCCATTTCTCCAACTACAACTTACAAGTATATTCCAGAAGTCAATGATTTCAAAGGAGGCTATGAACCAGAAGGAAGTGGTAGCCTTTCAAAAACACCAGATGGAAAAGAATACAGTGTTCAAGAGTTGATAGATAAAATTGCAAAAGAATCAGATAATGTTGGACATAATATCTTGAATTATTATGTCACTCATCAATCAGATCAAGACTTCCAAAAAACATTGGATAAAATTGCAAAGAAACATTGGGATGTTGAAAAAAGAGAAGCATCCGCTGAAATGGCTGGCAATGTCATGGAGGCTGTCTATCAACAAAATGGCCCTATTATTGATGCGCTCTCCTCTACAAAATATGATGATCAACGGATTGCGCGTGACCTTCCAGTAAAAGTTGCTCATAAAATTGGAGATGCCTATGATTTTAGACATGATGTTGCGATTGTATATACAAATTCACCCTATGTAATAGCCATTTTTACAGATCATTCGAATTATGATACGATTTCCAACATTTCAAAAGATATCTATGAGGTATTGAAATAATGGAAAAGCGATTTTTAGAGTTTTGTGAAAAAAAAGATCTATTTACTCCCCATCGCCGTGTTTTAGTTGCCTTATCTGGTGGATTGGATTCAATGAATCTGTATGAACTTTTAGATAAGAATAAAGAACGATTGAAAATCCATCTGGTACTCGCTCATGTCAATCATGGACAAAGACCAGAATCAGATTTAGAAGAAAGTGAACTTCGAAAGCTAGCTGATAGGCGAGAGACACGTATCCATGTGGCTCACTATTCGGGTGATTTTACGGAAGCAAAAGCTCGTACCTTTCGTTATGATTTTTTCAAACAGATTATGGAGAAAGAGGATTGCACCGCTTTAGTAACAGGTCATCATGCAAATGATCAATCTGAAACAACTTTCATGCGCTTGATACGAGGAACAAAATTACGTCACTTGAGTGGCATTCCTGTACGCCAACCATTTGGCAAGGGTGAGCTAATCCGTCCTTTGTTAACTTTTACCAAAGATGAGTTGATGAAAATCCCTCACTTTGAAGACAGTAGCAATGACTCACAGGACTATTTTCGAAATCGTGTACGCCATCAATACCTTCCAGAATTTGAAAAAGAAAATCCTCAAATGCAAGTAAGTCTTCGTTATTTAGCAGAGGAAGTGACTCATTGGCACCAAGCACTGAAAGAATTGACTAGCGAGTTAACCATTCAAGATTTAGCTTCTTTTAGAACGTATTCTCATTCTGTACAATCATTCTTATTAGAAGAGTATTTGGCACAATTTCCAGATTTGCAACTTGGTAGGGCCCAGTTTCAAGAATTATTAGATTTACTGCGAAAAAAAAGAAATTGCATTCATTATTTAAAGTCGAATTATGAACTACATCAAGAATATGATTTCTTTGAAATACGAAAAATCAGTCAAAAGTCGGATGACCAACCCCTTCCTTTTTTGTTAGAATTTGGGAATATATTTGATATTGCAAATTATAAACTATCTTTTGGACAACCATTAGTAGGGGAAAATGTAGAAATTCTTTCTGTTTCACGCGAAACTCCCATCTTAATTAGAGGGAGAAAGGAAGGAGATCACCTGCTTGTTAATGGCCACCATCAAAAATTAAGACGGTGGTTTATCAACCATAAAATTCCAATTTCGCTTCGGCAAAAAGCTCTCATTATAGAACAGAATCATAATATTCTTTCTGTAGTGGGATTGGTAACGAGTGATTTGAGTCAACCCTCAAAAAGTGGTATAATGAAAGATAGTCTTTATATTCAAAAAATAGATAGGTAAAAACATGTTAGAAAAAGATATAAAAAAAGTATTGGTTTCACATGATGAAATTGTAGAAGCAGCAAAGAAATTGGGTGAAACCCTAACAAAAGAGTACCAAGGAAAAAATCCAATTTTTGTTGGAATTTTGAAAGGCTCTGTTCCATTTATGGCAGAGTTGATCAACCACGTGGATACACATATTGAATTGGATTTTATGCTGGTTTCAAGTTATCATGGTGGTACGGCAAGCTCAGGTATTATTAATATTATCAAGGATATCGACCAAGATATTACTGGTAGAGATATTTTATTTGTAGAAGATATTATCGATACAGGTAAAACTCTCAAGAGTCTAAAAGAACTCTTTGAAGAAAGAAATGTAGCATCTGTAAAGATTGCTACATTACTGGATAAACCTGAAGGCCGTTTGGTTGAGATTGAAGCAGATTACACCTGCTTTACGATTCCAAATGAGTTTGTTGTAGGATATGGTTTAGACTATGATGAAAATTATCGTAACCTACCCTATGTTGGTGTATTAAAAGAGGAAGTGTACTCAAAATAGAGGAGACTAGATGAATAACAGAAAAAATAACGGTTTTGTCCGAAATCCATTTCTGTATTTGTTGATTATTGTAGCGGCTGTGACAGGATTCCAGTATTTTTTTGCGGGTAATGGGGTTGGTCAAAGTCAGCAAATCAACTACACAGAATTGGTCAAAGAAATTAAAAATGATAATGTAAAAACGATCAGTTACCAACCAAATGGTAGTGTGATTGAAATTGCAGGTACCTATAATAAAGCAAAAGAATCAAAAGAAGATACAGGAATTCAATTTTTTACCCCAAGTGTTCAAAAAGTATCTCGCTTTACTAGTGTCATCCTTCCATCTGATATCACCGTCAATGAATTACAAAAATTAGCAGCTGACCACAAAGCAGAAATCACCATCAAGCGTGAGAGCTCAAGTGGCATGTGGATAACAATTCTCACTTCAATTGTTCCATTTGTTATCGTCATGTTCTTCTTCTTCTCAATGATGAACCAAGGCGGTGGCGGAGGTGCCAGAGGTGCCATGAACTTTGGTCGTAATAAAGCCCGCGCTGCTAATAAAGAAGATATTAAAGTTCGTTTTTCAGATGTAGCAGGAGCTGAAGAAGAAAAACAAGAACTTGTTGAAGTTGTTGAATTTTTAAAAGATCCAAAACGCTTTACTAAATTGGGTGCAAGAATCCCAGCAGGTGTGCTTCTTGAAGGCCCTCCAGGAACTGGTAAAACCCTTTTAGCAAAAGCAGTAGCTGGTGAAGCTGGAGTGCCATTCTTCAGTATCTCTGGTTCTGACTTCGTTGAAATGTTTGTCGGAGTCGGTGCTAGCCGGGTTCGTTCACTTTTTGAAGATGCTAAAAAAGCAGCACCAGCCATTATCTTTATCGATGAAATTGATGCTGTTGGGCGCCAACGTGGTGTAGGTCTTGGTGGCGGAAATGATGAACGTGAACAAACCCTTAACCAGCTCTTGATTGAGATGGATGGTTTTGAAGGCAACGAAGGAATCATTGTTATCGCAGCAACTAACCGTTCTGATGTCCTTGACCCTGCCCTTCTTCGTCCTGGCCGTTTTGACCGTAAAGTATTAGTTGGACGTCCAGATGTGAAAGGTCGTGAGGCAATTCTTCGTGTTCATGCTAAGAATAAGCCGCTTGCTCAAGATGTGGACTTGAAATTGGTTGCTCAACAAACACCAGGATTTGTCGGTGCTGATCTCGAAAATGTTTTGAACGAAGCAGCCTTGGTTGCAGCTCGTCGAAATAAAAAAGTAATTGATGCTGCTGATATCGATGAAGCAGAAGATCGTGTTATTGCAGGTCCATCTAAGAAAGATCGGACGATTTCACAAAAAGAACGTGAAATGGTTGCTTATCACGAAGCTGGTCATACAATTGTTGGTCTGGTCTTATCAAATGCTCGTGTAGTTCATAAAGTTACTATTGTTCCACGTGGTCGTGCAGGCGGTTACATGATTGCCCTTCCTAAAGAAGATCAAATGTTACTTTCTAAAGAAGATATGAAAGAACAATTAGCTGGGCTCATGGGAGGCCGTGTTGCCGAAGAAATTATTTTCAATTCGCAAACAACGGGTGCTTCAAATGACTTTGAACAAGCTACCCAAATGGCGCGTGCAATGGTGACAGAATATGGTATGAGTGAAAAACTTGGACCGGTCCAATATGAAGGAAATCATGCGATGTTTGGTGCTCAAAGCCCACAAAAAATGATTTCAGAACAAACAGCTTACGAAATTGATGAAGAAGTTCGTGGTTTGTTGAATGAAGCCCGTAATAAAGCGGCAGAAATTATTCAAGGAAATAGAGAAACGCATAAACTAATTGCGGAAGCTCTATTAAAATATGAAACCTTGGATAGTGTTCAAATTAAATCATTATATGAAACAGGAAAAATGCCTGAAAATTCAGAGCATGAATTAGAAGAAGAAGCAAAACCTCTATCATATGATGAAATTAAGTCAAAATTAGAAGAAAACAACTAATTCAAAAGAAGGAAAATATTTCCTTCTTTTTTTTATTAAAAAAGTGTTGACAGAGTAAAAATATTCTGTATAATAGAATATGTTGTAAAAATGGTCCGTTGGTCAAGGGGTTAAGACACCGCCTTTTCACGGCGGTAACACGGGTTCGAATCCCGTACGGACTATCGATAAACTGTCACCAAGTGGCAGTTTTTTTGTGTATTTGGAAAAAATAGTTAAAAATAATAACCAAATAGTTAAAAAAACGTGCAGAATAGAAAAAAAAGTCCAATGGGCTTCTTTATTTTTATAAAATACAGATAAAAGTAAAGGAGAGCTTATGGAATTTAATAAAATGTATCAAAAAGTAAAATATATCGTAAGAAAATGTGAAAAAGAATATTATATTCAATTATGGGAAAAGGATGATTGGGAACAAGAAGGTCAGCTAACTCTGTTTGAACTTTATCAAAAAAATCCTGAAATTGAAACAAATGAAGAATTACTTTATACATATTTCAAAACAAAATTTAGAAATCATATTAAAGATAAAATAAGACAACAGGAAAGTGATAAGAGAAAAATTAATAGACTTCCATATATTGAAATTGGAGAAATTAGTCACAGAATTTCATCAAGAAAAATATATTTGGATGAGCTGGTTGTTCTGAGAGATGCATTAAAACGTTTTAAAGAAAAATTAACCGTAAAAGAAAAAGAACAATATGAAGCATTACTAGTAAACAGAAGATGTCTAGGAAAAACAAAAATGAAAAAGAAATTAGAGAACTATCTAAAGGATTTTAAAAATTCAATTTAAAAACTGAAAGTTGCCAGTGAATAAATGAACTTTCAAAAAAATAAATTTTTTTAAGAAAAAGTGTTGACAGTAAGGGTAGGTCATGATATACTAATATAGTTGTCGCGCGAGAGCGACAAAGACCTTTGAAAACTGAACAAGACGAACCAATGTGCAGGGCGC
>JAWDWJ010000007.1:0-55170 GCA_032477695.1 Streptococcus parasanguinis
GATTGATGGTCAAGTTGCTTATACTGGTGGCGTTAATATCGCTGATGAGTATGTCAATAAACGAGAACGCTTTGGTCATTGGAAGGACACGGCCCTTCGATTAGATGGTTCAGCAGTTCAAACGCTAAAAGCTCTCTTTTTGACCATGTGGACAGTGACTGGAATAGAAGATAAAAGGGATATGGAGCACTATCTACAAGAAAAACCTCAACAAAGAAAGAGTCAGGGCTTTGTATTCCCTTATGGCAATTCACCGTCGACCTACCACAAGGTTGCAGAAAATGTTTATTTACATCTTCTGAGTACATCAACTAATTATGTCTATATCATGACGCCTTATTTGATTTTGGATGATGAATTGGTTCGAGCCATGACCTTTGCAGCCAGACGAGGTGTGGATGTTCGTATCATTATGCCAGGTATTCCAGATAAACAGTATGCCTTTGATATTGCGACGACCTATTTTAAAGCCCTCTTGGATGCTGGCGTCCGTATTTTCCGTTATACCCCAGGCTTTGTCCATGCTAAGGTTTATGTTTCTGATAGCCAACAAGCTGTGGTAGGAACCATTAATACAGACTACCGAAGCCTCTATCAAAATTTTGAAGATGGGGTTTATCTCTACAAAAATCTGGAAGTGCTTAAGATTGAAGAAGATTTTGAGAAAACCCAGGCTCTCTCAGAGGAAGTCACTTTAGAAAGTTTATCAAAAATACCTATGGTTCATCGTCTGGGTGGCTATCTTTTTTCTTTGATTGGACCTTTGATGTAAAAAAGGAGGAATCATATGGATACAAAAATTCTTTTGAAATTGTTAGAAAACCAAGCTGATCCAGCGAAAGTCTCAGCAATGGAAGCTTATATGAAAAATAAATTCAGCTTTCTTGGCGTTCAAAAACCAATTCTCAAAAAGATTGAAAGAGAGTTTTTTAAACCCTTCATAAAGGATCCAATTGATTGGACTTTTGTGGAAGAGTGTTGGCAGCAACCTTACCGTGAGTTTCAATATATTGCTATGGATTATCTGGATAAAAAGAAGGAGCTTAGACCTGAAGATTTTCCAAAGCTAAAGGAATTGGCTCAAACCAAGTCCTGGTGGGATAGTATTGATCAGTTGGACCGCATCATCGGAGAGATTACTTTCACATATCCAGAAACCAAACAGGTTATGCTGGATTGGAGTAGGGATCAGGACTTTTGGTTGAGGCGGATTGCCATTGATCACCAGCTTATGAGGAAAGAAAAAACAGATACGGATTTGTTAGAAAAAGTGATCCTCAATAATCTAGGTCAAAGCGAGTTCTTTATAAATAAGGCAATCGGCTGGAGTTTACGCAATTATTCCAAGGTTAATCCGGATTGGGTAGGGGCCTTTATCGACCGCTATCGAGAGCAGTTATCTCCTTTGAGTATTCGAGAAGGAAGCAAGTACCTACCTTCTTGACAGTTTGTGGATGTTCATGGTAAACTAGAATTATGCGATGAGTCGATTGGCTCTTAGGAGCCTTTTGCGCTGAGGAGGTCTACATTCAATTGTAACGCAGGAGCGGACCTTGAACAGTTGTGTGAACCGGCTGTTCTCACCGAAAGGTGCCTCAAATCCTGGTCTTCGGATCAGGATTTTTTTGTGTCTTCAAAGAACTGAAAACTATTATAATACAGTTGCTACAAAGTTATGTTGGTGTTATAATATAGTAAAGTGCCTTGTGTCAGAAAGGAGTGGAGTTGATTGGGAGATTTCTATCATTCTAATGATTCAGCATCTACAGACTATTCGCAGAAAATTGAAGAGCTTGAAAACTCCAAACAATTTCAGGATGCCATCGGATTGATCCGAGAACAGATGAAGAACAATCTTCAGTGGAATGTTTTGCGATCTTTTGGTATTATTTGCGCCATACTGTCTCTCATTTTATTGCGTTTTGCAGCTATTCCTTTGATCCTTTTAGTGGTTGGTTTGTATTATTGGCCACAATATAAAAAAAGAAAAGCCTTGTTTGGGGATCGAATTCGTTCGAACGATGAAATCTATCTTGATGATATCTTGTCGCCTGTATTAAAGGAAGTTTTTCCTAAGGCTTCGATCAAAGAGGACGGTTCCATCCCTTCTGAAGCTCTCTCGCATTTATGTCCTCGGTCGACTGATTTTCTGTGTTTCAAAGAGCTATCATTTCATGATGACAAAGAGCTGACGGTGTCAAATCTCTATGCCCATCATACAGAGACTCGTTACCGGACATCTAATGGTCATACGAGGACGGAACATGTGGAAGTTACAGATTTCCTTGGACAAGTGTTCTCTTTATGTCTACCGATCAATTTCTCGGGTCATCTTCGGGTGGTTCCGACCAAGAAATCCTTTCTTTTTAAGAGGGAGGTGAATGGGGTTTATCCTGGAGCCAGAGGGGATGAAGTGCAGATTGAAACCGAGGATATTCGCAATAACGAAAATTACAATATCTACTGCACGGATGAATTGTCTGCCCGTAAATTTCTCACCCCTAAGATGTTGGAATGGTTTGATCGACAAATTTCTCAAAATGCCATGTGTGTATTTTTGAAAGACAAGAAACTATTTATTTCTTTGTATACCGATCGCTATATCTTTCCGACGCCCCAAAAACCAGAAGATATTGATCAACTATCTTTGGTATCTGAATATCATAAATTATGCAGAGAACTAGCTTTAATTAAAGAAATAACAGCAATTTTTGAAGGAGAAGCATCATGAATCTCATTATCGGCTTAATCATATTTGTTGCCCTATTGGCTATTTGGTTTATTAGTGTAGGAAATCGTCTCAATCGCTATCTAGTGACCATTGAAGAATCAAAGAGAACGGTCGATATCGTTCTCGTAAAACGCTATGATACCATTTCGGAAATGCTAAAAGTAGCCAAAGCTTATGCCAAACATGAGCAAGAGATTTTCACTGATTTAGTTGCTTTACGCCAAGGAGCAACTATTCAAGAATCCAACCAAGTCATTACCAATCAAAATGATGTCTTGGCACAAATTCGTGCAGTGGGTGAAAACTATCCAGAGCTCTTGTCTTCTAACCAATTCTTGGCCCTACAAAAGGAAATTGCTGACGAAAATGAAGATCTTGCTGCAGCGAAGCGAATTGTTAACAGTAATGTCAGCCACATCAATCAAGAAATTGTTTCCTTTCCAGCGTCTATCGTAGCAGGTGTAAAGGGGATCCATCAAGTTCCATTTCTTGCTGAAGAAACACAAGGTAAGAAAGATTTAAGTGATTTGAACTATGACCTGAATTAAAGAGCTTTTATGATAAATAACCATTAAAAATCCTGGTCTTAGAATCAGGATTTTTTCCTACTGTTGGTACTTTTCATTTATGCCAAAAAATTGTATAATAGTACAAATACTCAATTTTTAGAAAATTTTGAAAGAGGATTTACTATGGGATACACAGTTGCTGTTGTCGGTGCTACAGGTGCCGTTGGTGCTCAAATGATCAAAATGTTGGAAGAATCTACTCTTCCAATCGATAAAATTCGCTACCTTGCGTCAGCACGTTCTGCAGGAATAGTCTTGCAATTTAAAGGGCAAGACGTGACCATCGAAGAAACGACTGAAGATGCTTTTGAAGGCGTTGATATTGCTCTTTTCTCAGCTGGTGGTTCAACATCTGCCAAATATGCACCTTATGCGGTAAAAGCAGGCGCAGTAGTGGTTGATAACACTTCTTACTTCCGTCAAAATCCGGATGTACCTTTGGTAGTGCCTGAAGTGAATGCCCACGCTCTTGATGCTCACAACGGAATCATCTCTTGTCCAAACTGTTCGACCATTCAAATGATGGTAGCGCTTGAACCCGTTCGTCAAAAATGGGGCTTGGACCGTATCATCGTGTCTACTTACCAAGCTGTATCAGGTGCTGGTATGGGAGCTATTCTTGAAACCCAACGTGAGTTGAAGGAAGTCTTGAATGATGGGGTCAACCCACGCGATGTCAAAGCAGAAATCTTGCCATGTGGTGGTGATAAAAAACATTACCCAATTGCTTTCAACGCTCTTCCACAAATCGACGTCTTCACAGAAAATGACTATACTTATGAAGAAATGAAGATGACGAATGAAACCAAGAAAATCATGGAAGATGATAGCATTGCCGTTTCAGCAACTTGTGTGCGGATTCCAGTCTTGTCAGCTCACTCAGAGTCAGTCTACATCGAAACAAAAGAAGTGGCACCAATTGACGAAGTGAAAGCTGCTATTGCAGAATTCCCAGGTGCAGTCCTTGAAGACGATGTTGCTCACCAAATCTACCCTCAAGCAGTCAATGCTGTAGGTTCACGTGATACCTTCGTTGGACGGATTCGTAAAGACTTGGATGCTGAAAAAGGAATCCATATGTGGGTGGTTTCAGATAACCTCCTTAAAGGAGCTGCTTGGAACTCAGTCCAAATCGCAGAAACCCTTCACGAACGTGGGCTCGTACGTCCAACAGCTGAATTGAAATTTGAGTTGAAATAGGGAGAAAAACAGAAATCAGTAACTCGAAGAGTTTGATTTCGTAGTTTTTCCCCCGCACAGTTGATTAGGAAGTACGAATGTTGCAAACATGAGTAGTTCCAATCAACCACTGCGTCACGATTCAGAAATCTGCAACTCGAAGAGTTTGATTTCTTCCTCAGCTTTCCAGCGAATCAACTTGTTTTATGAACAGATCATGAGGCAAAGGCAAGCAGGCCCCAGCCTCTTTCTTATATAGAGAAAGGTTTTTCTATGTCTTATAATGATTTAAAAGATTGTAAAATCATCACTGCATTTATCACCCCCTTCCATGAAGATGGGAGCATTAATTTTGACGCTCTTCCTGCCTTGATCGAGCACCTCTTGGCTCATCATACAGATGGGATTCTCTTAGCTGGAACGACTGCAGAAAGTCCAACTTTGACCCACGATGAGGAATTGCAACTCTTTGCGGCGGTTCAAAAGATTGTCAATGGTCGAGTTCCTTTGATCGCTGGTGTCGGAACCAATGAAACCCGCGACTCGATTGAGTTCGTGAAAGAAGTAGATGCTTTTGGTGGCTTTGCAGCAGGATTGGCTATCGTCCCTTACTACAACAAACCATCTCAAGAAGGAATGTATCAACACTTTAAAGCGATTGCGGATGCATCTAATCTTCCGATTATTATCTACAATATTCCTGGACGCGTGGTAGTAGAAATGACACCTGAAACCATGCTTCGTTTGGCAGAACACCCAAATATCATCGGGGTCAAAGAGTGTACAACCCTAGCTAATATGGCCTACTTGATTGAACACAAGCCAGAAGAATTTCTCGTCTATACAGGGGAAGACGGAGATGCTTTCCACGCCATGAACCTTGGGGCTGATGGGGTGATCTCAGTTGCCTCTCATACAAATGGAGATGAAATGCATGAGATGTTCCAAGCCATTGAGCACAACGATATTAAGAAGGCTGCGGCCATCCAACGTCAGTTTATCCCTAAAGTCAATGCTCTCTTCTCATATCCGAGTCCAGCTCCTGTCAAAGCTGTCTTGAACTATATGGGATTTGAAGCTGGGCCAACTCGTTTGCCATTGGTGCCAGCACCGGCAGAAGAAGCGAAACGCATCATCAAGGTTGTAGTAGATGGGGATTACCATGCGACCAAAGAGATCATTACGGGAGTTCTTCGTCCGGATTATTAATAAAATTGTCATGAGGAATGTATGTCAGAGTTAGAAAAAACGGATTCAGAAAAATCAGAACTAGAAAAATTTAAAGAACGTCATAGCCTTGAAAAGTTAGATGGTGTGATGATCCATGATAAACCGACTATTAAAACAGGCGAAAAAGCTGGATGCATCGGTGCTCTCTTACTTTTAATTGGATTTGGAACAGGGATTATTTTGTTGCTAGTTCATTTCATATTTGATTTCGATTCCAAGCTACTCAATCTTCTTTGGGAAACAGTAGCAGCTTTAGGATTCATTTTTAGTTTAGCAGGGGCTTTTCAAATCGGTCCTCTTACAATACACCGCTACTCAAGAGAAGCCGATAAGGATAAACATTTTGAAATTGATAGAGCCTATAATCTCTATAATGTTCTCTATAAACCGACTAAAACAGTCCTTCTCCAATATGATAGTGACGAAGATCAGCTGATTGCTGTCAATGCTGGTGGTGAACTACTAGTGGAACTCCTTAGAAAAGTAGAGATGGAGAAGTTACCTCTGAAGAAAATTTTGAAGACCTTCCGTTTGGACCATGTCTCTGACCATCTTTGGAGATTGACCTACAGCTATAAAAAAGAAGATGTGGTCATGGAAAAAAGTGATCGTTAGATTTTTTCATCCAATCAAGCACAGTAAGTCCTGAAAAGAGCTTTGATTCTTGGCAAAAAAATTATATAATAAAGTAGTAGGTCTTCATTTCTTTCTAAGGGAAATGGAGTATTCATGAAAATTTAAACATAAAGGAGACTCCGATGGAAGTCATTAAACGTAGTGGAGAAGTGGTTGAATTCAACCCAGATAAAATTTACCAAGCTATTTTGAAAGCTGCGCAAGTTGTCTATGTTTTGACAGATGATTTGCGACAAAACCTAGCTCAAGTGACCAAGAAAGTTGCTATGGATTTGGATGAAGCCCAAGTAGAACGCGCAACCATCAGTATGATCCAATCATTAGTGGAACAACGCTTGTTGGGAGCAGGTTATATTACCATTGCAGAACACTACATTTCTTATCGCTTGCAACGCGATTTGGAACGGAGCGGCTATGGTGATCATATCGCCGTGCATTTGCATTTTGAGCAAATTCGCTAAGCTAGATAGTGCTCGCTAGGTAGAGCCATCGTGTTTGAACCACCCTTATAGGGTGGTTTTGACTGTCTAGCCAATTAGTTTATTTCGAAAGGTTTACATGTATGCAAAAACCAACCATCTATACCTATCTCAATCAGGATTTTACAGCTATTCCACTTTTTGATGGATTGAGCGTTGATGGTATCTCTCAAGAAAGCCAGGCAGATTTGCATCTGGCTGATGATTTTCAGTCCCCCTCTAAAGCTGTTTTCCATTTTCTAAACGGTCAATGGTTTCTGGAATGTTTGTCTGGAATGATTGAGGTGGATGGTGTCACCTATCCGAAAAATCACCGTGTTTTATTAAATCATCGTTCCATTATTCATCTTTGTGACGCTGACGGCCATGTTTTTCGCTCAAAATTCATCATTGTTGAAATGCAATCTCTAGAATGGAAGACCATTGCAAAAGATGCTTTTCCGATGGATCTGTCCTTGCTTGCTAGGATTGATTGTGCAGTCTTATCAAATCAGTTGGTTGTCCGACTAGGAGATCAGATCATTTACCAAGATCTTCAGGCAACAGCTGCAGACCCATCTGTTTCAACTCAGGAGCATCAGGAGTTTTCTCATTCATCACTAACGATTGCTATTCAAGATGTAACAGTCGGAAATCTCTTAAATCGTAAGACCATCCTCAAGGATATTCAGGTGGAATTTAAACCCAAGGAAATGATCTTAATTCTGGGTGGTTCTGGTGCTGGAAAATCAACCTTTATGGAAGCAGTGACAGGACTTGTTCATTCAAATACCAGCGCTTATTTTAATGGGGTAGATTTGTTAAATGATGGAAAAAAACAAGGGGTCATCACCCTAGCTCCCCAATCCCCCGACGAGCATTACCGAATGGAAGACACGGTCTATAAGAATCTCGAAGATGCAGCAAAACTTTATGGCCCATCTGAATTAGCAGACAATCCTGAACTTCGTAAAGAAGAAGTGCTATCTGTTCTGAAAAAGCTGGATTTGGAATCTGTGAAAGGGTCTAAGTGCTCTTCTCTATCTGGCGGACAAAAGAAAAAACTCACGATAGCCATGGAATACGTCACGCGCCCTGAAATCCTCTTTATGGATGAGCCGGATTCCGGTGTCGATGGAAGCATGGTTATGGAGGTCATGACCACACTGAGAGAGATTACAGATGAAGGAAAGATCTTATGTGTCATCACGCATACGCCTGATCGTATTCGTCATCTCTTTAACAAGGTCATGGTGGTCGGAAAGAGTTCGGAAGGCTGTGGCAGACTGTGTTACTTTGGCTCTGTAGACAATGCCCTAAAAGTTTTTGCTGCTCAGAGTTTAGAAGAAATTGTCCATAAGATTTCAGGTGCTGAAAATGCAGCTCTTGTTGACCAATATGTTCAATGGTTTGAAAATGAAAGGAGAGGTGGCCATGCTGGATAAGAAGCAAGTCTCGATTTATTTTAGAAAATTCCTTCGACTCCTTCTTAACAAAAAATCGTTGTTTTTTGTCTTAGAAGCGATTCTTCTTCCTTTCATCATTTCGATCGCTTTTAATGCCAATGAAGTTTTTGATAAATACCATATTACGAGAACTTCTTCCATTATGTTTATTTCTGCAGCACTCTGGATTGGTCTCTTTAATTCAGTGACCAGTATTTGTAATGAGCGTAAAGTCATCAAGTTTGAGTACCAAATTAAAGGCTTGTCCTTACCTTCTTATGTGACGGCGCGCGTGCTAACAGAATTGGCGCTCTGTTTTGCGGAAGCGATCTTAATGATTGGAACCATTGTTGTGCGCTATCCACGTATCCAAGGAAACAGTAGCCAGATATTCCTTTTGGGGATCACTTTGTTTTTGGTGATCTTTACTTCGGATATGTTGGCCTTATTGATTTCAGCTTTTGTAAAAAAATCATCTCAAGCGATGACAGCCATGCCGCTAGTATTGATGGTTCAATTGCTGTTTTCAAATTTTCTCCAATCCTTGGATGAAAAAATTCCATTTTTAGTGTGGATCTCACACGCGACCATTACGAGATGGGGAACAACTGCCTTCTTTCGGATTGCAAACATGAACAATATGGTCCCGTCTCAAGGTCACTCTGACTGGCAAGTTTATCAAAAAGATGGGGTAGGAACCTATGCTTATGATCTACTTGCGATTCTTGGAAATTGGGGAGCCTTGCTTGCTTTTGCAGCTCTATTTATAGTCGCAACTTCCCTCGTATTGACTTCTGTCCGTAAGGACGCTCGATAAACAATAAGGAGATGAGTTATGAAAAACTGTACTAACTGCCAGGCACCTATCAATGCTGGTGATGCCTTTTGTTCCAAGTGTGGAGCTAAAGTTCAAGTAGCTACCCAAGCTGAACCAAAAGCTGTTGCGTTTCAACCAAAGACAGTGCAATTAGGGCCAAGTCCAACTCAATCCCCAGCACCTAAAAAAACCAAAAGAAACATGAAAGGAATTTTAGCCGGGATTTTTGTCCTTCTTGCTGTCATTACTGTTGCAGGTTATTTCTTATTAAACCGTGGCAGCAGTAATACCATTAATTTAGAGGACTATGTGAAGCTGGAAATTGAAGGGACTGATGGTGAAGGCTATTTTGCTGAGAAGTCGCCTAGTTTGAACAAGGAAAATTTAGATCGGGATATCAAGAAAAAGATAGAAGCAGAAGGCTTGAATACCGAGAGTTCAAACTACAATATCGATCAGCTAGTTTCAAAAGTAAAATTTAGTGTTTATAAAGGCGATGAACTGATCGATGTAAAAGAACGGAAAAACCTAAACAATCACGATAAAATTACAGTCAAATTACTTTACGATAAAAGCGATCTTGATGACATGATACCTGGCCTTCACTTTACCGGGACATCTGTAACTAAGGAAGCGGATCTTATCCCGCTTGTAGGTTTTGACCCCTTTAAGGGTTTTTATCCAAAGATCAAGGGCATTTCTCCAAATGGAAGTTTATCAAAACCATCTCAATTTGAAGGAAAAGACCTAGAAATTGTTGCAAAAGCAACCGCTAACTATGGCTTCCCGTTTGATTATTATCTGAATGGAAAAGAAGTTTCAAGTAATGATCCTATTGCAGTTGGTGACGAAATCGAAATTCGTCTCAATGAAAGTGGTAAAAATGCGTTGAAAGCAGATGGTAAAACTGTTGAGAAAGGAAAAGACAGTAAGAAATACAAGGTTACTTTGGCTGATTTTGAGGAAGGGGCTTATGTGACTTCCTTGTCAAAAGTGGATGAGGATACACAAGAAGCCATCTCTAAGAATGTAGAGGATGCAGCAAAGGCCTATGCAGCTGACCGCAATTATAAAGACCTTCCAAAATTTGAAGGGATGGCTTTTGCGGCAATCAAAGATGGAGTTGATTGGGGAGGTACATTTGATTCCAAAATCCCGCAATTGGTCTATGTATACTCTATTACCGATACATCTTTTGGTAAATCAAAAACAAGTTATTTTGTCATTTCCAAGATAGCGGTTATTGAACAGGTCGAAAACCATGGAAAAGCCAACGTTCATAAAAAACCTGGAAAAACCATTCAAACCTTTGAGAAAAATGCTAAGAAGTACGATTTCCAAAGCATGTCTGATGAAAATGACTTGAAGAACTACTTTACTAGAAATATCGACACCTATACCTATACAATGGACGATCAATTGAAATCGTTGATAAATTGGACGGAATAGAGCAAAAATGAAGTTACCTAGGTAGCTTCATTTTTGTATTCTCATTAATCACAGTGATTTCAGAAAACATGGTATAATAGAAGAGATTGAACTGGAAAGGAATGGAGAACATGGCAACTATACAATGGTTTCCTGGACACATGTCCAAAGCTAGAAGACAAGTACAAGAAAATTTAAAATTCGTGGATTTTGTGACGGTTCTGGTAGATGCTCGTTTGCCCCTATCAAGCCAAAATCCTATGTTAACAAAAATTGTTGGTGATAAGCCTAAATTAATGATTTTGAACAAGGTAGACTTGGCAGATCCTGTGGCAACAAAAGAATGGCAGGACTATTTTGAGTCACAAGGGATCAAAACTTTGGCTATCAACTCCAAAGAGCAATCTACGGTAAAGAAGGTCACAGATGCTGCTAAGAGTTTGATGGCCGATAAAATTGCCCGTCAAAAGGAACGGGGGATTCAGATTGAAACACTTCGGACCATGATCATCGGGATTCCTAATGCTGGTAAATCAACCTTGATGAACCGCTTGGCAGGGAAAAAGATTGCTGTTGTCGGAAATAAACCGGGGGTAACCAAGGGGCAACAATGGTTGAAAACCAATAAGGATCTCGAAATTTTGGATACCCCAGGGATTCTCTGGCCTAAGTTTGAAGATGAAGAAGTGGCCTTAAAACTTGCTTTAACAGGCGCCATCAAGGATCAGTTGCTTCCAATGGATGAAGTGACCATCTTTGGCCTTAACTATTTTAAAGAGCATTATCCAGCTGTTTTGCAAGAACGTTTTAAACAAATGGATCTGGAACAAGAAGCTCCTGAAATCATTATGGAGATGACCCAGAAATTAGGCTTTCGAGAGGATTACGACCGTTTTTACCAACTCTTTGTCAAAGATGTTCGCGATGGGAAATTGGGACGGTATACGCTGGATCGCGTAGGTGAAATAGATGCCAACGATTAAAGAAGTTAAAGAGCATTTGGCAATGATTGACGAGCTAGATCATCCCTTATTTGAAGAGTTGATCCTTGATGGTCGAGCAGGCGTTCAAGCGGCTATCAGCAAACGAAAACGCGAACTCCAAAAACAAGTGGATGAAGACTTGCGTTTGGAAAAAATGCTAGCCTATGAGAAAGAACTTTATGCTCAAGGGATTGATCTTATTGCAGGTGTGGATGAAGTGGGACGCGGCCCATTAGCGGGTCCAGTTGTTGCAGCTGCCGTGATCTTGCCGAAAGCTTGTAAGATTCCAGGACTCAACGATAGTAAAAAGATTCCAAAATCCAAACACAAGGAAATCTATGAGGCTGTGCTCCAAAATGCCATTTCGATCGGAATCGGCGTCAAGGACAATCAAGTGATTGATCAGGTTAATATCTATGAAGCTACGAAGCTAGCCATGATGGAAGCTATTGGTCAGCTAGAGCCTCAACCCCAGCATCTTTTGATTGATGCCATGAAGTTAGATCTTCCGATTCCCCAAACTAGTATCATCAAAGGGGATGCCAACTCCTTATCCATTGCTGCAGCATCCATCGTAGCTAAGGTTACTCGGGATCAGATGATGGAAGAGTTTGATCGAGAATATCCAGGTTATGATTTTGCTCAGAACGCTGGCTATGGGACGGCTAAGCATCTGGCTGGCCTCGACAAGCTGGGAGTGACACCTATTCATCGGCGTTCATTTGAACCTATCAAATCAATGTGTGAGGATTAGGCTATGCTATTTACCATCGATATCGGAGGAACCTTTATAAAGTATGGTCTGATGGATGCGGACTATCAATTGGTTCATACAGACAAGATCCCAACACCACCCACGATTGAAGAGTTTTGGCAAGGATTAGAAGAAATCGTTGCTTCTGTACGGGAAGAAATCGAGGGGATCGCCATTTCTTGCCCAGGTGAGATCCAAAAGAGCCTTGGCTTTGTCTTTCGAGGTGGTCTCATCCCATATTTACGCGGAATTCCTCTAGCTAGTAGATTGCAACAAACATTTCAAGTGCCAGTCACTGTTCTCAATGATGGAGAAGCCGCTGGTCTAGCGGAAGCAAGGCTTGGTAACCTAAAAGATTGTCCTTGCGGTGCGACCTTGGTCTTAGGGACAGGAGTTGGCCTTGCTCTTCTTTCTAACGGTGACCTATTGAAAGGTTGGCAACTGACAGAATACATTCGGTCTATTGATAAGGCAGAAAGAACACCAGAAAATCGCCTCTTTCATCGCGAACTCTTTTTGCAAGGCATTTCCAATCTTTTGGAAAACACCGGTTCAGCTGTTCAATTCGTTGAGAAGGCTAGTCACATCTTGAACTTAGAAAAGGCAGATGGTCTAGCTGTTTTCAAAGCTCTTGATCAAGGAGGCCATGAGGAGCTGACATCCTTGTTTCAGGAGTATTGCCATGATATTGCTATTCTGATTTTTAATCTTCAATCTTTGCTCTTGCTTGAAAAGCTGACGATTGGAGGGGGCATTAGTGGTCAACCACTACTGATCGATGAGATCAGTCGACAATACCATGACCTACTCTCTCAAAAAGGGCATAAACAATTTGAAGCTTTGCCCATTCAAGCGGCTCGCTTCCACAATGAAAGCAACTTGATTGGTGCTGCATCTTACTTTTATTCTTCGACACATTAAAAAAAGTTCTAGAAATAGGGCTTTTTTTCTTTTCTTTTTCGAATAAATAAGTGAGAGGAAGTAGAAGGTGACCATGGAGAAATTTGAAATCTTTAAATTAAAAGAAGCTGGTTTATCAAATGAGCAAGTCTTGAGAATTTTGGACTACTGTAGAAAAGACCAAGTCTTACCAAGCTTAGAAGAGATAGCAAGGATCGCTCGCTGTCGCAGTATTATTCATTTTGTAGACAAATACCGGCAGCTGGATGAAGAGCATTTACACAAGGAGTTTGAACGGTTCCCATCTCTATCCATTTTTGATCCTGAATACCCTGAGG
The DNA here is from genome assembly GCA_032477695.1 of Streptococcus parasanguinis. Lineage (GTDB taxonomy): Bacteria > Bacillota > Bacilli > Lactobacillales > Streptococcaceae > Streptococcus > Streptococcus parasanguinis_Y. The sequence goes on from JAWDWJ010000007.1 coordinate 13,469, forward strand.
AATTGCTACAGATCTACAATCCTCCTGTACTCCTTTTTTACCAGGGAGATTTGGAATTGTTAACCAGACCGAAGATTGCAGTTGTTGGAGCTCGCGAGACCACGCGAGAAGGGGTTCGTTCTGTAGAGAAGATTATTAAGGAACTTGGGAATGAGTTGGTTATCGTTAGTGGACTTGCTAAGGGGATTGATGCGACAGCTCATTATGCCAGTATCCGCAATGGTGGCAAGACCATCGGAGTGATTGGAACAGGACTGGATGTCTCTTATCCTAAGAGCAATCAAAGACTGCAGGCACATATGGGGGAACACCATCTGATCTTGAGTGAGTATGGACCAGGGCAGGCCCCTCTTAAGTTTCATTTTCCTGAGAGAAATCGCATCATTGCAGGTCTCTGTCAGGCAGTGATTGTAGCAGAGGCTCGACTCCGTTCAGGGAGTTTGATTACTTGTGAGCGTGCTATGGAAGAAGGACGAGACGTTTTTGCTATTCCAGGAAATATTTTAGATGGTAAATCTGCAGGCTGCCATCACCTGATTCAAGAAGGCGCAAAGCTTGTCACATCAGGCCAGGACATTCTTGATGAATTGAAATACGAATTGTGATTTTCCTATAGGAGAAGTTCCTAGTTGACATCTTTCTTAAAATGTATTAAACTCAATGAGATTTATACAATACAGAGGGATAAAACGTGGTAACAAAAAAGAAAAGCAGTACAGCCAAGAAAAATTTGGTGATTGTGGAGTCTCCTGCGAAGGCCAAAACAATCGAAAAATACCTTGGTCGTAACTACAAAGTCATGGCTAGTGTGGGTCATATTCGGGACCTGAAAAAATCAACCATGTCGATTGACTTCGACAATAACTATGAACCGGAGTATATCAATATTCGCGGAAAAGGTCCCTTGATCAATGATTTGAAAAAAGAAGCTAAAAAAGCCAAACAAGTCTTTCTCGCAAGTGACCCGGACCGAGAAGGAGAAGCTATTTCTTGGCATTTAGCGCATATTTTGAACTTGGATGCTAAGGAAAAGAACCGTGTGGTTTTTAATGAAATCACTAAGGATGCCGTTAAAAATGCCTTTAAAGAGCCGCGTCAAATCGATATGGATTTGGTTGATGCCCAACAAGCACGTCGGGTTTTGGACCGGATTGTAGGGTATTCAATTTCGCCTATTCTTTGGAAAAAGGTCAAAAAAGGACTTTCTGCAGGGCGCGTGCAATCTGTTGCCCTCAAATTAATCATTGATCGCGAAAATGAAATCAATGATTTCAAGCCGGAAGAATACTGGACCATTGATGGTGTCTTCAAAAAAGGGACCAAACAATTCCAAGCTAGCTTCTATGGGATTGATGGCAAGAAGATGAAGCTCAACACCAATGAAGAGGTGAAAGCAGTTCTTGAACGCCTAGATGGCAAAGATTTTACCGTTGAAAAAGTTGAAAAGAAAGAACGTCGTCGGAATGCGCCACTTCCATACACAACCTCTTCTATGCAGATGGATGCTGCCAATAAGATCAACTTCCGTACACGCAAGACCATGATGGTAGCGCAGCAATTGTACGAAGGAATCAATATTGGCTCTGGTGTTCAAGGTTTGATTACCTATATGCGTACCGATTCTACACGGATCAGTCCAGTTGCGCAAAATGAGGCAGCGAACTTTATCGTAGATCGCTTCGGTGATAAATATTCTAAGCATGGAAGCCGTGTGAAGAATGCTTCTGGTGCCCAAGATGCCCACGAAGCGATTCGTCCGTCTAGCGTCTTCAATACTCCTGAGAGCATTGCTAAATACTTGGACAAAGACCAATTGAAACTCTACACCTTGATTTGGAATCGTTTTGTCGCTAGCCAGATGACGGCAGCTGTCTTTGATACTATGAATGTCCGTTTAGGTCAAAATGGGGTTCAATATACAGCGAATGGGAGTCAGGTAAAGTTTGACGGTTATTTGGCGATTTATAATGATTCAGACAAAAACAAGATGTTGCCGGACATGGTAGAAGGCGATATCGTCAAGCAGGTCAATAGCAAGCCGGAGCAACACTTTACCCAACCACCTGCTCGATATTCTGAAGCAACCTTGATTAAGACTTTGGAAGAGAACGGTGTTGGACGACCTTCAACCTATGCTCCGACGATTGAGACCATTCAAAAACGCTATTATGTGAAGCTGGTAGCTAAACGCTTTGAACCAACGGAATTAGGGGAGATCGTTAATAAACTGATTGTTGAATTTTTCCCAGATATCGTTAATGTGACCTTCACAGCGGAGATGGAAGGGAAACTCGATGATGTCGAACTCGGTAAAGAAGAGTGGCAAAAAGTCATTGATGCCTTCTACAAACCATTCTCTAAAGAAGTCGCCAAGGCTGAAGAAGAGATGGAAAAAATCCAAATCAAAGACGAACCAGCTGGTTTTGATTGTGAAGTCTGTGGCAGCCCGATGGTGATTAAATTAGGACGTTTTGGTAAGTTCTATGCTTGTAGTAATTTCCCAGATTGTCGTCATACTCAAGCCATTGTCAAAGAAATCGGGGTGGAGTGTCCAAACTGTCACCAGGGACAAATCATCGAGCGTAAAACCAAGCGCAACCGTATCTTCTATGGCTGTAATCGCTACCCAGACTGTGAATTTACTTCTTGGGACAAGCCAATCGGCCGGGATTGTCCAAAATGTGGTCATTACTTAGTTGAGAAGAAAGTCCGTGGCGGTGGCAAACAAGTCGTTTGTAGCAACGGTGACTATGAAGAAGAAAAAGTGAAATAAGCTTTTAAATGATTTAATGTCTATTATAACGGCAATTTTTATAAATGTCTGTTATAATAGACATTTTTGTTTTTTTTCGTTATAATAGACATAAGGAGGTGGGCTTATGTATCTTGCTTTGATTGCAGATGTCATTGATTCCAAAATGGTACAAGAACGTCTTGACCTGCAAAAACAGGTAGAAAAAACGCTTCAAAAGATGAACGAATTATTTGGAGATTACCTGGCATCCCGTTTTACTTTGACCTTGGGGGATGAGTTTCAGGCACTTTTAAAAGTGGATGCTCCAGTTTTTCAAATCATCGATACCTTGCGTTCAGAACTAAACCCGACACAGCTTCGTTTTGGAATTGGCCTCGGGGAGATTGTAACAGCTATTGATCCCTTGCAAAGTGTTGGAGCAGATGGTCCAGCTTATTGGAATGCACGCGCAGCCATCAATTTTGTTCATCAGAAAAATGACTATGGCAATACACAGATTTATTTTTCAAGCGGGAAGGAAAACCAAGACTTTTTTGTAAACGCCCTCATTGCTTCTGGAGAGGCCATACGTTCGGGCTGGAGAGAGAGTCAGGAAGAGATCCTGCTCAATCTGCTAAAGAGATCTGTCTATAGTGAAACCTTTAGCCAGCAGGATTTGGCTCAATCGCTAGGGCTTAACCCAAGTGCCTTGTCCAAGCGCTTAAAGAGTAGCAGTATTCGCGTTTATTTACGGGGACGAGCAGCTGCCCTGGCTAGTATACAAAGCACAGTGAAAGGAGAGGAAGATGAGCGGATTGTCTAGTATCGTAGTGAATCCATACTTGATTCTCTTGTTGATTTGTCATTTACTATCAGATTATTATTTTCAAAGCCAAAACATGGCGGATCGTAAGGATCAGGATAAGAAGGTGCTAGGGCTTCACATTTTATATGTAGCTCTGCCTCTGATCGTCGTTTCCTTCTGTCATCTAGATTTGTGGTGGATTTGCTTGGTTATTTTACTGACCCATGCTACAATAGATTTCTTAAAACCGATCGTGCAGAAGCAATTGAAATTACCAAAAGCATGGACTTTTGCATTGGATCAAGTCTTGCATATCGCCATCATTAGCTGTCTAGTCCTTTTAGGAGCGAAGAATGGCACGACCTATCTGCCAATAGACACTTTAAATCTGATTTTTTATGTTCTTCTAGTTGGGAAACCAAGCAATATTTCCTTTAAAATTATGTTTGCTAAGTATCAACCAACCAGCAAGAAGAAAATGGATACGATCACTGGGGCTGGTTCCATGATTGGCTTTTTAGAACGTTTGGTGATTGGCGCTTGTCTCGTCTATGGGCAATTTGCTTCGATCGGGCTAGTCTTTACAGCCAAGTCCATCGCTCGCTACAATAAAATTTCGGAGGATCCAGCCTTTGCGGAGTATTATTTGATTGGTTCCCTATTCAGCATCCTATCTGCCCTCCTAGCAGCCTGGTTGTGTCTATGAATCTGGAAGGATGCTATGTCAAAAAAATAGATAATTTTATAAGATCACCAATCAACTGGAAATTGATCCCTTTAAGATTCTAACTGTAACGAAAATAAGGATTTTGGTTAAATTGCATGCTAGGAGGAGAAATGAAAAGAAAAGCGATTAAGAAAGTAATTAGTGTACTCTTACCTATGCTGACATTATTAATATTGTCATCATGTAACAACGGAGTAGATAATGATTTAGCGAATGCGGCTATATCAAATATTCGTTCCGTAGTAGAAGCTGCAGGGCTAAAAGCGGAAGGATACTCGACAGCTGATACGTTCGGCTATCAGGGATCTCCAATTTACATTGAAGGAACTGAAAAATTTGTTGATGTCTATGTAGATTTTGAAAAAGATTATGTTGAGAAAACTCCAGTCCTCAGATATAATCCGAAACTTAAAGAAGTCGAGAAGAAAATTTTCCTAGGTTTTTCGAAGAAAAAAGTTTATCGCCTAGAAATGGAGTATGTTTCTGGTGATGACAACTATGATAGGCTAGACGAAGCATACAATAAGCTACTTCAGAGCGGTAGCTTGATTTCAACATTTTTAAGCGATGATGCGATTAGGAAACTTTATATTAAAAACTCAATTGAATTGAAGTTCTTTAACTCGAGGTATTCTTTGGTACCAAAAGAAGAATATAGTGGAAATCCAGAAACTTATCTTGAGGAGCAAGAAAAAAGAGAGTCTATTTTAAAAACAGATGTCAAAGAACTCACTCCGTTAATTGAGGACCTAGACCCAAGTAGAGTCAACAATCTTGATGAAGAAACGCTTGTTCGCGATCGAGATCTACTCTTAAAAAGAGTTGCTGATAATCGTTCGACCTTTAGAATTGATATAGACATTGATATAAAAGAGGTACGAAAACAAAACCTACAAGTAACTAATGAAGATATTGAAAATTGGACGGATTCTGATTTTCAATACTTACTTACTCAAATACTTCAAGTTGATAAACTACCTAGGAATACAGAAGTGGGCTTTAGCATTAGTTACGAAGACAAAAATCAGCTGAATGCTTATAGATCATTCAACTTCAAGAAACAATGATTTTCGAAGACATTCAGGAATCCTCCTGTCTGTCTTTTTACTTGCCTTTTTGGTATAATAGACCGAGTATCAATTTAGAAAGATTTGTGGGTGTCTAACAGTCCAGTGGCTTGTTTTAATTTGGCCTTAGTTTTCACCCAAAGAGGTATTAGTGTCATGTCTCAATCTTATATCAATGTTATCGGTGCGGGCCTTGCGGGCTCGGAAGCGGCTTTCCAGATTGCCCAACAGGGTATTCCGGTCAAGCTTTACGAAATGCGGGGGGTCAAATCAACTCCGCAACACAAAACAGATAACTTTGCTGAGTTAGTGTGTTCCAACTCTCTTCGTGGGGATTCTCTCACCAATGCTGTCGGTCTCCTCAAAGAAGAAATGCGCCGTCTGGGTTCTGTCATCCTTGAAGCAGCTGAAGCGACTCGTGTACCAGCCGGTGGAGCACTTGCTGTGGACCGAGAAGGTTTTGCTAGCCGGGTGACGGAGAAGGTGTCCCAACACCCTCTTATTGAAGTCATTCGTGATGAAATTACGGAATTGCCGACAGATGCCATCACAGTGGTCGCAACGGGGCCTCTAACTAGCGATGCCTTGGCAGAAAAGATCCATACCCTCAATGGTGGCGACGGTTTCTATTTCTATGATGCCGCAGCTCCGATCATCGATGTCAATACCGTCGATATGAACAAGGTTTATCTCAAGTCTCGCTATGACAAAGGCGAGGCAGCCTATCTCAACTGCCCAATGACCAAACAAGAGTTTATGGATTTCCATGAGGCCTTGGTTAACGCGGAAGAAGCCCCACTTAACTCTTTTGAAAAAGAAAAGTATTTCGAAGGTTGTATGCCAATTGAAGTCATGGCTAAACGAGGCATTAAAACCATGCTCTATGGACCTATGAAGCCAGTTGGGCTTGAGTATCCAGATGATTACAAAGGTCCACGTGATGGGGAGTTTAAGACACCTTACGCGGTAGTTCAGTTACGCCAAGACAATGCAGCAGCTAGTCTCTACAATATCGTTGGCTTCCAAACTCACCTAAAATGGGGTGAGCAAAAGCGGGTTTTCCAAATGATCCCTGGTTTAGAAAATGCGGAGTTCGTTCGTTACGGCGTCATGCACCGCAATTCTTACATGGACTCTCCTAACCTGCTTGAACAAACCTATCGTTCAAAGAAACAATCTAATCTCTTCTTTGCAGGTCAAATGACAGGGGTAGAAGGCTATGTTGAATCTGCAGCTTCTGGCTTAGTTGCTGGAATCAACGCAGCTCGCCTTTTCAAAGGAGAAGAAGCAGCCATCTTCCCTGAAACAACAGCTATCGGAAGTCTGGCTCACTATATCACCCATGCCGACAGCAAACATTTCCAACCGATGAATGTCAACTTCGGGATAATCAAGGAGCTAGAAGGCCCACGCATTCGGGATAAAAAGGAGCGCTATGAGAAAATTGCCGAACGTTCTTTAGAAGATTTGGCCCAATTTATGGAAAAATAACCCAAGAAAGGAAAAAGTTTGGAGAAAATCCAGACTTTTTCTTCTAAAAATGGTATAATGAATAAAATTTAGAATATAGAGAGTTTTCTGACAATGAACAAATCCTATTTTTATTTAGATATGAAGACACACGAGTTGAAAGTGCCTTATACCGGAAAACTCCGTCGTGTGCGGGTCTTATTACCTAAGAATTATGAAACAGATACCGATCGACGCTATCCTGTTGTCTATTTTCATGATGGCCAGAATGTTCTCTATAGCAAGGAAGCTTTTGCAGGTCATTCCTGGAAGGTGATTCCAGCCATTAAGCGGAATCCTGATATTAGCCGCATGATTGTCGTTGCGATTGATAACGACGGTTTCCAACGTATGAACGAATATTCTGCATGGAAGTACAAGGAGTCCAATATTCCCGGAATGCAATTTGGTGGCAAGGGCGTTGAGTACGGAGAGTTCGTTATGGAAGTGGTCAAACCTTTCATTGACCAAGAATACCGGACTCTTGCTGACAGAGAACATACGGCCATGATTGGATCTTCCTTGGGTGGGAATATTACCCAATTTTTGGGCTTAGAGTACCAAGATCAAATTGGTTGTTTAGGTGTCTTTTCATCTGCTAACTGGCTACACCAAGATGCCTTCAATCATTATATCGAACGCAAAAAATTATATGCAGATCAACGGATATACATCTATGTAGGTACTGAAGAGGCGGATGATACAGATAAAACGCTGATGGCGGGAAATATCAAGCAAGCCTACATTGATTCATCCCTTCGTTATTATCACGACGTTATCCAACAAGGAGTTGCTTTAGAAAATATTGCCATTCGGATTCAATCTGGAGCTATTCACCACGAAGAAGCTTGGGCTGAACATTTACCAGAATGCCTTCGTTTTTTGGCAGAAAATTGGGATTAATGGACTCAGAACAAATCAATAGAGAGAAAGAGGAAACTTATGAATATTGAACATTTAAGCCACTGGAGTGGCCAACTCAACCGTGAAATGTATTTGAACCGCTATGGACACGCAGGGATTCCTGTTGTGGTCTTTGCTTCATCAGGTGGAAGCCATAACGAGTACTATGATTTTGGTATGATTGATGCTTGTGCTCAGTTTATCGAAGAAGGACGGGTTCAATTCTTTACCCTTTCTAGTGTTGATAGTGATAGCTGGCTTTGTAACTGGAAGAATCCTCACGATCGTGCCGAAATGCACCGAGCGTATGAACGCTATGTGATTGAAGAAGCCATTCCTTTTATCAAACACAAAACAGGCTGGTTTGATCCGATGATGACAACTGGTTGCTCTATGGGAGCCTACCACGCACTCAATTTCTTCTTGCAACATCCAGATGTCTTTAACAAAGTGATTGCCTTGAGTGGTGTCTATGACGCTCGTTTCTTTGTTGGTGACTTTGGAGGCGATGAAGCCATTTACCAAAACTCGCCATCTGATTATATTTGGAACCAAAATGATGGCTGGTTTATCGATCGTTACCGTCAGGCGGAAATCGTTGTTTGTACTGGTTTAGGAGCTTGGGAACAAGATGGACTTCCATCTTTCTACAAACTGAAAGAAGCTTTTGATCACAAAAATATTCCTGCATGGTTCGCTGAATGGGGACATGATGTCGCCCACGATTGGGAATGGTGGCGCAAACAAATGCCTTATTTCCTAGGCCAAATGCATCTATAAGTAAAAAGGGAGGAGACCTCAATGAATTATATCGTTATTTCACCATATTACCCACAAAACTTCCAACAATTTACAATTGAATTGGCTAATAAAGGGATCACTGTTTTGGGAATTGGTCAAGAGCCATATGAACAGTTAGATGAGCCTTTGCGCAACAGCTTAACAGAATATTTCCGAGTTGAAAATTTGGAAAATCTAGACGAAGTGAAGCGAGCAGTAGCCTTTCTTTTCTACAAACACGGGCCAATCGATCGCATCGAATCCCACAATGAATACTGGTTGGAATTGGATGCAGCGCTTCGGGAGCAATTCAATGTCTTCGGGGCTAAGCCAAAAGATTTGAAGAAAACCAAGTTCAAATCCGAAATGAAGAAACTCTTCAAGAAAGCTGGAGTCCCAGTCGTACCTGGTGCTGTGGTTAAAACAGAAAAAGACATTGATAAAGCTGTGAAGAAGATTGGGTTGCCTTTGATTGCTAAGCCTGACAATGGGGTAGGAGCAGCAGCGACCTTCAAGATCGAAACGCCAGAAGATGTGGACCATTTCAAGGCAGAATGGGATGGCCATACAGAGTACTTCTTTGAGAAATTTGTCACTTCTAGTGAGATTTGTACCTTTGATGGTCTGGTTGATCGTGATGGCAACATTGTCTTCTCCACTACATTTGACTATGCTTATACGCCACTCGATTTGATGCTCTACAAGATGGACAACTCTTATTATGTTCTCAAAAAGATGGATCCAAAATTGCGTCAATACGGGGAAGCGATTGTCAAAGCCTTTGGCATGAAAGAACGTTTCTTCCACATCGAATTCTTCCGCGATGGGGATGACTATATTGCGATCGAGTACAATAATCGCCCTGCAGGTGGCTTTACCATTGACGTCTACAACTATGCCCACTCGATTGATTTGTACCGTGGCTATGCTGCTATCGTAGCTGGAGAACCTTTCCCAGCTTCTGAATTTGAGCCCCTATATTGCTTGGCGACTTCACGCCGTGCCAATGCAGCCTATGTTCTGTCAGAAGAAGAAGTTTTGGCTAAATACCATGATCAATTCCGTGTCAAGAAAGACATGCCTGCAGCCTTTGCGGAACTTCAGGGAGATTACCTCTATATGCTTACAACACCTAGTCGTGAAGAATTGGAACAAATGATTCATGACTTTGGCCAACGCCAATCATAAGATAACGACCGGTAGGATAGGATCCTATCGGTTTTTTTATATGTATAGCAAAGGAAGAAGAGAAAAGATTGTGAAATATTGTATTTGGATTTTAAAAAGCTTATAAAACCTTCTTCCAAGGAATAAAGTTTGTGAAATCATATGAGCATTATTTTTGACAGTGCTTTCATATTTGGCTAGAATAAAAATGAATGAATAAATGCTAAGAAAGGCGAAATGATGGCAACATTAGATAAAATTCTCTTATTGGAAATGTTCCGTAAAATGGAAGAAATCCGTCGCATGGACTTAAAAATTGCACAGTTAGTAAAAAAAGGGAAAGTGCCAGGAATGACGCACTTTTCTGTTGGGGAAGAAGCAGCTAACGTCGGAGCGATGTTGGCTTTGAACGATGATGATTTGCTGACATCTAACCACCGTGGACACGGACAAGCCATTGCTAAAGGAATCGATTTGAATGGCATGATGGCTGAGATCCTTGGTAAGTATAAAGGTACTTGTAAGGGGAAAGGCGGCTCCATGCATATCGCTGACCTCGATGCTGGTAACCTTGGTGCGAACGGGATCGTTGGTGGTGGTATGGGAATTGCAGTAGGTGCTGCCCTTACACAACAAATGAAAAAGACTGGTAAGATTGTCGTCTGCTTCTTTGGGGACGGCGCAACCAATGAAGGTGTTTTCCACGAAGCAGTGAATATGGCTTCCATCTGGAACCTCCCAGTTATTTTCTACTGTATCAATAACGGTTACGGAATCTCTGCCGATATCAAGAAAATGACCAATATCCAGCATATCCACGAGCGTAGTGCTGCTTACGGCATTCCTGGAATGTTTATTCCTGATGGGAACAACGTTATTGATGTCTATGAAGGATTTAAGAAGGCAGTCGATCACGTCCGCTCTGGTAAAGGCCCTGTCTTGATCGAGAGTGTCACCTATCGTTGGCTTGGTCACTCTTCATCTGACCCTGGTAAATACCGGACCCGTGAAGAAGTCGAAGAGTGGAAGAAGAAAGATCCAATCGAAAACCTTCGCAAGTATCTCCTTGAAAATGAGATTGCGAGCGCAGAAGAATTGGATCAGATCCAAGAAGAAGTAAAAGAAGCAGTTGAAGCTTCGGTAAAATTTGCGGAAGAAAGCCCATTCCCTCCACTCGAATCAGCTTTCGAAGATATTTACGCAGACTAAGGGGGAGTAGAGAATTATGGAAACTAAATTAATGTCTTTCCGCGATACCATTATCCTTGCTATGTCTGAGGAAATGCGTCGCGACGAAAATGTATTGTTGATGGGAGAAGATGTCGGAGTGTTCGGTGGAGACTTCGGTACTTCTGTAGGGATGCTGGAGGAATTCGGTCCAGAACGTGTTCGTGACTGTCCGATTTCTGAGGCTGCGATTTCAGGAGCAGCAGCTGGTGCAGCCATGACCGGACTTCGCCCAATCGTTGATATGACCTTCATGGATTTCTCAGTGATTGCCATGGATGCTATCGTTAACCAAGCTGCTAAGACTCGCTACATGTTTGGTGGGAAAGGTCAAGTCCCAATGACAATCCGCTGTGCTGCTGGTAACGGAGTTGGTTCTGCAGCCCAACACTCCCAATCTTTGGAATCTTGGTTTACTCATATTCCTGGTTTGAAAGTTGTTGCTCCTGGTACGCCAGCGGATATGAAGGGACTGCTCAAGTCATCTATCCGTGATAACAACCCCGTTATCATTCTTGAATACAAATCAGAATTCAACCAAAAAGGGGAAGTGCCAGTTGATCCAGACTACACGATTCCACTTGGTGTCGGAGAAATCAAACGCGAAGGAACTGACGTCACTGTCGTAACCTACGGGAAAATGCTTCGTCGCGTGATGCAAGCAGCTGAAGAATTGGCAGAAGAAGGCATCTCAGTAGAAGTAGTAGACCCACGGACCTTGGTCCCACTCGATAAAGAGATCATCATTAATTCTGTCAAGAAGACAGGAAAAGTAGTCCTTGTCAATGATGCTCATAAAACAAGTGGCTATATCGGTGAAATTTCAGCTATCATTTCTGAATCAGAAGCATTTGATTACTTGGATGCACCGATCCGCCGTTGTGCGGGGGAAGATGTGCCAATGCCTTACGCACAAAACCTTGAGAATGCAATGATTCCAACAGTTGAAAGCATCAAAGATGCCATTCGTAAAACGTATAACAAAGAATAATACAAAATTTAAATTATGTAATATATTCGTAGTTTTATCTTTCATTTTGAAATAGATAAAATGCGACATGAGTGAGTCGAATCGATTCTATTCGACGAACGAATTAGTAAGTCTACTAGGTTGACCGCCTGATAGCGGCAACCGTAGCAACTTGAGACACGTTCCGTGTCCAAGTTGCTTGTAGAGTTGAATCCGGACGGAGGACCGTGAAAAAAAGATAGATTTCCTTGTGTTCATCGAACACAGCGTCAATCTCCTATTTTTTCTTTGTCCTCTACGTCCTTAATATCTTGTAATAGAATAGGAGAAGTCATGGCTGATGATAAGCTAAGAGCGACTCCTGCGGCTAGAAAATTAGCGGATGATCTTGGGATCAACCTCTATGATGTTTCTGGTTCAGGCGCAAACGGTCGTGTCCACAAAGAAGACGTGGAAACCTATAAAAACACAAATGTGGTTCGCATTTCACCACTTGCAAAACGAATTGCATTAGAACACAATATTGCTTGGCAAGAAATCCAAGGAACTGGTCATCGTGGTAAGATCATGAAGAAGGACGTCCTTGCTTTCCTTCCTGAAAATATTGAGAATGAGACCATTAAGTCACCTGCTGAAATCGAGAAGGTGGAGGAAGCTCCAGATAATATGACACCTTATGGTGGGATCGAGCGGATTCCGATGACACCAATGCGGAAGGTGATCGCTCAACGGATGGTGGAATCTTACTTGACAGCACCAACCTTTACATTGAACTATGACGTTGATATGTCTCAAATGTTGGCCCTTCGTAAGAAGGTTTTGGATCCAATTATGGAGGCCACTGGCAAGAAAGTCACTGTAACAGATTTGCTTTCTCTAGCAGTGGTTAAGACCTTGATGAAACATCCATACATCAATGCGTCATTAACAGAAGATGGCAAAACCATCATCACTCACAATTATGTCAACTTAGCGATGGCAGTTGGGATGGACAATGGACTCATGACTCCAGTTGTCTACAATGCTGAAAAGATGACCTTGTCAGAGTTGGTCGTTGCCTTCAAGGATGTTATCGGACGTACCTTGGATGGTAAGCTTGCTCCAAGTGAATTGCAAAACTCAACCTTTACCATCAGTAACTTAGGAATGTTTGGCGTTCAGTCATTTGGACCGATTATCAACCAACCAAACTCTGCCATCCTTGGAGTTAGTGCTACGGTTGAAAAACCAGTGGTTGTAAATGGTGAAATTGTCATTCGTCCAATCATGAGCTTGGGCTTGACCATTGACCACCGCGTTGTCGATGGGATGGCTGGTGCCAAATTCATGAAAGACTTGAAAGCCTTGATTGAAGACCCGATTTCAATGTTGGTCTAATCAACGAGAGAGAATAGAAACAAGAAAAAGAGGGAAATAAAATGGCCTTAGAAGTAATTATGCCAAAAGCCGGCGTAGATATGACCGAAGGACAAATCGTTCAGTGGAATAAAAAAGTCGGCGAATTTGTAAAAGAAGGAGAAGTTCTCCTTGAAATTATGACAGACAAAGTCAGCATGGAGTTGGAAGCGGAAGAAGACGGGTACTTAATTGCTATCCTGAAAGGGGATGGAGAAACTGTTCCTGTAACAGAAGTAATCGGTTATCTTGGTGAAGAAGGGGAAAACATCCCAACCGCTGGAGGAGCAGCACCAGAAGCGAGTCCAGCACCAACTGCAGCAAGTGCTTCAAACGATGATAATAAGAGCGATGACGCTTATGATATCGTAGTGATCGGTGGGGGTCCTGCTGGTTACGTATCTGCTATTAAAGCAGCTCAACTAGGTGGTAAGGTTGCTCTTGTTGAGAAATCTGAACTTGGTGGAACTTGCTTGAACCGCGGATGTATCCCAACTAAGACTTACCTACACAACGCTGAAATCATTGAAAATATCGGTCATGCGGCAAACCGTGGGATCATCATTGACAATCCTAGCTTCACAGTGGATATGGACAAGGTTCTTGAAACTAAGAACAAGGTCGTAAATACTTTGGTTGGTGGTGTTGCAGGACTTCTTCGTAGCTACGGAGTGGATGTTCATAAGGGGATCGGTACCATTACGAAAGATAAGAATGTTTTGGTCAATGGTTCTGAGTTACTTGAAACTAAGAAAATTATCCTTGCTGGTGGTTCAAAAGTCAGCAAGATTAACGTTCCTGGTATGGAGTCTTCCCTTGTAATGACGAGTGATGACATCTTGGATATGAATGAAGTCCCAGAAAGCCTTGTGATCATTGGTGGTGGGGTTGTCGGTATCGAGCTTGGTCAAGCCTTTATGACCTTTGGTTCAAAAGTAACTGTTATTGAAATGATGGACCGCATTGTTCCAGCTATGGATGCGGAAGTATCTAAGAACCTTCGTTTGATCCTTGAACGCAAAGGTATGACAATCTTGACCGATACGAAACTGCAAGAAATCATTGAAGAAGATGGCAAACTTCGTATCAAGGTTGAAGGAAAAGACGATATCATTGCAAACAAAGCTCTTCTTTCAATCGGTCGTGTTCCAGATCTTGAAGGAATCGGAGAAGTTGAGTTTGAATTAGACCGTGGTCGTATCAAGGTCAATGAATATATGGAAACATCTGTTCCAGGTATCTATGCGCCAGGTGATATCAACGGTACGAAGATGTTGGCTCACGCTGCCTTCCGTATGGGTGAAGTAGCGGCTGAAAATGCCCTTAAGGGAAACCACGCTGTTGCCAAATTGAACTTGACTCCTGCAGCTATCTACACACTTCCAGAAGTTGCGGCTGTTGGTTTGACAGAAGAACAAGCTCGTGAGAAATATGATATCCAAATCGGTAAATTCAACTTTGCGGCTAACGGACGTGCCATTGCATCAGATGCGGCTCAAGGATTTGTAAAAGTCATTGCAGACAAGAAATATGGTGAAGTTCTTGGGGTTCACATCATTGGTCCAGCGGCAGCTGAATTGATTAACGAAGCTTCAACTATCATTGAGATGGAAATCACTGTAGAAGAAATGCTCAAGACCATCCATGGGCACCCAACCTTCTCAGAAGTGATGTACGAAGCCTTTGCGGATGTACTTGGCTTGGCAGTTCACTCACCTAAGAAGAAATAATATCATTCTTTCAATTAGATTTTCTTAAAGTAGTACGGACGGCAGCGACCTCTATTAGAGTTCCATGCCTAAAAATTGAGCCACTTGTCTCAATTTTTCCGAGAAATGTAACGATAACTCGTTACATTTCTTTTTACTACTTCAGAAAATTAAGTGAAATTCAACTATTTCTGTCTAATGCTCATCCTGCTATGAGTAGGATTTATAAAACGAATTTTTGGAATTACTATGAAATACATTATTAATTATTCAAATGACACTGCTTTTAATATTGCTTTAGAGGAATATGCTTTTAAACACCTTTTAGACGAGGATCAAATCTTCCTTCTTTGGATCAACAAACCATCGATCATTGTGGGCCGTCACCAAAATACCATTGAAGAAATCAACCGTGACTACGTTCGGGAGCATGGGATTGAAGTGGTTCGCCGGATCAGTGGTGGTGGAGCTGTTTATCACGATTTGAACAACCTCAACTACACCATCATTTCAAAAGAAGATGAAAACAAGGCTTTTGACTTCAAGAGCTTCTCGACTCCAGTGATCAATACCTTGGCTCAACTTGGGGTTAAGGCTGAATTTACAGGTCGTAATGACTTAGAGATTGACGGCAAGAAATTCTGTGGAAATGCCCAAGCTTACATCAATGGTCGGATCATGCACCATGGTTGCCTTCTCTTTGACGTTGATTTGTCAGTCCTTGCCAATGCTCTCAAGGTATCTAAAGACAAGTTCGAGTCTAAAGGGGTTAAATCGGTTCGTGCTCGTGTGACCAATATCATCGATGAATTGCCAGAAAAAATCACGGTTGAAGAGTTCCGTGACCTACTTTTGGACTACATGAAGAAAGAATATCCTGAGATGACAGAATATGTCTTCTCGGATGAAGAATTGGCTGAAATCAATCGTATTAAGGAAACCAAGTTCGGTAGCTGGGATTGGAACTATGGGAAGTCCCCTGAATACAATGTCCGTCGTGGCACCAAATTCCCAAGCGGTAAGGTTGAAATCTTCGCAAATGTCATTGAATCCAAAATCCAAGACATCAAGATTTACGGTGACTTTTTCGGTATCGAAGATGTTGCAGCAGTAGAAGATGTCCTTCGTGGTGTCAAATACGAACGCGAAGACGTTCTTAAAGCCCTTCAAACCATTAACCTAGGTCGTTACTTCGCAGGAATCACTGCAGAAGAAATTGCTGAGGCTGTGGTGGAATAAAGTCATAAGAGAGTGGGACAGAAATCGGTAATTCGTTAGAATTCGATTTCGTCGTCCCACCTCCGCACAGTTGAGTAGGGCTGTAAAAGCTGATGAAATCGGCGTAGTAGAGCCCACTCAACCACTGCGTCTTGCTCGACAAAATAAAAACAATTTAGAGGCTAGGACTTCTGTCCCAGCCTCTTTTTTTGAAACTAGTTTCACATAGAAATTATTGTTTTACTAAGGATTTTGTAGTATAGTAAAGGTGGAAAAGTGTATTCGCTTACAAAGAATGTAACTGTAATTTATAAAACTCAGTAATTATTAAACAACGAAATTAATTGACTAGCTAGGTATTACTTTCCTTTTCTGCTTTAGAAAGTGTGATGATATGAAACGTGTTTTTATTATTTTATCAAACCTTTTCATCTATAGCTTTTTGATTTGGATTGCCTTTATTTCTCCAAATACGCTTATCCACCGCAGTCTTCCGGTAGTAGGTGTGGTAAGACAAGATAAGAGCGTCACATATGAAGAGTTATCTTCCAGTTTAGACCGCTTGGCAAGGGAAAATCATAGTATAATTGCCCGTCAGATACAAAGAACAGACTCTAAGGGGCAGGTTGTTTTCACCTATGAAATCTACGGAGAGGGAAAACTTCCTCTTGGGATTAAAAGAGAGAAGAAAGAACTGGCTGCCAAAGAAAGCCTGCTAACGAATTATTATGTATTAACAGGTGAATTGGAAACTGAAAAGCTGGATCAAACTCTTCATACTCTTGGTTTCTCACAAACTTTTATTGAGAAACCAAATCTTCTGCTGACCTTTATTGCCTTTTTTGGCTCAGGTTCACAATCACTTGCCTTAGTCATTTTTATCATTAGTTTTAGCTCTTTTACGATTATTCAAAAAACACAAGAAATGAGAAGTGCTGGGATTCGATATATTTCAGGAATGAGACGCTTGCAACTTTTCGGACATTCTCTAAAAGATGATAGTATAGAGTTGCTTTTGGGATGTATTGGCGCAAGTATAATTGGTGCTGTTCTGATTTATTGCTTTCAATTGACACCTTTTTCCTATTCCATCGTCATTTTCAGTAGTATTATTTACAATGGGATTTTACTAATTTTGTCTGTTTTCTTATCCTTCCTCTTTGCATATAGTATTCAAACGATTCATTTAGTCCCCCTTTTAAAAGGGAAGGTTCCATTGAAGCGCATATTGGTTTTCCTCTTTATTTGTCAATTTCTCGCTGTGGCATTAATTGGCCTTGCGATTCATCGAATCAGTATTTATGGATCAGTCTGGCAAACTCACCGAGAGGGAAGTGAGGCTTGGTTAAAACAGTCGAATTGGGTCCAAATTAGTACAAGTCGGGAGGATTTTTCACAGAAAACAAACAAAGAGACGCAAATTGAGAACAGAGCAAAATGGTCTAAGCTCATCGAGTCTGGCATTGAAAATGGTGGTCTTTTAGCTTATCATCACCTCGTATCTTTTAGTCCAAAAGGAGTTATGACGGATCCTAGTACAGGTAAAGAGTTTTCAATCACAGATTACGATCCTCTTGCACGAACTCTCTATGTAACTCCAAATTACCTCGAAATCCAAGGTGTTCCAGTTTCTCCTGAAGAAAAAGATCACTTAAATCACTTACAAGCAGGGGAATTTGGTCTGTTACTTCCGGAAAAATTAAAAGGTCGAGAAGAGGAGATGATCAAACGATATGAAGATTATCTATCTCCTCGAGATGATCAAGGAAATATCACCTTATCAATGAAGGCGCAGGTAACGTATATTCCGAATCATCAAAAACGCTTTATCTACAACAACACACCAATCAGCTATCAGCAATTCTTTACAGATCCTGTTTTAGTGGTTATACAACCTGAAAGTTTTGGAGGCTATGAGAATCCATATTTCACCCACCTTGATTCCTACCTTTATTTTAATGGGCTTCAGAATAGTAAGAAGCTAATCGCTGAGTATAATCTTGAAAAAAGTGTTAGTCAGTACGACTATGCAGTGGACGTTTACCAGCAAATGGCCCAAAAAATACAAATAGAAAATCTCATGGCGATTGCAGGAGGAGTCTTTGGTATAGCAACCTCTGTTCTTCTTTTTAACACTATGAATTTCCTATATTTTGAAGAGTTTAGAAAACAAATCTTCTTGAAGAAGATTGCAGGTCTGGGATTTGTAAACATTCACCAAATGATTTTGCTCTCAGAAAGTAGCCTCTTGCTATTAGGAAGCCTCTTGGTAATCATTCTCACTTCGGAATGGTGGATTGCTCTTGTCACTCTCTTGCTATTTATTACTAATGCTTGGTTCATTCTCCTGTACCGGTCTCATAAAGAAGACCACTTGTTAGCCACTGTACTGAAAGGAGCCTAATATGATTAGCGTAGAACATTTAACCAAATCATTTGGCCAACGAACTGTCTTTCAAGATTTGAGCTTGCAATTTACAGAAGGTAAGGTCTATGCTCTGATCGGAAATAGTGGGTGTGGTAAAACAACCTTGCTTAATATTTTGGCGAAGATAGAGCCTTATGAAGAAGGGAGTATAAGCTATCAGGGGCAAGAACTGAAACAAATCAAACAGCATCACTTCTTTAAGCGTGAATTAGGTTATCTCTTCCAAAACTTTGGCCTACTTGAAAACGAAACGATCGCTAAAAATTTAGATTTGGGATTGATTGGGCAAAAATTAACGAAAAAAGAGAAGAAGCAGCAAGAGGAAGAAGTGCTCAAAAAAGTAGGATTGGCTTACCTTGCTCTGGATCAAAAGATTTATGAATTATCGGGGGGAGAGGCGCAACGTGTCGCATTAGCTAAAGTTATTTTAAAAGATCCACCTTTAATTTTGGCAGATGAACTAACTGCAGCACTGGATCCAGAAACCTCACAAGAGGTGATGGACTTGCTCTTAATGTTAAAGAATCAAGAGCGTATAATCATTATCGCAACCCATAATCCAGTGATTTGGGAAAAAGCTGACGAAGTGATAAAACTCAACTAGTCCATGGCTGAAGAATGGTTTGATTTTCTACATTATCTTTTATAGCTAGCTATTCATGAGGTATAGGCTGATGAAGAAAAAAGATCTTGTCAAACAAAAATTTTTAAGTTTTATCATCATTGGGATTATCATACTCTTATCAGCCTGCACTCTTGTAGGGCCACCCCAAAAATCTCCTTCCGGTAGTACCAATGTGTCTAGGAAAATAGGATTCGAGGAAAGAAAGGCAGAAGATTTATTAAAAAATTCTATTCCTATTCCTTATCCAGATGGGAAAATCTTTACACCTACCGCGCTGTCAAATGATGGGATTGCTTATGGCGAGGCTGTTGACCAAGGACACGAAGATCAGAATTATCTTGCCTGTATGAATTTACATACCAAGGACTTTCAAAAGATAAAAGATGTTGAAAAGACATCTAATCTGACTCATGTGGCTGTTAGCTATGTAGATCATGATATTGTTGTTTTTGAAGAGTATGATCAACTCAATCAGACAGGGATTTACTATCTTTGGAAGATAAAAGACAAATCTTTAACGACACTGATCGATAGGAAACCTATTGGAACGGTTCCAGTTACTCAAGTAGCTCGATCCAACCAGAAACTCTTTATAAATTATGAAGTAGGCGATAGCCTATATCAAATTGAAGAATTTGACCTTGAAACAGGGTCTCATCAGACGATTGAATCAGAAAATAGCGGTTTTCCGAATGTCTTTAAAGATTACTTGTATTATGTACAAATTGATAACACAGCTTTAACCACAAAAATTGTAGCCTACTCCTTAAGTGATGGGCAGAAAAAGGTTATAGATCAAACAAAGGATGATCAACGCTATTATGTCGATTTATTGACGAATGGGCACAAACTCCTTTACTTGGTTGTAAATAATAAAGACGCTTCATTTACCTTTGAAAATAAAAACTATAAGAAGATATTTTCTACTTCACAGGCAGAAACCTCCATATATCGCAATATTTATCTCACATATATGGGAGAAAGAAGAAGTGAGGAGCGTGTTAAATCTCAATATTATTTGTGGGATTTAAAGCATCGGATTCATTATTTATATGATCATGGCCCCATTTTACTATCGGATAAAGGGATTCTATGGATTCAATTCAAAAAGAAGGATAGTGAGATTCCAAAAGGTGAAATCTACCGAAATGAAAACTCCGTAATGCGCTATCAGGAATGGTAGAAAGGAGAAAAATCATGAGAAAAGTTCATTTATTTCTTGTATTTCTAGCTTTGCTTGGTTTATCTGGCTGTACAGAGACACAAAAAAGAAGCCAAACAAGTCCTTCTAGCACTCGTAAGGTCACATCCTCTTCATCAAAAACAGTTAGTGAAAAAACGAAGGAGCGTACAGAACCTAATCCACCAATGCCAGCAGAAGTAGTAGAGCGATTAAAAATCAAGGAAGGCAGAACGGAAGCCGGTAGTCAGGAAACCTTGCCATCTTCAAGCGAGGAACAAGCTTCATTGAAAGAGAATACGCAACCTTCTCAATCGGTCAAACAAGGAACATCGTCCCAAGAGAATCAAGGGATCCGAAAACTATTGCCTATTTCTTTAAAACTTCAAGAAGAATGGTATTTCTGTGCTCCAGCGACAGTCCATATGATGCTGGCTAGTCGAGGGGTTAGCGTCTCTCAACATCAATTAGCTAAGGAAATGGGGACTTATAATCCCTATGGGACTCATAATCGAGATGCGATTCGCGTATTGAATCAGAATCTATTTGGCTATCCAGAACCAAGTGGAAATCAAGCTGGTTATCGACTAGCTACTGTAACGGACGCTCGTCCAGATTCTGAAGATATCCGAATCTTTAAAGAACGCGTGCGCAAAGATATTGATGATGGCTATCCTCTCTATTACACCTTCAATGTGGCACAAATCTATCCTGGAAAAAGTGGGGAACATAATGTGATTGGAGTAGGCTATGAATTGACAGCAGATGGCAAGGACATCTCAGCAATCTATTATCTAGACCCCGATACACATGTACAGGATCCAACCTATGGAGGCTTGAAGAAACTGACACCAGAGGAGTTATTAGCAGCCATGGTTACATGCGGTGAGAAAAATTATGCCTGGTGAGAAAATATAGTTGTAAAACGAAAGTTAGTTCATGACACGGTCTCTTTTCTTGATATTCAAAAATAATGAGAGTAGAATATAGAGGAAATCTCAACAAAAAAGGGGTTCATATTCGATGATGAAAATTCCAGTTGAAAATCTTGGTCTATTTGAACAGTTAGATCGTATAGTAGTGGCTTTTTTTAGCAAGCAACAACCTTCAAGTCCATATGATTTGAATATCAGTATTACACAAGAACACCTTGACCGGAAAAAGCAAGAGCTCGAACCATTAGGCTATCAAGCTGTCCAACTACCATTAGGAATGGCTTTAGATAATATCATCCAGCAACCTCATTATAAAAATTTAATCCTTGGTGGACTTGCTCCCGACGAAATTATCGTCAGCAAAGAAGAATTAATGCCTTTGAAAGATATTGTAGATAGTTTTTGTATTATGTACGCTGCAGCGAATAACAGACTGGAAAATAGTAAGGCTTATGAATTAATGAAAGATAAGACGGTTTATTTTATTGGTAAACTATTTACAGATTTTCCAAAAACAGGTGATGAAATTGCTTATTTAGGAATTGATCGAATAGCGAGCGATGGTACACCATATGAAGCAGTTAAATGCTTTCTAACGGAAGAGAGTGCAGAGAAGTTCAATGGTGAAAAAAGACCGGTCACCCCTGCAAACTTGGTCTATCTAAAATCATTCTGGGGAAAACCAGTCATTATTGAGCCACACCGTAATTATTGGATCGAATTTTTATAGAAAGAATAAAAGAGCGTAAGATTTCATAAAAAATCCTACGCTCTTTTTCTAACGCTGAAATATTACATAATTTATATTATGTATCTCATAAACTATCCAAGGCATTTTTCTGTTCGTCATTAACGATATGCGTATACAAGTCTGTTACCTGTGTGCTAGCGTGTCCTAGCTGGTGGCTGACCAAAACTTGGGATTTGGTAGCATCATAGAGACGGGTTGCAAGAGTATGCCGCAGTTTGTGGGGGGTTACGCGGACTTTGAAGTCTTCTGAATACTTGGCCACCATCTTTTCAACACTAGAAGCATCAATCCGGTTTGGAACACCTCGATACAAGGTTAAGAAGAGGGCTGTATCGGTCTTCTCTGTCTTGTATCGTTTGTCTCGAATAGCAAGATATTGCTCTAAATAAGGCTTAGCAAAGGCAGCAACATTGACTGAGTCTCGTTTTCCACCTTTTCGAGTGACGTCAATCACCATCATCTTAAGATTGAGGTCACGAAGGTCCAAGTTGACTGCTTCAGAGAGACGGACACCAGAGGCAAGAAGGAGTGCTATAATGGCTAAATCTCGCTCTTTATTCTTATTAAAGGAGGATAAGGCGCGATTTGAGAGGGTTTGCGGGTACTCCTGGTCGATATAGTTAAGAAAACCTTCTGTTTCATCACCCAAAAAGAGTTTTTGCTTGATATTTTCAGCTCGAGCAGCCAAGGTTTCTTTCTTTTTCTTGGTAGCAACCTTTTTCATGACGTTACGGTAGAAATAAGGTTCCCCTTGCTCATTCTCAACCTCCTCAGTCAAGTATTTATAGAGACTAGAAAGTGCAGATAAAGTACGGTTAATGGTTGTTTGGGAAACACCGTTTTTCGTCGTATTGGCATTGAGTAGAGGACGTTCACGTAGGTAAAGAATAAAGGATTCCATGTCTTTCTTGGTCATGTGCTCCAGAACGTCTAAGGGGATCTCGGCCATGGTGTCAGCATCCGATATACCAGATTCCAAAACCCAGGTAAAAAATCGATCGTATTCCTTTAAGTATTCGTACAAAGTTGTAAAACTGTAGGGAACGGCCAGTTTCGATTGATAATATTCCAATACATACCAGGGCATGACTTGTTTGAGTTTATCAATCCGTTCTAATAAGATCTCGCGTTTCATGTTTTTCTCCAAATCTTTCTATACTAGTAGTATAGCATAGCCATATATATTTTTCAAGAAAATTATAGTTTTTCGGAAAGATGTTATAGGGGTTATATAGGACTGTTTTGTATCACTAGCATAACCAAAAAAATTTTTTAAGCCAATTATACTCAATTATGTACTTTATTTAAGTGAACACTGGAATTTTTTACTACTCTCAATTCAGTTGAAAATGTACTTTATTTAAGTGAAAACTAAAAAATTTTCAAATGTACATTTTGACAATAAAAAAACACTCTAATATCAATTTAATGAAATTTAGAGTGTTTTTATTTATCTATATTTTTTCAAACTGTACAAAGTGTTCTTGCTTTCTTCTGTGGCCTTTGCAAATGGAACACGACCTTTTATTGCGTTTTTTGTATGCCATTCTTTCTTTTACTTGAATTTTGTAACGGTGATTAAGATTTTCTTGACATATCCACCATACAGGCAGAATACTCAACTCTGTAATTTCAGTTGGACTTACTATCAAGGAGTTATTTAGATAATCCCACTCATTCATTAGACTTTGTTGCGTTGTTGCTAAATCGTTAAATCCTTTTAATACTTTTTGATTTCTACAGTATGGACAAGAATTTTCTCTGTAAAATTTTTCTTTAATAACTTTCTGATATTCTCCAGTACATACAGGGCATTTCCACCATGCATTATATGTTGAACTTGCCCTTACTGAAGACATTTCTTGTTTATTTAATGATGACCATTCTTTAATTAACCAAGGATGTGTTGTTTCAAGATCATTATAACCTTTTGCAGTCTTCTTAAAAGAACAATATGGACAACATTGGTCGTTTTTGTGGCGATCAGAAATTTTTGCTTTAAAACTTCTGTGACATTTTCGACAAATCCAATTGGTTAAAGCATTTGAATTATAAAAGAAGGTATCAATATCACCATTCAGTTCTTTTACCCATTCATTGTTTAAGTACGGTTTAACATAGCTTAGTGTTTCATTTGGTTTAGGAATTTTTTTATTACAGTAAGGACATATAGAATTGAGACTATTAGAATTATTGTTTGTAAACACACCTAGAACAATCCCTAATCTCTCCTGAAATTCTAAATCACAACAATCACAAATCCAATTAAATATTTTATTCTCGGTTTCTGACGATTTCGTCACCTCATCAGGTTTTTCTACATTCTTGCTACTCCAAAGGTCACACAACTCAGGATAAGTATCTGCAATTGTATTATAACCTTTTAATGCTTGTTCATCATTACAATATGGACAGCTATCTATTACTTCTTTTCTTATTGGAATTGAACAAAGGTATTCACCTTGACAAACAGAACACTTCCACCAATATTTTTTTGTTTCGATGTGGCTCAATGCTAAATGAACAGGCAATCCATTTTTATCGCTCCATTCTTCCTGTAATTTTGGGAAATTATAGAGTATATCATTGTTAAAAACAAGTGTATCCCAATCACAACGATTAGGACAAGTTTGAAAATTACTATTCTCTAAGTCGGTTCTTAAAATCATTTCAATTGGACTACAATAAAAACTGACTTTGCAGCAAGGGCATTTCCAATTTATGCATTTAGAAGACTTATACCAGTATTCAGAAATAGGTTTATCATTACTTTTATCCCAAAATTTCTCTAAATAAGGATGAGTTTCTTGTAAAGTATTATATCCTTTTAACATCAATTTATTATCACAATAAGGGCAGCCTTCAAGATGCCTTTTGACAACACTACATTCATATTGACCATGACATTTAAAACACTGCCATCTTACTAAGATGTTGGATAAACTATCAATCATATTACTTTTTACATGAGTTGGAATAAATTGCTTAAAAAGATTTCTATCTGTATGTAATAGGGGGTTCGCTTTCACTTTAATTGGGGTATCGAATGTAGCTTTACAGTTAGTACAATAGAAACTATATCTTTTGATTCTTGAAATTAGCTGATCAATAGACAACTTAAAGATATGGTCACATTTGTCGCATTTCCAATTTCTAGGGATTGTAACATTGTCACTTAACTTCAAATCATTAAACTCTACATCGTTTTGCTCCCCTGGAAGATAAATTTTCCGAAGATTAGGGTATGCTTTAGTGTAAGGTACAAAATGTGTACTTTCATTACATCCGACATGAACAAGCTCTTGATTATGTTTATTGATTAATTTAGAAGTGTTTGCTACATCTTTCCAACCAACATGACAGGTAGGACATTTGAAGTGAAATAACCTCTTTGAAGAAAAAGATAAATTATCAATCTCTTCCTGAATGGTTTCTATATTTTCATAATGAAAGTTTATGTACCTTAGAAAGTTAGGAATCCTTGCAGATATAGAGTTTTCCCCTTTTATGAACACTTTTCCAAGCTCACATACAGGACAGATTTTTGAATGATTTTGAATATTCTTATAAGATTTTGATGTACTTGCTTTCCATTCATAAGAACAGGTAGGACATTTCCAGTTAATGTGTTTTTTACTGGTAATTGTTATTTTTTCTACATCTATTTTGATATTCTTGTCAAAGTCCCAATAGTTCAATAAGGCTGGAAAATCAGTGATTAAGTCTGACATTTTCTCCTCCTAATACTTAGTCTTGTTATCCAGTAAGTCTTTTATTTCCAAAATCTTACTTTTGCTTGTTTGCTTTTCAGTATGAGTATGTTTTTCAAAAGATATTTTTGTGTCTGAAGTAATAACATTCTCACTAAGATACTTCTTAGTTACTAGTTGCTGATCAGATTTTAACAAGCCCTCTTCTTTTAACAATTCATTCGCAATATCAGGATACAAACTAGTTTTAAGAAGATTCCTTAACTTTTTGTTTTCCTCTAATAATTCTTTGTTTAACGCTGTCTGCTCCTTTATTTCAGCATTCTTTTCATTAAGTTGTGCTACCTCATTTTTCAACTCTGAAACTCTTGTTTTGAGCTTACTGGCTTCTTCCTTATATTCTATTGCTGCATCAACAACTCTTTTATAATAATTGTTAAGTTCCATCAATGCTGATTTGATTGCTTTAGGGGTTCTATTGGTTATTAAGAAACGTTCTACATCTAGAGTTTTATACGTTATAACTGTTTGATAAGTGTCGTCTTCAAATAGTTCCAATCTATCATTAAGGGTTTGTCTAAATTCTTTGTTTCTTCTAATCGTTGTGTCTGCAACCTGCGGAAATCCGTTGCTTCTAAGGTAATTTCCAAACTGTGGAATTTTGAATAGTCTAGGATTATTCGAACAATGTTCCAGTAAATAATGTTCAAATAATAATAGCAATTCTTGATTATCAATATATTTCTTTCTCGCCATTTGAGAACTCCTGTAAGGATAAATGTTTTTCAGTTAGATATTCTTGATAAGAATGACTAACTGTTTTAAGTTTTAATAACGCCTCACCAATATCTTCTATATTCCCCTTTCCTTGTCGAACTCTTTTTATAGCCTCATCTACAATTAAAGCTTCCTCGTCGATTGATTTCTTAAAGGATTTATCCATAGAGAAATAATCTTTTCCAGCTTTTCTGTAAAATGGACAACTAGTACAAGCACCAAGCTCTGCATGTGAGCTAATGACTTTAAGACAGTCTGAATAATCACCTTCCGCAAATCGAGGTGAATAACATCTGCCCTTATTATCAAGAGGAACATAGTTTTTATTAATGGTGTATTTATGTTGAGTTTTACTTATAGCGTAAGACGTTTGAGAGTTTGTTAATTTACGATAAAGCTGATAGCTCCTACATTCAATAAACTGACTCAGATTTGAAAAATAATGTGAAGATGTTGTGATACTATCATGTCCAGCTAAGAGCATTGCTGTTACTGGACTAGCTCCTTCTGCTATCAGATTGATCATTGCAATGTGTCTAGTATCTCCAATATGAATGAAATTAATCTCATGATCGTCTAATTGATTTGGGGAATTGATATGATGGACAAAATACCCATACTGTTGAGATACAATCTCATTAAAGAAATATTTTAAAATTGTATTTAAGTTACTGTACGTCAAGAAACGGTTTTTAGTACTAGCAATACGTTTCCATTTCCGATAATGAGAGTCTGTCACAAATAGGGTATCTAACTGTGTAGATGATAAGTCTTTGGTTAGCTCTAAATAATTTAAAATCTCACTCGCAAGCTTAAATGGTACTTCGTAAGTTGTTAAATAATAATCCTCTGAAATTTTATGGGATACTCCCTTGTCTTTTCCTTTTAAGTTATTTCGTCTGAGAGTTAAGTAATATTTTCCGTCTTTTTCTGTGAGACAATTTCTCTGAGTGAGCAAAAACTCCCTTGGTCTAAGTGGTACTACTGCTGTTATTTGCCACCATAAGTAAAGAGGGTAGTAAAACAATCTTTCCTCATCTGATAATGATTTAACCCAATAGTCGTTTAAAATATCATTAAATAAAAAATAGGATTGAAATTGGGCTAACTTTCGCTGTTTTTTAGTGTTCAGTTGATAACTAACATTTAAAAGTTCATCTAGTTGCTCAATCAGTTGGGTTAATTCGTTACTCTCTAAACATGGTAGTGTAGAAAGAAAATCTATACATACTGAGGGGTTGGAAATCTTCATATTTGCTAATGAGAAGACTTCGTTCACTTTTAGTTCTTTGACTAATTTCTTTATATCTCTTAAAAAGGCTTGGAGAGTGATTAAAACATGATGTTCCATAGATAGCACTATAAAACTCTTTAAGTAGGTAACAAAATCATCAAAAGATAATTGAAATACTTGTTCATAAAACCTTTTATATTGGAATTTATTCAAGTTAAAAATGAAGCTAACGTTAGAATATTCATTAGTCGTTTCCCATTTATTTTCTTCAAAATTGGTGGTTAGAATAATCCCTTTTTCAACATAGTCTTGAAAACATTCTTTTGCGCTCTCAATCATATTGTCATCAAACAGGATAATTTCATTTACTTTACGAAATAATTTTGATTGATTATTCAACTGACTAACTCCTTAATAATATCCTCATAATCAGACAATACAGCTTCGCCATACTGTTCTGATAAAGCTTGCAACATTTCTGTAAGACATGGTTTAATCTGCTTCTCAAGAATGGCTCGAACCTTTCCTCGTTCAAGTTCATTCTTTAATTTTTGATATTGTTTATTGAGTCGATTAAACTCACCAATTAACAAAAGCAAGGTAGATTTTGTTTGTAATTCATACTGACAGCCGACGCAATGCTGACGGTCATCATAGGAACATAGTTTCCCTAGTGCAGATAAAAGACACATACTCTCTCCTTGCTTAGAAAAAGCTTCTCCGTTACCAATTCGATGACAGATCGTCAGTAATTGTTCAGGATCAACATTATTTTCAACTAGAGTTTTTAATGCTTGTTGCGAACGTGAATCAGCCCTAATACTCAATTCCAACGTTTTTTCAATTTCAATTGGCGTTAAATCTAAACTTTTAATCATTTGAGTTTGTTGGCTTGGACTTAATTTTTTATACTTTCCTCTAGTTACAATGGTCAAGAGCATAGACGGAATCATGGATAATACGCCTCGTTCAAATAGCTCTTTTGCAACCATTTCAGGTTTTAGTTGTCCGAGTTGGGCATCTTTTAGATACGTTGTTGTAGTTTGTGCAAATTCATTAAAATCCCCTTTATGGCTACGAGCTAATGCTGCTAGAAAATAACCTTTAATATTCAGTTCTGACTTTTCTTCAAGAACATCATCTGCTAACATTGCGACAGATTGTAAGTAGGACTTGTTTGCAGAACGACTACTAAAGTTACGCTCTAAAAATAAATTTCCGATTTCCTCCCCCATATAACTAGTAATCTTTTCATAAGTTTTAATTTGTCTGATCAATGGATTTTCTGCATTGTATGGTATTTGAAGTTGGAAATGTGCCTCACAGATAGCCAATAACGTTCCAATAAGAACCTGACAACTTTCTGGGACATGAAACTTTAACTGAGCAACATTAGAAGCGTTTTTGGTTTTATTAGGTGTTAAGTTTAAATAAGTCAATCTTGTTGTAATACTTAGTAAAGTCCTTCTAGCTTCACTACTACTCCAAGTTCCATCTACTACTGCTTCTAAAACTTCTAATGGTTCTCTTGTTAATTTAGGATGTCCTAATCTTTCTAAGTCTGTTGATCTTAGTGCGCAAATAAAATGTAACCCTAGATACAACCATGTATCTGCATAGTTTTTTGAATTTGCTGCTTTACACAACATATCATTTTTTATGATGTAGTTTTC
This sequence comes from Streptococcus parasanguinis, assembly GCA_032477695.1. GTDB lineage: Bacteria > Bacillota > Bacilli > Lactobacillales > Streptococcaceae > Streptococcus > Streptococcus parasanguinis_Y. Next base: position 42,993 of record JAWDWJ010000007.1, read on the forward strand.
GTTGAATAGGTAGTACATTAATCCAAGGTATTCATCTAATTCATACGCTCCATTTGCACTCTCAATCGTGTAACGCTTTGTCATTTCAAAACTTACTCGATAACGAGTAACGCCTTTATTGAGTAGCCATTTAATAAATTGAATGAGGATATTGCCTTGTGACTTCGTAAGAACTTCTGTTGCTACTTCTACTAAGGTCTCTACTTCAGCATCACTATATAGAAACAAATCTTTTGTTAAGTAGTATGCTAAAAAATCAAGTAGATAGAAACGATTTGTTTCACTCAGCTTTTCTTCTTCAGCAAATTGTACGAATAACTCACTTGTAGAAGGAAATTTTTTTGAAAAGATTCCTTCCATACTCTTAATTCCAGGAGGTGTTGTTAGATAGTCTTTGATGTGATTTTTAAGAACTTCAGCATCTTTTTCAGAAATAGTATAATCATCAAGATTTATAGACACACCAAACCATTCATTGTCTAGTAAGAATCCACTGACTTTCTCACGGTGTTTTATTGTAGCAGCACCTAACTCGACTAATATTCTTTCAAGATAATTTTTTAAATCTACTACCAATAGCTACTCCTTTTAATCTTCTCCAAACAATTTTTCTGCTTGCCAGTTCATATATTCAAAAACACCATTATTAACCTGACCATATTGTTTTGCAATTTCTCCTTTATTTTGTAAATAAACCCAAGCACTTTCTGGTGAATTGTCCCCTCTAGCAGACATCAGTTCACTAACTTCATTAACACCTGACAAAACCAATTGTGTGGTGTACCAGTGCCTAAAGATATGGGGTGAAATATTATTTTCTTGCAAGAGTTGACCAAAAAAGACAACCTCTGGGTCATCAGATTTAAGAAATATTGGAATCATTTCTTCGCGAATAATCTTACGAAATCGTTGATAGTACACATCGTATGACAATGCTTTCCCTTGCTTGTTAAGGCTTAATGGACCATAATCTCTCTCATACCTTTTACCTTCTAGGTAGCTCATATAGTCATTGTAGGTGTCTAAAAAGACCTCTAAGAAGATATAAGGTACAGCTTGAAGTCTTTCCTTTTTAATTCGTCCAGTTGGCTTTAAATCGCTTCTAAGGGGCATTTCTTTTCGCAGATCAATCTCAATTTTAAATACTTGATTATCACTTTGGTGAAATATGATACCTGCCCCCAAAGGGCTATCTTCACGCCTTACATTACAAGCTTCTGATGGTCTTAAACCAACAAATGCTCCCAAAGCAACAACCATAAGTAAATCCTTGTGATATTGAGCAATGTGAGCAAAAAGCATTTCAAAGGCGCTGTTTGGCATATCCCTAAAAATTGACTTCTGTGTGTTGCTTCCATCAACAAATACCTCAAAATTCAACTCATTTCTTTTGATGACTCTGCCTCGTCTATTGGTAAACGTATTGATAGAATAAAGGTCTTTTGGCTTCAATTTAACCTTTCCTTTTCGTTCATTCAAGTATAGAGTTAAAAAATCAAGAACTGCATTTACACATTTTTCGACTGTACTTTTCTTTCTATTTTTTCTATCTTCTGGAAGTTGTCCTAAACCATAAAGCATAAAAAACTCCTTGACCATTTCTAAAGTTAGTTGATCAAGATTGTTAACCCCAACTGTTCCGTATATAAAATTCAAAAACTTAACAACGTATGAAAATCGTTTGTTTCCATCGTCTGAAATAGATTTAATCTTTGTGGCAGATTTTACATATCTATGAAAATCAGTGAATTGTAATGTACCATCATCATGTTTGAGTGCAATCAATTGCTTTGTAACGATATTATTATCGCCTAGAATTAGCGAATGTTTATATACAACAAATCTCATGTTATCTCCTTGTTTATTATGACTGAAGGTTCTGACTGTGTTTTATGATGTCAATACACAAAAAAACGATCAAATCAGTACCATTTTCCTTTGTGCTCTAAACTGCATAAAGGGAATATCGATGAGTACTTTCATTGATCGTTATTATTATTTAAATTAATTCAATAATAAAAGTAACTTCATCTAAGTAATAAGAGCAATTAATTAGCTCAGCAACAACGATAACCACAGCAACTCCTTCTAAACAATGAAAGGAATATCCACCGTGGCTATCTATTTACTTTTTTTCTTTTACTTTGGTAAGTTACTTTTGTTATTTTTACTTTTTCTGTATTATATCATATTTTGATTGAATTGTCATCTGAGACAGTGATTTTAAAAAAACTGGAAATTTTTTCAATTGTTTATTTTGACAAAAAAATACTTTAATATCAATTTAATGATTTTATAGCATTTTTAGCTTATTTGATTTTAAAGTTGTCGTCTATTCCTCAGGATTACTTGAAGAAGTGGAAGTAACTAATAATGTCAAGTTCTTTATTGGAAAATGAAAAAAGCCTTAAAATCAAGGCTTTTCTATACTTTCACAAATAATCCTAATAAATTTCCATTCAACTTCTTCTAAGCATCTTTTCTAAAAAATAAATTGACAATCTCATCTTCTGAAAAGCCTAGCTCACCAAGTTTTTCAAACAAAATTTTAACTAGCTTGTTAGATTCTTGATATCTTATCTCTTTTATTTCTTGCTCGCTTGCTATGACAAAATATCCTAATGTTCCACAGCTAGTAACCAAATTCTGTTCTTCGAGAACTTTCATTGCTTTTTGGACAGTTGCCGGATTACACTTCTCGTTTTCTGCTAATCTCCTTATTGAAGGAATTTGTTGTTCAGGTGCATAATCACCTCTTAAAATCTTCGTTCTTAATTTTGATGCAATTTGTAAATATAGATGGTGTTTCATTTAATCTTTTTATTATCACTTTCCCTAACAAACTTCCAATATGCAGAATAAGGGATGACTGTAGCTAGTAGAAGATAGTATTTATTTGCAAACATATCTGCTACTCCTTTTGCATTGAAATGAATAGGAACTTTCTCAGGGAGAAACCCACAAATAATGACTATGATGACCATCATTCCCAACAAAACCAAAATATCTTTTAACAGTCTATTTTTCATCTTATTTTCCTCCTTTAACTAGATAAAATTTAACTTGGTCATTTTTATATAAACTCTAAACGAAATAGCCAGTAAAATTACTGATACTGCTTGCAAAACAAATATAATTGGAAGATTAAAAAACCAATTAAGCAAAATAGGCGTAATAAGCGTAATCATACTAATAATTCCAGTTACAATAACAGGAAGACTTTGTTTGACAACTATCATCTCACTGTCCCAATCATAGTTTGGATATTTTTTATTTAATGAAATTCCGATTACCATTATAAAAAGGGAGTAACATATAGGAACAATAACTAGATTCATAACTTGAATAGGACTCATATCAAGTTTCAGCATAAATACAGATACAGAAATCATATATCCAATCAAATGAAGTGTAAGGTTGACAGCTATCTTAGCATTTAAAATCGTTTTCACTTCAACTGGAGAACTTTTCAAAATCCAAATATTTTTACCTTCTAAAGATATAGATGAAGCTGCTGGACAACTGAGTGAAAGCATAGATGCAATAAAGACGGGAGCTAAGTTTGAAAGATACTCATTTATATTTTCAATTCCTGCTGAATTTCCTATTTGACCGACAGAATTAAACAGGAAACATATACTAAAGACACATAAAAGAATCACTCCAAGCCCAGCATTCAAGACTGCCATATAAGAACTTAAAAATCGTCCAAGCTCTTTTTGATACAAGGAAAAAAATACCGATTTTCTTTCATAAGATACTTTGTCATTAGCATAACTTGATTTTGTATTGGCAAGTGTATTAAGTAGTCCATACTTCAACGAAGCAATTTTGACAAATAGATAAAAGACGACTATTGAAAGAACTATATAAAATCCCATCCCATAGTACATTGGAAAATTGTAGTATGACATAAATAGTCTAGAAATTGGATACAGTCCAGTAATTTGCTTAGCCAGAGTAACCCCAATACTACTTTCATCACCTGATTGCAAAGCTGATAATGCAAAATATCCAATTATACCTAGCATCGCAAATGAAAAAATAAGAGAGATAACATTTTTTCTTTTAAAAAAAGATGAAGCGACAACAATAACGAGTCCCATGCATGCCGCTATACACATGGGGATCAAAGGGGCAAAAATTATAGAAGTAAAATACAATATAATCTGTAGGAGGTTTAAACTTCCGTTCAAGCCCCATATAATTCCACCCGGAAGCATAAACATCAAGCCTATTAAAAAATTCAATAAGTACATAAACATGAACTTGCTGGTGATAATATACGAACTTTTAACAGGTAAGGATTGGAGAATTTCCATATCTCGACTGCCAAATAAAATGCCATTCGAATAAAATACTGTCAAAAATAATATTGAAAAACTTGAGACAGAGACCATATATGCTGGAATCAAGTTCTGCTGTCCGACGTGTACCAATGTTTTCGCTGTTATTATATTATAAACAAAGCAAAATAAGGAAAGAGTTATTATGCCAAAACTCGCAATAGCCATTGAACTTTGTTTTTTATTTCGTGAATCTCTAATCACGTTAATAGGAAAGAAATTAATCAATTGCGCTTTAAGCAGTATCCAAATGTTACTCATTGTTCTGCACCTCCATGAAAAATGCCTCCAATGATTCATCACCTTTGACGTCTCCTGTATTGCCACTTGCAATTAACTTTCCATTTTTGATAATGGCAATCTTATTACATAATTTTTCCGCAACATCCAATACATGGGTTGAAAAGAAAATAGCACCTCCATCTGAAACACACTCATGCATAATTTTCTTTAGTAGGAAAGTTGCTTTGGGATCTAGCCCAACAAAAGGTTCATCTAAAATCAACAGTTTGGGAGAATGTACAAGTGCAGAAATAATGGCTGTTCGTTGCTTCATTCCATGTGAATATGAAGAAATTATCCCCGAAAGATGATCAGTCATATCAAATAAATCACCGTATTTTTGTATTCTCTCCTTGCGTATTTTTGTAGGAATTTCAAACAAGTCAGCAATAAAATTAATATATTGAAGTCCTGTCATATGTTCATACAAATCTGGATTATCTGGGATATACGCCATCATTTTTTTACAAATAACAGGTTCTTCTTTAATAGAATGACCGTTGATAATTATACTTCCGTCTTCAAAATCATGGATACCGACAACTGCCTTTATCGTTGTCGTTTTGCCTGCACCATTTGCTCCAATAAAACCATAAATATCTCCAGGCTGTACTGAAATAGATAGGTTATCCACAACCTTCTTGTCCCCATAACTTTTACTAAAATTCTTTATCTCTAACATATTTTCACCTCTATTGACAATTTGTCAGTCATATTTTGAAATAATACCGATAGCTTGTTTTGATTTAGCTATCGGTACATAGTTCTCTTTACAAACATTCTATCTTTTTTAATTGCTAAAGAGTCCTTTTGTATTTAGATTTTGTTCCAGCATTATCTTAAATGCATTCAAGTAATCTTTGACAGTTTCTTTCTTTGAAGTTTTTATACCTATGTTATTTGAAACAAAAACATAGGCTGTCATCAGAAATTCTGCTGTTTCTGATGGATATTTTACAGAAAATACTTTTTCTGAGATGCCTTGATTTATTATCCTCTCAAAATATATAGTCAGTTTTTCAATGAGCTTATGAGATAACTTATCTAACATATAACGATTTTCTTCAAGATCAACCGTCTTTTGTAACTCAGTTCCTTCCGCTGAAACGTTATCTGTAGAGATTATTGTGGCATCTATAAAGGCTCTTATTTTTTCAATAGCAGTTTTGTCATCATCATAGACAATCACGTGAATAACACTCAATAATTTCTCTGAATAACGTTCCACGAGACAATACAGAATATCTTCTTTATTCTTAAAGTGATAGTATAGCAAACCTCGTGATATATTTACCTTATCGACTATATCCTGAGTTGTTGTGTTCGCATATCCTTTCTCCATAAAGAGGAGCATAGCAGCGTCCATAATCTCAGCCCGTCGAATTTCCGGATCTTTTACATCTCGCATTTTATTCCTCCTGCTTATAAATTATACTACTCTACTGACAAATTGTCAATTATAAAATTACCTTTTTGAGGATACCAAAAAAACCTTGACACTAAGGCTTTTTCGTTAACATTTTTTCTAAGCTCGTACAAGCAGTGATGCTGCCTCAACATGTGCTGAGAGCTTTCTTCTATACTAATAGACGAAAGGGTGTGAAAATGATTTTTAAATGATACTGTGGAACGGAACAGTAGCCCTAGTATTGACTACTGTCGTTTCTATTCATATTGGCTATTCTAGGACTGAGATGAAAAAATCTATAAATGCTCAGAATAAAATTGAACCCGCAAATCTCCCCAAAACAATGGTGAGTCATGTACTTGTATTATTCCGAAAAAATACACCTCTGGTGCAGTGAGACAAATTGGTGTATCTTATAGTGGCTTCGTAGATGAAAGCTATACTCTACTATCACTCTTTGATGATGTAGAACAAATTGAAAAAGATAATAGACTTCAGACAGCTATTGATGTTGTCAGAGAACAGTTTGGTTTTTTAGCCATACAAAAAGGAACCGTCCTAACTGAAGGTTCCAGAAATATTGAACGCAGTAAACTTATCGGTGGTCATTCCGCGGGTGGATTGGAGGGATTAAAATGAAACAAGAAAAAAATACAGTACAATTTTCAGAAATCCGTAGCAAAGGATGTAATGATATTGAAATGCTTGAAAGATTTTTACATGGAATCGTTGAAACAGCAACTTCAAAACTTCGTCAGAGAAAACTCAAAACAACTGAAATATCGATACGACTAGTACATGCTAAATCTGAAAACCGATTACCATTGGAATTTACATTTAGCATTAAGCCAACAAGCTCATCTGTGATAATCTATACTGAGGTAATCAATCGCTTTAAAGAATGTTACACAGGTGGGGGAATTCAAGGTTTTACGATTCAATTTGATAAAAATACCCTTGCCTCTGCATAGAAAGGATTTGATATGATTGACCGTTCATATTTACCATTTCAATCAGCAAGAGAGTACCAGGATACAAAGATGCAAAAATGGATGGGCTTTTTCCTATCTGAACATGCATCAGCACTCTCTGATGATACAAACAAAGTAACGTACATGTCTGACTTATCACTAGAGAAGAAATTATTACTCCTCAGTCAAGTATACGCCGGGCAGCTACGCACACGCATTCAAGTGATTGAAAAAAACAAGCGTGTTTCCTACACTGGAACAATACCAAGTCTGACCAAAGATTTCATTTTGATAAAAACTACAACAGGTCACATCAATTTGAAATTAAAAGACATTATTAGTATTGAACTTGTCGAGGAGGTGCTCTATGAATCAGCTTGAGTTTCAGCGTAATCACCTACAAATGGACTATTATAGCGAGAGCTACCAAGATTTTGAACGTGACTTCTACCGCTACTCTAACATGAATATTCCATTGACCTTCCTAACTGATGATATCCTAAAAACAATGGCGACTTCACGTAAGAATTACTTTGTCCTCAATAAGGAAAAGTCCAGAGATAACCGCGATCACTTCTTCATATTTGAAGTAAGTACCGTAGATGAGAATCCGCTAATCTATCATTATACATATAAGAAAACTACAATATATTTAGCAGAAAAATAGGAGCAGTTCAATTGACTGTTCCTATTTTTAATATTCATAAAATCTAAAGTCTTTATACTCTTTAACAATGGAGTCGCCAACCAGAACAGACTATACTGACCAGCGACTACCTTAAATTTAATGTTTCAGATTTATTTTCTTATCTCTAATTTCATAAACTACATCTGCTACATTTTCGAGTAATCGTTTATCGTGGGTGATAAACACGATAGTTCCGGTGTACTCCTTCATTAGTATTTCCAAAGCCTCTAAACTTGGTATGTCAAGGAAGTTACTGGGTTCATCCATTATTAGGATGTTATATCTACCCATGAGCATTTTAGCAAGCAACAATTTTATAATTTCTCCACCGCTTAAAACAGATAAACTTTTTCCAATATCGTTCTGTTTGAACCCCATAGATGCTAGCACTGAACGAATTTCTGATATATTGTAGTCACAATCCTTCTGCATAAACTCCATAACATTCTGATTACTGTTGTACTTGTAACCATTCTGTGCAAAGTAACCTATTTTTGCCTTAGGCGAAATAGAAATTCCTTCTTCATGGTTTAAGATCATTTGGATTAAAGTTGTTTTTCCGATTCCATTACCACCAGTTAACGCCACTTTTGCTCCTAACGGAATTTGAAAAGATGCATTTTCAAACAGAGCCTTATCCCCAAATACTTTATTAATTTCTGCACCGACTATAGGGTATGGATTATGGAGCTCCAATGCTTTACTTTGCCTGAAACGAATTCTGCGAATGCCTTCCGGAGCTTCTACTTTTCCTAAGGCCGCAATCCTGTGCTCTAGGGTTTTAGCAGCATTATACATCTTTTTTTCCTTACTTCCTATTGATTTTTGATGAGCTAAACGCCCTCCGTCTTCAGTACTTTTTTTCTTTGAAGAACCTTTTGCCTTCTGTTCTATTTTACGAGCCTGTTTTCGCTTTTCCTCCGCAGCCCTTTCCAATCGGGCACGTTCCGCAATAAATTGTTCGTATTCTGCAGCTTGCCTCTTACGTTCTTCCTCTTTCTGACGAAGATAATCAGAATAGTTTCCCCAATACTCAGTGATTTTGCCATCTTTCAGTTCCCATATTTTATCTACTATTTCATCAAGAAAATAGCGGTCATGGCTAATAACTAACAGTGCACCTGTAAAATATTTTAGCTGTCCTATTAGAAAATCAATTCCTTCACGGTCTAAATGGCTCGTAGGTTCATCCGCTAAAATACCATGAACCTGTGCCGATAAGGCCTGTGCTATTTTAAGCCTTGTTTCTTCACCACCGCTCATAGTCTGTATATTTAATTGCTCAACACCTAGCTTGCCTACAAGTGCAAAATCTTTTTCCTCCTGCAGAGTTACTTCGTCCAACTGGGGAATATAGGCAAGTTCACCCAGACGATTCATTTTACATCCTGGGGGAGTTAATTCTCCTAAAAGTACCCTGAGTAAAGTGCTTTTTCCAGCACCATTTGCTCCTACTAAACCAATACGGTCATAATCATATACTTCTAATTCATTTATATCTAAAACATCGCGTCCTTTGAATTCCACACGAATGTCTTTTGCTTTTAATATTAATTCCATAACATTTCCTCCTGTCTATAATCGCATGCTTTCATTTGCTTGTATGCAGGGAAAACCCTGCGATTTTAGCAGGAAGAGTTACATGAAAATAAGATACATAAATATTCCTCCAATATTGTTTATTTTAAATCTAATTTTCTAACCTCAGTTATCATTTGGCAAACTATAGCAATGCCAATAATTAAAATACCTGATAGTAAAAACCAATGATTTACACCGATTTTATCAGCAAAGAATCCAGAAAGAATTAACCCAATTGGCATAGCAAGTGACATGATACTTCCGATCAAAGAAAATACACGTCCTAAATATTCAGGCTTAATTTTCTCCTGAAAAAGAGCTGTTTGCACACCGCTATAAAATGGCACCGAAAGCCCCATTATTGCACAGCAAACTACGAATATTACAAATCCATTTGGAGGAAGTATTCCCGAAACGGCTAAACTGGTCCCCATTATAAAAAATGAACTTGTTATTAGTAATACATGCTTTTCGAAGCCCCCTAATCTTCCTAATAATAAGCCTCCTGCTAGCATCCCAAATGCAAAGGAAATTTCCGTAATAGAAATATGCACAGGCGTTCCATTAAAGTGTTCCATGCTTATTAAAGGAAATAGTGCATTGATTGGCATATAAACAAAAGTATATAGTGTTCCTAAGAGTAATAAGGCAAACAATCCTTTGTTTTGTCTCAGAACCACAACTCCTTCTTTCATCTCCCTTATGAAATTTGGTTCTAAACTTTGCACTTGATTACCCAGCTTAGGTATACGTACAATTGCTACCGTAATAGATGCAATCACAGCACCCAATACGTCGATGGCAATAATAGCATTTAAATCCCAAACGGAGTATAAGAGTGCTGCAACTGCCGGACTAACAATATAGCTTATAGACTGCAAAGACTGACTATAGCCTGCGCATTTCGTTAGCTGTTCTTCTGGTACTAAAAGTGGTGTAACCGCATTGAGTGCTGGGGTATGAAAAGCTGTTCCAATGCTACGGATAAACAATACTATCATAATCATCCAGACAGGTAGCTCCATACAGAATGCAACAATAGCAAGCACTGCACCAGCTGCTGCGATAATTAAATCGGCACCAATCATTATCTTCTTCCTATCATGACGATCCACTAGCACACCAATGGCAGGTCCCAAAATCGCATAGGGTAAAAAACCTACTAATGAAGCCATAGACAAGACCATCGCAGATCCTGTTTTTTCTGTAAGGTAAAAAATAATCGCCATTTGCAGGATGGCACTAGTGATTAATGATACTGCTTGCCCTGCCCATATTGCATAAAATTTTCGTTTCCAATTGTTGTATTTTTCCATTTATATTATCTCCTGCATATTATTTTGCTTGAATTTCTATTTTGAATAGCATTCTAGGCAATAAAAAATGCAGGCCAAACCCCACAATGTGGCTTTTGGTCTGCATACATACAATTTGGAAACATTCATATTAAAGACATAGTTAAATAAAGGTATAGTTAAATAACCAATATCCTCACCGTAACTAATGAATGCTCAATATCGTATAAATAAGCACAACAAAAAAGCCTATCATCGGGTATAGATTCTGCTTTTTTTATTGCCAGCTTATCTTAAACGCATTGAGGCTGTCATAGTTTCGGTTCCTCCTACATCTTTGTTTATATCAATTTATAGTATAACACAACAAGATGATATGTTCAATATAAAAGTTATGGAATGAGACTCATACTTCCAATTCGATGCCAGATTTAAAGGATATGACGAAGTTTTCTTCATAGACTGTAACGCTCTGGATTATCTTCCTTAGTAGCAAGCGATTAGCTTTCACAAAATCTTCTGTTTGTAGTTTTAAAAATTCATCAGGATTTTCTAACTCAACCTCAAAATATTTCATTTTACATTCCCTCATTTCATTTATTGATAAATTGAGTTTGCAAAAAAGAGTGGACAATTTTTGTCTACTCTTAACCTTTAAAATAGTTTTTTTTAATCGATTTGAAGTTGCCTAAATTATTACTTATTCGGTAAAATGAAGTATTGCTTTCAACAGATTTCCTTCAACTACACTTCACTTGATTCAAACAAGGTGGGTACATTTCTATTCCCACAAACTCCTTGTCAATGGAAACAAACACGTACCCACAGGGTAAATGGAAATAGAAACTGATAATTTCTAGCTATCACTTCTACTCATTCCAAAAATTTTCTCACTCTGATACTTACCCACCATAAAGCAAAAAGCCTTGCAATCAAGGCTTTCATTATCCCTTTCGTTCAAAGGTTTCTAAGCTTTTACGAGCAGAGCGACACACTCAGCGGTTCGCTATCTCCGTTCTGTCTGCGTGCTAGCACTTGTCAATCACGGACAGCTATCGCATGGGCGGAAGTAAATGCTAATCTTCGTCGTTTTACTCCTTGACTAGCAAACTTACCGCCTCAACATGTGGTGCTAGTATACTCCTATATTAAAGAACGAAAGTAACTGAGTTGTTGTTTAAAATTAAAATGTAGAATGAAACTATTTTATAGTTACCATTTTTCAACTTTATAGCTGATAATTGTCACTTAAAAAATTTACTTGCTAACTTGTAAACTTGTTGAGTCTCTTTACTTTTAACGTCCCAACTACCAAATTCTTCTTTAATCAACTCTTTTATTATTCAGCTTTTTTCTCAATCAAATACCAACTAGGAATGATTTGCTTCATATCATCATACCATTCTAAAATTTCCTTAGCTTGATTTTGCATTACTGATATTTCTTCAACTCCGTAAGGAACAGACCATGGAAGAGCACCAACTATGTTATTTAGAATATAGATAGCAAGAAGCTTCCAAAATAAATCCGGAACCTTATGATCAAAATATCCATCTATCATACCAGACGCAAAAGAGGGAGAGACTTGAGCAGACCATACAATACGA
>JAWDWJ010000008.1:0-136974 GCA_032477695.1 Streptococcus parasanguinis
CGCTGATTTCATCAGCTTTTACAGCCCTACTCAACTGTGCGGAGGTGAGACGACGAAATCGAATTCTAACGAATTACCGATTTCTGTCCCACTCTCTTTATTTTGACGATTCAGTTTCATCTTTTAAGAGCTCTTTCTTCACGCGCACCGTACTCTCATACTCAGCCCCAGCTAGACGGTCAAAGGGAAAGCGACGATTGAGCAAGACGATGGCAAGAGTGAGAATCAGGTACAATAAAACCACAAAGAAGAGCAATAAAATCATGGACAGGGTTAAGAGAGAATTGTCCGTCAAATCGCTATTCAAGAGCGAAATCAAATAGAACAACCCTTGAGGAATCAGATAGAAATAACCTACTACCAGGATTCCCCGCCAGATGGTGCGAAGCCATTTTTGCTTGTCAAAATGCAAGCGGAATTTCAATAAAGCCATTCCCAAGGTTTTGCCCCGCCACAAAGGAATCAAACCAAAATAAACAGCCAAAATCGCTACATAAGGAATCGTCTCTAAACGCTCGATTACCGCGTAAAGCAAGGATAGCATTACAAAGTCGATCAAGAAGGCAAGACCCATCCGAAAACCAGATACTTTCGTTCCTACTCGGAAAGAATGCTCGTCAATTTCGTCTCGTGTCGGCAATAACCAAACCAGGAACCAACCGAGCAGATAACCCACTCCACCACCGGTAGTATTTTGAATAATATCATCAACATCTGCCAGGCGGTAAGGACCCGGATACATAAAGTAGAGACCTGATAACTGGGTCAGTTCCAAAAAGAGACTAAAGAGGGCTGTCAGGAGGATCGTTTTCTTAAAACCACACTTGAAATAATAGCGCAGATACATCCCAAAAGGAATCAACATCAGGACATTAAAGGCAGGCACATAAAAAGTTGGATGCTTAAGAGCTTGAATCCAAGTACCAGTCTGCGCTAAATCAAAGGGGCTCTCCTTGAAAAAATCCACCACAAAAGCAAAGGGATGGAGATTGACCATTTCCGAGTAGCTAGTATGAATCTTACTTGGATCCGGCAGAGGCAAGATCACCAAGAGATAGACCGTCATCAAGTAAAGCATAAAAGAATAGAAAATCAGCACCCGCAATTTATTGACCGAACCATATTTTCGATAATTCAAAATCATGTAGGGCAAGGTCAGCAAAAATGCCAGGAAAGGAAAGAGCTGAACAGCCGTTTTAATAGTAGAGATATACCCCATTGTGTCTCCTTTTTTTCGTTATAAAATCACCCTTTGTACAATGACAAAAGGTGATTTCTTCATTGATATAGAATATTATACGGCCTGGTAAAGGAAGAGTCAAGGAAGTACGATGAAAACCTTACTGAGGAGCCGTCTTAATAGTTAGCTTCTCCCCTCCAAGACTTTACTTCCGATAAAAACCAATAGATAACTCACAACCCCTGAAAGATGCAATAGCGTTGAGATCCATCCGGTGATTGCTGGTAAGAGCATGAGGCCAGATAGAAAAATTAAGAATAGATAAAACCATTTTACGGTGAGTGAAAATTCTTTCCACATCTTTGGCAGGAGCAGGACTCCTCCGGTCACAAAGGCGTATCCTACAGCAGAGATCCCTGTTGCCTGAATGTCCTGCTCCTGGGTTAAGAGGTGAAAAACGATGGAAGAGAGGACTGTCGCCGTCACAAAAACGATCAAGACTTGTCTAGAGCCTATTTTTCTTTCTAGCAGTCCTCCGAAGGGAAGGAGCATGAGTCCATTTAACAACAAATGGACCCATAAAAACCAGATAGGGGCTCCTTTACTACCGTGCATCAGGGTCCCACTAACATATTGCCAACCATACACCGGCTTTGAATGAAAAGCCAATAGGTCATACATAGCATCCCCATAAAAGGAAGTCAATAGACCGAGCAGCAAACAGATTAGAGCTAAAGTACTGATAACAGGATAGGTTATAAGGATTCTTTTCATATTTATCTTCTCTTTTTCAAAAAACAGCGTTACGATGTCTCCATTCACGACCATTATACCATGTAATTCAATGGAGACAGAAAAGTTTTTTGCTTCTTTCGTTTCAAATCTTTGCTGGAAAAACGAAATATCGTGACTTATTAGTCGGTCATTATTCGTGACCGGAAAGCGATCCTGTTTTTTAGCCGTAGCAAAAATTTGACTTTCTATTTTAAAAAGAATATACTCATTCTAATCTGAGACAAATATTTTTTATTTTTTTAAATCAACAGTATTGTATTCAGAGAAAAAACTACTAACTTCATGGAGGTGACGCTATGTCATTAGAAGAAAAATTGAACCAAGCAAAAGGTTCTGTTAAAGAAGGCCTTGGTAAATTAACCGGCGATACAAAAACAGAAGCTGAAGGCACTGCTGAAAAAGTTGCTTCAAAAGCAAAAGAAGTTGCTGAAGATGCAAAAGAAGCTGTTGAAGGAGCTATCAAGGGCGTTAAAAATATCTTTCATAAAGACGACAAATAGTCTTTAACATCCTAGACCTACTCTATTTTCTACAGTCACATTTGACTGTGAAAGATAGGGTGGTTTTTTATTTTCCATTTATCTTAGGTATAGAAAAAACACCCCGAAGGGTGCTCTTTGTAAGTATAGTAATTCTTTCGAATTAACATTTTGAGTGCAGTGGTTGCCATCCAATCAAACATCGCTACGCTTGTTTTCTTGGGGCAACTATGCATAGCATATCTCTATGCGACTAAAGTCGCTAGAGCTATCCTAATTGCGCACCGCCAGTTCTCATACAAAAAACACCTTGCAAGATGCAAAGTGTTTTCGTTTGTATTCTACTTTCCAGCAACGAATTAACGTTTAGAGAACTGGCTAGCTTTACGAGCTTTCTTAAGACCTGGTTTGGAAAGTATGGATTTCAGTTGGACTAAAAACAGCGTAATATCAAGGATTTTCTGAACAATATCTACTTTTTAATTTCATAAAATCTGAATCAATATTTTTAAAATAGGGAATAGTTTAGGTCTCTAAGCATTAAAATAATACACCTAACTTTGGTCACCGTTTTTTAGTTATTCACTCTTTTTTCGGATAGTGTTTTTAAAGTTATGATGTAAAATGCCGCAATTAAAACACTATACATCATAATCGGAGGATAGAGAATTAAGGACAGAATCAATCCCACTCCTTTAATTATTAGGTCAGGTATCAATAACTTCCTATATTGTGCGGTAGCTTCAAGTAATTCTTTCTGATCTATATTGGGTTTATCAATTACTTTATGTAAAAACCAGTTTGCTACCGTTGAAACAATAACGATTAGTCCATAAAAGAGCTGTGCCGTATGATTCATGAAATGACTACTAACTATTCCAGTAGCATAGGGCATAAATGAAACAAAAAATAAAAGATACAAATTCTTTCAAATTCCTCCCTTTTCAACTTGGCTAACTTGACCTGCATTACCTAGGTCGCTTTGCTTTAAATTATACTTTTTTCTTAAACATTTGCTACGAGCAGGTCTTTCTTGTGAGTAATTTTCATCAAAAAATTTCATAGATAAGTCCTATATATAATCATGGAAAAGTAGTAAAAATAGTTGTTATCCTAGTTGATTAAAAAAATCTCTGATTTCCTCATCTTTTATAAAATAATATATAATTTTCCCCTCTCTTCTAGTATCCAAGATGTTTTGATTGGCTAGTTTACGAAGATGGTGGGAGGCAGATGCCATACTGAGATTTAGTAAACAGGCTATATCACAGACACAGAGTTCTTCAACAGCAAGGAGATAAAAGATGATATTTATCTGTTTATTATCGGTAAATTTTGATAAAATGCGAAGTGATTTTTGGACTTTTTCCTTTTCAAGGTAGTTCGTTGCGGTTGTAACATTTTGTTGATTAATAACATCCACTTGACAGATACTATCTTTTTTCATAATTTTTTCTCCTAGCCTAACACAGCCCATAGCATGTCAAAGCTGTTGTTTTCAATCAGGATATACATCCCCAATCCTAAATAGACAACGGCAATAAACCATCTGCTATATTTTTCCAAAGTTTCTCCAACAGAAGGGACTTGTGCTAATTTTTGGGCAGAAAAAACCAAGAGATAAATCATGACTAGAAAAGTAAGTAAAGTCACTATCAAATTCGCTAAATTTAAGGTGGTAAAATATGGGACAAAGACACCAATATTGTCAGCGCCACAACTTGCAAAAGTAATCATAGCGACTAGAAAAATCAGGTTTTTATTGTCTTTTCGCAAACCATCTTTTGCAATAGCTTCTCCATCAGAATCTCCTAAAAGCAAAACTTTGAGGCCTAGGAAAATTGGAATCAAACCGAGTAAACCTAAAATCTCTTTACTAGGAATATAATTCAAGACAAATGCAAAAAGCAAACTTAGGAATATTAGACTAATAGAGCCTAGAAATTGTCCTAAATAGATGTTAATGATGTCCTTTCTGCTTTTTCTTTTGGCAAAAAATAACATTAGGATAATAAGTAAGTCTACGGCTGTCCCAGAATACAGGATTATTGAAGTAACAACATTTTGAACCATAAAGCACCTCATTCAAATATATTTTTGAATGTATTTTAACATTAAACTTTGTAGATGTCAACTTAAAATCCACCAATTAATAATTGCATGTCAATATTTGTATTGTGAAACTAGTTTCAGAAATATATAGTCTTAAAGTATGTCCACTGCCAATGGTTTTTTCAATATTTAAAAGGAGAGAACCAATTTGGTCCTCTCCAGGGTATAATTTTCCACCAACCCACTACAGTTGACAAAGAGCCGTTATTCTCAAATGAGACAACTCCTTTTAGTTTTTATAACCTCAGCTTCTCGGTCTCTTACCTACTTTTAATAGAAAGACTACGAAGGACGATTCTTAAAGTAGTCAGATTGTGCAATATCGAAAGATTAGATGGGCTTAACCAATTTAACAACCCAAATCCAATTAAACTTCCATTTATTACAACTGTTTCTTGAATATTTCTTTGAATTAATTTCTGCAACGATTCAGATAAAGAATTCAATTCCTCGAAGAAATCTAAACGATTATCTAATAATAAAATATCACTCATCTGCTTAGAAATATCAGCACTTTCATTCATCACAACCCCAATATCTGCAAGCGTCAAGGCAGCAGAGTCGTTTAACCCGTCTCCAACCATCAAAATAGTTCGGCCAGCTTTCTGTAATTCCTGAACCAACTGAAACTTACCATCTGGTTTTAAATCAGTATAAACGTTGTCAAATGGCAGATCTTTAACCAACTCTTCTGTTCTAGCCAACGTATCACCAGTTGCCAGAATCAGTTTTTTCCCTTGGCGCTTTAGCTTTTTCAATGCAACTTTCGCCTCGCTTCTCAAGGGAGTGTGGATACAAAACATCCCAATTAATTCTTTCTTATAAGCCAAAAACAATAAATTGTAATGAGTCTTATATTGCTCAATCAAGGCCAGCTGCTCAGAACTAATTCTTACCTGTTCGTCTTGCATTAGTACATAATTTCCAATGACAACCGATTGACCATCAATTTGCGATTTAATCCCTTTGCTTGCAACATACTGAAGCTTGCCATGCATTTCTTCGTGTTCAATGCCTTCAATTTCAGCTTGTTTAACAATTGCATTGGCAATAGGATGATAGATATGTTCCTCCAAACATGCACTTATTCTTAAAATATCTTTCTCAGTATAATCTCCGAAAGGAAGAACCTTTTCAACCAAAGGATAACTCGTCGTGATGGTACCCGTTTTATCAAACAAGAAAGTATCCACTTCCAGATATTTTTCTAATACATCACCATCTTTAATAACCATTTCTCGATTTAGACCTTCCTTTATGGCCGTAAGGTAGGCTACAGGTGTGGATATTTTTAGAGCACATGAAAAATCCACCAATAAAAAGGAAATGGCTTTTGAAAACGAACCTGTTAACAGATAAGTCAAACCAGCACCTAAGAAGTTATATTTTACAACCTTGTCTGCCATCCTAATAAAATGACGTTGTTTTGTCTTCTTACTCTCTTCAGATTTTTTCATCAGATTGATGAGTTGCAAAATACGACTGTTTATCTGATTATCAGTCACACGAATTCTTAACTCTCCTGTTTCCAAAACAGTATTCGCACATACAGAATCTCCCTCTTTCTTTTCAACAGGGAAGCTCTCTCCAGTCAAGGAACTCTCATTGACCATGCCTAATCCTGAAACCACTTGGCCGTCAAACAAGATTTCATTACCTTGGGAGACAACTAATACATCACCTACTTGAACATCAGAACTCTTGATGCTGATGACCATGTCTCCCCGCACTAAGAAAACATCACTTTCTTTAGCAAGAAGGCTTTGTTCCAAATCTGTTGCTGTTTTTTTTAAAGACCACTGATCCAGATGATTACCCAAATCAAGCATAAACATGATGTTGCTAGCTGTCTTGGATTGGTTCATAAACAAGGACAACAAAATGGCCGAACAGTCCAAGACCTCCATGGTTAGTTCCTTGCGCGCTAAAGTTTGATAGGCTTCTTTGACATAACCCAAAGCCTGATAACAAGTCCAAATATAACGAATAGGGTAGGGTACAAAACTTCGAAACAGCAAACGCTTAATCGCTGCACCCGATACAATTGAATAAGCACTCTCTTCTCTACGAATGGGAAGAGTCATCAAGTCCGAAACTTTCCCCTTGTCAATTTTTTTTAAAAAGGCCTCTGCATTTTCTAATACAGAGAAGCCTTCTTTCATACGTAGAGTAAAGTGCTGCTGATCCATATAAAACTGAATAGAGTCGATCCCTTTTTCATCTTTAGCCAAGGAACGAAGATAATCTTGAATATCCAAGGTCAGTGAAAACGAGGACGATAATCGGATATGTTGATATCCTCTGTGTAGCACTTTAAAAGACATATTATTCACCTGTCAGGCTATCTAATTGTTCTTCTTTCTTTTCCTGTTCGTATAAATATTTAGCGTCTTGTAAAACATCATCACCGTGTTGTTTTACAACAGAAACAGATGCATCCAGTCCATCTTTCAATTTGTAAGCTTTAGCCAAGGCCTTAGAATAGCCTTTCTTAGCTTCTTTACTTGCTAAGACTTTCAAGCCAAGCGTCCCAAATGCTACCCCTCCTAAGAAGAGAGATGATTTTTTCGCAACTTTTGCGACGTTTAATACTTCTTTTAACATGTTTATTTCCTCCTTGTAACTATTGTAGCGAAAAATGACAGCAAAAGCAATTGCTGATATCTGATATATAGATAAAATTCTCTATACTGATATTTAATTATATTATGATGAAAACAATATACTTTATTTTTTGATACTGTAAATAATTATGTGTAAACACTTAAGTAGAGTTACGGAGTGTTAATTAAATAAGCTTTCAAGTGTATCAGAACATTGACCAAACCCTTTATGGATTCGTTGACTTTGCTTGAAATTATAATCTTCAAACAACGTAACTAAGTAACGTTCCAGAGCCTCCTCATTAGGAAAAAGAACCTTCTTTTTCGTTTGATGTTTGATTTCTTTGTTAAGAGACTCAATGAGGTTTGTCGAATACATGCTGTGCCAAATCTGGTAGGGAAACTGATAAAAAGTTAAAAGATTATCCGTCTTCTCCAGACTTTCCATGACTTTCCTATACTTTGGTTTCCATTCGGCGAGAAAGTCCTCTAAAGCTTGTCCTGCCATTTCTAAATTTTCAGCACGATAAATCATTATAAATTGCCCCAGAATAACCGCTCTATCTGCTCGTTTCACTTTACTAGCTAGATTTCGACTAATATGAATTAAGCAACATTGTTGTTTAGCTAATGGGTGAGCCTGACTGATAATCTGCTCAAGCCCCTTAAAGCCATCTGTAACTACAAGAGAAATCTGTTGGATTCCTTGGTTTTGAAGCTTGTCTAACAGGGTGGACCAAGAAGCATTGTTTTCTTGAGGCAACTGTGCATAGCATATCTCTATGCGACTAAAGTCGCTAGAGCTATCCTAATTGCGCACCGCCAGTTCTCATAGAAAAAAACACCTTGCAAGATGCAAAGTGTTTTCGTTTGTATTCTGCTGTCCAGCAACGAATTAACGTTTAGAGAACTGGCTAGCTTTACGAGCCTTTTTCAAGCCTGTTTTCTAGTATTTTTATATCTATTGGCAGATTATCCGACTTATCCCCATCAACATCTGACTCTAACTCAACCTCTGAAGAAATCCTAATATTGCGTACTTTGATATATTCGATATTATTGTTACCTACTAGATCCCCTTTTTAATAAATCTGGGATAGCCGATAATTTAGAAATGATGGATGAATCCTTTAAAATCAAGATATTTCCATATTCATCTGTATTTTCATCAAATAGTTTTTTGTCTGCATAGTAATTGGATAGAAGAACTAAGACCTGAGTAGCTTCACCTTCATAATTGCCATTTTTGCTTTCAAAAGGTAATAATTGCTTGTTCATAGCTTGGCGAATCAGTTGCACCAGCCAAATTAATTGTCTTGACCGACGAATAAAGCGACTTCTTTCAAGGATTCGACCATAAGGAAACAGTTGGCAGATTCTATAAAAGTGTCGATGTGATTCGGCACGCTCATCAGACTCGCTACACAGAGCTGGTACATAATATCTGCTATAATTTTCTGGAAGATTTGGTCAAGCGGTCTTTTAGCCGTGTGACAGGCATACAGGAAAAACACTATTTATTTACTTTTTGCACGGGAGGCTTTAAGATGTTGCTGGACGCCTTTCTTGATAATCACTCAGAGTCGCCAGAGTGTCTGGGCTGGGATATGGCAAAGATATACCGCTGCCTGAAACTGTTCTTTGACGCTGATAAACGCGACATATCAATTAAAATGTCGCACTAAAATGATTGAAAAGTGATTGAAACTGTATTATAATGAACGTATATATTTAGAAAAGAGGTACTAACTAGGGAAAACCTAGTAGTTTCAGTCTTTAACACTGAAAGCGAAGCTTATCAGTCCTTTGCGGATTTGAAGGCTTTCCGCCAAACTCAGACGACCAAGGTTGCTCAAATCGCCTTGGTCAAAAATGAAAACGGTCACATCGTTGAAAAAGAACGCTATGACTTTGAAGATTCAACGACGGATGCAACCCTAGAAGGTGGCTTGCTCGGTGCAGTTATCGGGCTTTTGGGTGGTCCTATCGGCGTCTTGTTTGGTTATGGTATTGGCAGCCTCTATGGTTTGGCTGCTGGTGATACCGTTGATACGGCAGAAGCTGGCTTGATTGACGTTGTGTCTCAAAAATTGATCGACGGCGAAACAGCCGTTGTCGCCTTGGTGCAAGAAAACAACGAAGCAGTCATCGATGCTTACTTCACCAAGTACGACACCCAAATCGTGCGTTGGGATGTAGCAACCGTCGTAGCCGAAATCGAAGCAGCTCTGCAAGTCCAAGAAGACCTCTACAACCAGGCACGTGCACAAATGAAGGCTGAACGTAAAGCCGAACGCAAGGCTAAACTTGAAGAATTCAAGGCAAATGTCAAAGCAAAATTTGACAAATTGAAAGCCTAACGTCTAAGCGTCTCATAAATTTAAATGTGACTGAGACGCCATTTAAAATTTATGTGCGTCGGATTCTCACAGTTAAATAATTGCGTTGACAAAGCCGTTACAGCCGTTCTTCCATTCTTTGAAAAGAATGTTTAATAGACAAGAAATCTGGACTAGTATTGGTCTGGATTTTTTTGTGAATATAGAGGTCATAGCTTTTTGACTATGCTTCGTTATAATTAGAAAAATTTTAAGTTTTATCAAGATGAAATCAGTCAGACGAAGACATCCCGAATTAGCACCAGCATCACCACACAAACTAAGACATACTGGTGCTACTCTTGCTAAACAAGCAGGTGTTTCTCTTGAAGCCTTCTCAGAAGCTCTTACTCATAGTGATAAAGAGATTACAAAAACTTACGTTAATATCAAAGATAAAGTCAATCAGACTGTAGGTGATATTGCTTTTCGTAGTTTAAAAAATTGATGGGGTGAATATGGGGTGAATTTTGGGGTGAACTTTGATTTTTTGAAACAAAAAAGACATCCAAGAAATAATTCTTGAATGTCTGTAAACGTTGATATAATCGTATTGATTAACGTTTTGAGAATTGTGATGCTTTACGAGCTTTCTTAAGACCTGGTTTCTTACGTTCAACTTTACGTGAGTCACGTGTAAGAAGTCCTGCGCGTTTCAATGAATCGCGGAAGTCTGGGTCTACTTGAAGAAGGGCACGAGCGATACCGTGACGGATAGCTCCTGCTTGACCAGCGTATCCACCACCTACAACGTTAACGAAAACGTCGTATGAACCTGCAGTTGAAGTAACTGCGAATGGTTGGTTGATTACAAGACGAAGGTCAGCGTGTGGGATGTACTCTTCAACATCTTTTTTGTTAACAGTGATTTTACCAGTTCCTGGAACAAGGCGAACGCGTGCAACAGCGTTTTTACGACGTCCAGTACCTGCATATTGTGCTTGTGACATACTTTATTGTTCCTTTCCTTAGATAAGTCCTGAAATATCAAGAACTTCTGGTTGTTGTGCAGCGTGAGTGTGCTCAGCTCCAACGAATACTTTCAATTTCATACCTTGAGCGCGGCCAAGAGTATTGTGTGGAAGCATACCTTTAACTGATTTCTCGATCAAACGTACTGCATTTTTAGAACGAAGTTCACCAGCAGAGATTGATTTCAATCCACCTGGGTGGTTTGAGTGAGTGTAGTAGATCTTATCAGTTGCTTTTTTACCAGTCAATTTAACTTTTTCAGCATTGATAACGATTACGAAGTCACCTGTATCAGTGTGAGGTGTGAATGTTGGTTTGTTTTTTCCGCGAAGCACGCTAGCAACAACTGCTGAAAGGCGTCCAAGAGGTACATCAGTTGCGTCAACAACGTACCATTTGCGTTCTACTTGGCCTGGTTTAGCCATGAATGTAGTTTTGTTCATGATTTCTCCTATATGAATGTCGTTTTTGTTTACAGGGCGGATGTTCCGGTCCGCAAGTTATTTGAAAGGTTCCGGGGCCTTACAAATGGGGTAAACAATACCGCCTACTATTGTATCAAAATTCTAAGATAAAAGTCAACCGATTTGGAAAATTATTTGCGATTTTCTTTTCCAATGACAAATCCGATCAAGGAATTCGGGCCGACGTGGGCTGAAATAACCGGTCCAAGAGGCATCACGAGAACTTCATCGATGCCTTCAAGCGCAAGCATTTCTTGCTTCAGTGCTTCGGCTCCTTCTAGATCGTTGGTATAAGATACCAAGGCTGTGCTTTCACCGATATCTGCTTTGATCAGCTCCAGTAATTCCCGGACAGCTTTTTTGCGTCCCCGAACCTTGCTAATAGGGACTAATTTCCCTTCCGCATCTATCCAGAGAATGGGTTTGATGCTGGCCAAACTTCCCATGATCGCGGCACTTTTTGAGAGACGGCCGCCACGCATGAGGTGGTAGAGGTCATCAACTAGGAAATAAGTCCGCAGTTTTGGCGCTAGGTCCATGATTTCTTCTTTGGCTTCTGCTAATGAACGACCTGCATCACGCGCAGCTACTGCTCGC
Organism: Streptococcus parasanguinis; assembly: GCA_032477695.1. Classification (GTDB taxonomy): domain Bacteria; phylum Bacillota; class Bacilli; order Lactobacillales; family Streptococcaceae; genus Streptococcus; species Streptococcus parasanguinis_Y. The sequence goes on from JAWDWJ010000008.1 coordinate 11,581, forward strand.
ATGACCAGATAACCCTCTCCAATCCCAGCAGCCTTCTGATCGACAATCTCGATCACGGCTTCCGGGTAGTCTTCTAAAACCAGGTCTCGTGCCATGACTGCACTCTGATAGGTCCCAGATAAGACTGATGAAAAGGCCACATAAAGCAGATCTTTTCCTTCTTTGGCAAATTGTTTAAAGGTTTCCTGAAATTGGCCCACATTGACCTGACTGGTTGTCGGTTTGGCCCCATTTTTCATGGCTTCTAAAAGCTCCGGGCTGGTCAATTGAGCTTGGCCTACTGTCTGGTAAACCGTCCCATCTAACTCAATGGTCAAGCCAAGAATGGTCACCTGATGTTCCTTGGCCCAGTTTTGGTCTAAATCTGCGGTCGAATCGGTTAAAATAGCAAATGTCATTACTTGTCTCCCATCATTTCTTGTAATTGTCGCAATACTTCGTGATCGAGCGGTCGCATGGGTGGTTTTTGATCGTTAACCACTCGCTGCGCTTGATTGAGGTTTCCTTTGACGACTGCGACCCGTTTTTCTAACTCTCTGGCAGATACCCGAAGAGCTCCTTGAGCAAAGACGGTCCATTGCTCATTTAAGTCACTGGTCGCTACTGATACTTGGTGGAGGGGCGTGTTAAGCTCTGCCGCCAAGCGCTCGATATAGTCATCTGCCGTCTCATCCTCACCGGTAAAGACCACCTGAACATTGAACTCCTCATAGGTCTGCCGCACTCCTGGCATATACTGGGCATCAAAGACACAGATGACTTCGATTCCTTCAAAGCTAGCATAGTGGCTCAGTTTTTGCAGGAGGATATTGCGGGCTGCATCGAGCTCACTTTTTTGAAAGAGCTGGCGGGTCTCCTGCCAAAAGGCAATCATATTATAGCCGTCAACCAATAAGATTTTTCGTTTCATATCATTGCCTTTCTAGGATTATAGTCGATTGCGAAAGACCTCATACATAAGGATGGCTGCTGCCACACTGGCATTGAGGCTTTGAACGTGTCCATTCATGGGAATGGTGATCATCTCATCGACCTGCTTTTTAATATTGGCTGAGATCCCTTTTCCTTCATTGCCAATGATCAAGGCTAACTTGCCAGCCGTATTCCACTGGTGAGATGGCGTGCCGTTCATGTCGGTTCCAAAAATCCAGAAGCCCTCTTCCTTGAGCTTGTCTAAGGTTTGGCTAAGATTGGTCACACGCGCAATGGGAATGTGTTCCACCGCTCCGGTAGAAGTTTTTGACACCACTGGGGTTACCCCGACTGCCCGGTGCTTAGGAATGATGACTCCTGAGACATTGGTCGCATCAGCTGTCCGTAAGATGGATCCAAGATTGTGCGGATCTGTTAAACCATCGAGAATCAACAAAAGTGGGTTCTCTTCTTGGGCTGTCTGTTTCAGAATCGCTGCCAAGTCTGTGTAAGCAAAGGCTGCCACACGGAGAACGAAGCCTTGGTGAACAGCTCCTTCCGTCATTTCCTGCAGGGTTTTCTTTGGCGTCCAAGAAATCGATACTTTTTTCTCAGCTGCTAATGCCTTGATCTTGTCGACATTTTTTCCTCGGAGGTCTTCTTGAATATATAATTTATTGCCTGTATTGGCTTGCAAAGCCTCGGTGACTGCGTGGACACCGTATACGATATCGTTATTTTCCATAGAACTAGTATACCACAAGAAAGGAGGAAGAGGCCAATTCATGATATAATGAAATCAAATCTATCTCAATGAAGGAACCGAACTAGAAAGGAAGCCATGCCTCTTTTTCAACGAACCATCAAACTCACCTTGGCCACCTGTTTAGCAGCGGCCCTCGCTTATGCTCTGGGCTTGACCTATGCCATCTCAGCTGGCGTCATTGCCATCTTGAGTATCTCTGATACGCGTCGCAGTACGATCAAGCAAGCCTACCAGCGCTTTATGTCGACCTTGCTGGCCCTTGCTATCGGAAGTCTCGCCTTTTCCTTTTTTGGATTCAACCTTTGGGCACTGGGAGTCTTTATCGCTCTCTATGTTCCTTGCGCCTTTCTATTGGGTTGGCAGATCGGCATCACGCCAAGTACGGTGCTGGTCACCCATCTCTTGATTGAGCAGTCTACTTCCTGGGGGCTCTTGCTCAATGAACTTGCTCTCTTTTTAATTGGAACCAGCTTTGCCCTGCTGGCCAATCTCTATATGCCTTCGAATCAGGCTGCGATCGATCATTACCATGATGTGGTCGAAGACCAACTAAAGAAGATCCTTGATCGTTTTGCGGAATTTCTTGGTAAAGGGGATGGTCGCAATGATGCTCGCTTGATCAAGGAGTTGGATGGTATCCTAGAGGACGCTTTAAATCTAGTCTATCTGGACCATTCCAACCACCTCTTTCACCAAACCAACTACCATATTCACTACTTTGAAATGCGCAAGCGGCAAAACGATATTCTGCGAGATATGGCAGAAAACGTCAATCGCTGTCAGTTGGCGGCGAGTGAAAGCATAATCCTAGCTCAACTTTTTAAGAAGACAGCCCAACAGTTAAGTCAGGAAAATCCTGCCCAAAATCTTCTAGATGATATTACTCAGTATTTGGCGATCTTCCGCGAACGGCCCTTGCCCAAGACCCGGGAAGAATTTGAAACACGCGCCACCTTGCTCCAATTGTTAAGAGATTTAGAAACCTTCATTCAGGTCAAGGTTGATTTTTACCAACAATTTCATCAGGAGACAGAATAGACAAAGAAGCCCTTGCCAAATGCAAAGGCTTTTTTATTGGGGCAGTTGTTGTAAACGCTTTCCTAAAATGGTATACTAGAACTGGAAAATAACTTTTTTAAGGAGGGTCTTCTATATGAAGTCTTCGTATAAGAAACATTTGTACACTACAACACTCAGTCTCTCAGCGGCTGTCTTGCTTTCCGTTATCGGTCATGGCCAAGTTTCAGCCGATAGCGTAGAAGCGCCTCAAACAGAGCCTAGCACGATCCTTGAAGCGACACCTGCTACTGAGCAACCTGTGACAGCCGAGACGACTAGTCCCGCTGCAGCCACAGAAGTAACTCCTGCTAGTCCTGCAGAAACAGCAGCGACTTCTGATGTGGCTTCTACTAGAGAAGTTGCTCCAACCGCTAGTCCAAGCACTACCCGTGCGACAACGACCGCTGACCAAGCGACTCGATTGGCGGATAGCACCATTTATCTCTCTGAAAAGAGCACGATTGATGACAAAGTCCAAGAAAAAGCTCAAGCTGCTGGCAAGATCAACTGGACCTTAGACAATAAGCCACTCTCTGAGTGGAAAACCTGGGATATGGAGACAGGAACACTGAGCAAGGATCCATTCCTTACTATCACAGAGACAGCAAACGGCAATGATCTGGATCTCCACATTGACGTGCAGGATCTCTTTGGTCAAGATCTCAGTCTTCGTAGCCCAAATAATATTCGCCGGACTTATCGCAACTACATCGGCAACCATGAACTAGTCGGGACCAATGCAGACTTGGGTGTGACCATCAATAAAACCCTTGTTTTTCGACCTTATCAAGACTACCATACACATGAAGAGATGCTAGCTGCCATCGAAAAATCCAAGGAAGAAGCGAAACCCGATCGTTTAGTGCAGCTGGAAACCCTTGGCAAGAGTGCCCAAGGACGGGATATGAAGATGGGGATCGTGAGCAAGGACCAAGCCAGCATCGATCACTACCTGTCTAGTACCAACCCTACAGCCTTGACCAAGCCAAGCGAAATGCTGGCCGCACTAAAAGACAAGACCTTGGATTACAAATTACCTGTCTTAGTCCACAATACCCACGCGGATGAACAGCCAGGCATTGATATCATCACAGGCCTCTTCAATACCTTTGCGACCAAGGAAAAGGTGACCTTTAACACCACAGATGAAGCTGGAAATGCTAAAACAGTCACGCTAGATATTCCAAGCTTGCTCAATAAATTCATCTTCTTATTTGACTTCACAGAAAACCCAGATGGGGATGCTCTCAACCTGCGGGCCCTAGCAAACGGGCTCGATCCAAACCGGGATGCCAGCTACCAGACCAACCCTGAAGTTCGCACGGTTATCCAAATGATCAACAAATGGAATCCGATCGCTCTCTACGACTTACACGGTTTTATCAAAGAATTCTTGATCGAACCTGCAACGCCACCACATGATCCGAACTTCGAATACGATCTTCTGTCAGACCTGATGCTAGAAAATGCCCATCATATGGGACGGGCAGGAGTTGCCAATTCTAAATACAATAGTTACATCATTCCAAAACTGGATTGGGGCGATGGCTGGGATGACTCCTTCTCTGGCTATACAGGGGTATATGCTGTCTACCATGGTATCTTAGGCCATACCATTGAAATTCCGGAAGGAAATGAAGAATCCTACAAAGCGGGTCGCAATGCTGTCCTAGGCGGAATTGACTTCCTCAACCAAGATCCGGACCGTCTCCTTGAGATGCGTCTCAACTTCTACTTGCGCGGTCTCAATAAAACCGAAGATCCAAAAGCTGAAAATGAACTGGTTGGCCCAAATGGAGAAATCGTTGGACGTGTGAAAAATGGTCGTCCGAAATTCTTCCCAGACTACTACGTCATCCCAATGAGCCTCGACAAAGACAACGATGCCCAAGAAGCCTTCAATATGATCGACTACTTCAAACGCAATGGTGTGCTCGTCAAGGAACTTAAAGAAGATACAGGTCCCTACAAAAAAGGGGACTTGGTCATTGACATGGCCCAAGCCAAACGTGGCTATGCCAACCACATTCTCTACAAGGGTTCCAACGAATCTGCCTGGGCTGCTATGTACGCAGAGTTGCTGGTCAACTTCCCAGATATGAGAGGGTTCAAGTCCGAACCTGTCTTTGCGGATGGTCTTTTCAACGGAAAATTAGGAGAAGTCACCACCACTCGCGCCACTCGTACCTCTGAGATCGATCCAAAAGCGCCTTACTATGTGATCGCAAATACTTCAGCCAGTGCCGTTAAAGCTGTCAACCAGGCTATTGCACAAGGAAAATCCGTCTACCTAACAGATGATGGCTACATCGTTGACCGCGATACCTTTGCTTCGCTCCTGCCAAACTATGCCATTTATGGTGATGCCCTCTACAAGGTACCAAGCGGACCAACTTTGAAACCGATGAAGGTCTACTCTCCGAACTACCACTATAATTGGGCTGGAGTAGATGCTCCTGCTCATACTAGTCTGGTCCTTGAAAAATTAGGCTTCCAAATCGTCAATACTCCAGAAGAAGCGGATGTTGTTATTTTGGAAAGCAACCGCTTTGACGCTTCCATTTTTGGTAAAAAACCAACCCTTGTCATTGGTGGGGAAGCCATGCAAAAATTGGAAAAATTGGGAGTTCTTACAGGATTTGACGCTGAAAAATTAAAAGGCGGTAGTGACTACGAAGGCTTGATGAAAGCTATCATTGATGATCAGGATCCATTGACCAGCGGATACAAGAAGAACACCCTCTTCTACTCCAACTCAGGAAACTGGATCGAAAAGGTTCCAGAGCATTTCAAGACCTTGATGAGCATCGCTCCGAGCGATTATTATATTGCAGGTTGGTGGCCACATAACGATGTTCTAGCCAACAAAGTCATGGCCATCTCTGGAGAACTGATGGGACAACCACTCTTTGTCTATGCAGGAAATCCAACCAACCGTCAACACCCTGTTCACTTCTTCCGCTGGGTAACCAATGCGATCTTTGGCAGCAAGTTGGCAAGTTTGATGGATTACATTCCAGCTAAAGAACCAGATCAAGTGGTGGTTCCAATTCATAACCAAACAACCAATCCACAGCCAATCTTAGCCAAGAAGGATACTCCTAAAGTCCTCCTTCCACAAAAAGAAATGACAACTAAAAATGAAGAAAGTGTGCAAGCCTTGACTTACCAAGTAGGACAAAGCTTCCAAGAAAGTCCAGCCAAGGCACAATTGCCACAAACTGGAGAAGACACAACGGCGCACTTCATTCTTTCAGGTTTCTTGTTAGCCGTTAGCGGAGGCTTCCTTCTCTTGAAAAAGAAGGAAGTTGAATAAGTTCCAGCTTTAGACTTGGATGACATGAAAAGAACCCTCGCATCTGCGAAGGTTCTTTTTGGAGATAAACTATCTTTCAAAACTTTCCTTAGGTGAGTACGGACGTCAGCGAACTTCTTCGAAGTTCCATGACTGATTAAAATATAAAGAGCGTCTGCGGATACAGTCAAAATAGGGAGCAGGACAGAAGCACTGTTGTATAGGTTTGCTTCATTGTCCTGCCCCCACAAGGCTGATTAGGATTCTTTCGAGCTAAAAGGCGAGAGAAGAATTCAATCAGCTACTGTGTCTTTGATTTAGTACTAATGTATTTTGCGCTTTTTGACACAATCCGCAGCCCGTGTTCAATTCGTTTTGGACCCCTTCGCTTTTTAATTTTTAGCCTCAAAACTCCCGAGTGTTTGAAACAATAATGTTTCAAACACTTTTCTCACAGCGGAAAGTTTCAGTTTATACTTGACTGATTCTAAAGTATAGAAAACTTTTGTAAATTTCTCCAGAATATTTAATGAACATACTATTCTACATTAAATCCTAACACTGATGCAAAGGTTCTCCTTATTCCACCAATTCCAACACAACCGTTTGGTATGGGGGCAATTCGAGCACTTGGTCACCTTCTTGGAATAATCCTGAAGTATTATTTAAAACGACCGTTTTAATCGGAGCTGGCAACTCCAAGGTAGCCTGGCGATTTTGGAAATTGCTGACAACCAAGAGACGCTTGTCCCCACGGCGTTCAAAGGCGATGATGTTTTCACGGTCCCGATACGCTGGGATCATATCTCCGAATCGGATGGTATTTCCATAAAGGGGATGGCGATACAAGGCCGTCAACTGGCGATAGTAATTCAAGATGGAATTTGGATCCTTTTCTTGATCTTTCACATTGATGGCAACATTTGGTTTGGGACTGATCAACCAAGCTGGTCCATCGCTAAAGCCCAGACCTGGCTCTGCTGACCATTGCATGGGTGTTCGCGCATTGTCCCGGCTGTATTTGGCAATCGCGGCCAAGGCTTCTTCCTCGGTCAAACCAGCTTCTTTCGCCACATGGTAGCCATTGATGGTCGCGATATCATCAAAGTCCTCCACCGATTCAAAGACTTGGTTTTCCATCCCAATTTCTTGGCCTTGATAGATAAAAGGAATTCCCTTGCGCAAAATCTGTATGGTTCCTAAGGCCTTTTTACTGGTATCGTTTACTGGACCTTCCGCAATATAATGGGACACACCACGAGGTTCGTCGTGGTTTTCAATGATGGTCGAGAGAACTCCAATACTATCTGCGCGCTCATACGCTTGAAAAATACTTTCCTTGAGTTCATCCGCTGTCGGAAGAGCATGGTCGAACCAGCCTTTTCCTTCCTGACCCAGCATGGTTTGTTTGAAGTCAAAGATGGAAGAGAAGACACCGTCTTTTCCAATGAAGAAATGCAACTCTTCGTCAGTTTCATTGAAAACTTCCCCTACTGTGAAGGCGTTGTACTTGGCGAAAGTACGCTCTTTTAACTCTTGCAAGAAAGGTTCAATCGGTTGGGCATTGACCAGCGATTCCGGCACTGGGACCAGGCCATTGTCACGATCGGATGGAAGCGAACGCCATTCTAAATCCTTTTTGATATTGATAATGGCATCAATCCGGAAGCCCGCAATTCCCTTGTCCAACCACCAATTGATCATCTTGTAAATCTCTTCGCGTAAGACAGGATTTTGCCAATTGAGATCCGGCTGATCCTTGTGGAAAGAATGGAGATAGTATTTGTTGGTGCCAGGAACGGGTTCCCAGACACTGCCTCCAAAGTAACTTTCCCAGTTGTTGGGTTCCTTGTCACTTTCGATGAAATAAAAGTAATCCGCATAAGGACCATCTGGATCCGCTAGAGCTTTTTGGAACCACTCGTGATGACTGGAGCAGTGGTTGACCACCAAGTCCATGATGATGGAAATGCCCCGTTTCTTACCTTCCGCAATCAGCTCCTCCATATCTTCCATGGTTCCAAAAATAGGATCAATGGCATAATAGTCGGAAATATCATAACCCTGGTCAATAAACGGACTCTTGTAAATAGGCGATAACCAGAGAATGTCAATCCCTAATTTTTGAAGGTAATCGAGTTTCTCCGTGATGCCTTTCAAATCCCCAACGCCATCACCATTGCTATCCTTAAAGCTTTTTGGGTAGATCTGATAAGCGACCTTTCCCTTCCACCAGTCTTTTTCCATGTTTTGTCTCCTTAAAACAAAAGAGACCGAGACAAATCGTCTCAGCCTCTACAGTGTCAGCACTTATTAGTATACTGTTTTTTCAGTTTCTTTGTCGAAGAAGTGAGCTTTGTTCAAGTCAAATCCAAGTTCGATGGTTTCACCAGTTCCAAGGTAGTCACGTGCATCTACTTTAGCGATGAATTCGTTGTCACCAACTTGGCAGTACAAGTGAGATTCTGAACCAAGCAACTCAGATACAGAGATGGTTGCTTTCACGACTGATTCTGGGAATGTTTCAAGGAAAGCAGCTTCTGTATTCACGTCTTCTGGACGGATACCAAAGATCAATTCTTTACCATCATAGCCTTTTTCTTTCAAGACTTTCAAAGCACCTTCTGGAACTTTCAAATTCAAGCCATTGGCAACAATGTATCCACCTTCCAATTTCACGTTAATGAAGTTCATTGCAGGGCTTCCGATGAATCCAGCTACGAATTTGTTGACTGGGTTTTTGTACACTTCTTGTGGAGTTCCGATTTGTTCTACACGTCCAATTGTACCAGTACCTGCAGGGTTTTTAGTAGCAGACATGATAACGATACGGTCAGCAAGTGTCATCGCTTCTGTTTGGTCGTGAGTTACGTAGATGGTTGTAGCTCCGATACGACGGTGAATTTTCGCAATTTCAGCACGCATGGATACACGAAGTTTAGCATCCAAGTTTGACAAAGGTTCGTCCATCAAGAATACTTTTGCATCACGGACAATGGCACGTCCCATAGCCACACGTTGACGTTGACCACCAGAAAGGTCAGCTGGTTTACGATCCAAGAATTCTTTCAAGCCAAGGATTTCAGCTGCTTCTTGTACACGTTTGTCGATATCTTCCTTGCTGTATTTACGCAATTTCAAACCAAAGGCCATGTTATCGTACACAGTCATGTGTGGGTAAAGAGCGTAGTTTTGGAATACCATGGCGATATCACGGTCTTTAGGTGCCACGTTGTTTACAACAGTACCATCGATGGAACATTCACCTTCTGTGATATCTTCAAGACCAGCGATCATACGAAGAGTCGTTGATTTACCACATCCTGAAGGACCTACGAAAACGATAAATTCTTTGTCTTTGATGTCCAAGTTGAAGTCTTCAACTGAGTAATGTTCGCTGTTTGGATATTTTTTATAAATGTGACTAAGATTCAATTCTACCATGATGGTACTCCTTTGATTTTTATAGTTCTATTGTAAATGAAAACGTTTTACAAATCTATGGCAAGTCTCACAAAAAAGAAAAAGAGTTTTGTGCAAGTTGCACAAAACTCTGGATTGATTCCGTTTAAATCACATCTTGTAAGACCAAATGATAGCACAGGGCTAGATCTGTCAGATTTTTCAACTGAAGACCCGTCAACTCCTCCCACTTGTCAATCTTATATTGGAGAGAATTGCGGTGGAGATAGAGTTGCTGGGCGGCCTTGGTGACGACTGCCCCATTGTCCCAAAGAGCAACAATGATGTCTTGCAATTGATCTTGACTTTCAATCAACTGATGCAAGCTTGTTTTGATTGGGGTGAGATCTAAATCTGCCTGCTCGATTCCCCACAGATAGAGTTGGGAAAAGCGATAGACACCTTGATGGCCTTCTCGAATCCAAGCTCGAAAGACAGCCTGTTCTGCTCGGATGACAGGAGACACTTTCCCGTCTTTAGACTCGGTCCATACTTGCCCGACCAGGATAGATAAACGAATATTGAAGTCATACTCCATGGCAGAGACGGTATCTTTTAAGATATCGGCCACAGGCAAAGACTGGTCTTGGTCCAGAATGAGCACATAGTCCTGCCCACTCAGTTGCAAGGTTGCTCGGAAGTTGGGCAAGAGTGTCTGCATCATCTCTAACCAAGAAGCTGTCCCTTCCGCTGTTGAATGCGAGATGTGGCAATAGACGAGCTGCATTTTTTTGATGACTTGAGGGGCTTCTCCCTTTCCATCGATCAGGTATTGGTACCAAGGATTAGGGGCAACCTCTTCTTCACCGCCCAACCAGGAAATCAATTGTTTTTCTCGCTCGGTTAGCTCTTCTTCCTTCAGCAGCAGCCATTGATGAGCCTGAAGGGGAATGGCTACATAACCAGCTGGTGGATTGGCTTGATCCGTCACCTCTGCATGAGGAAACCACTCTCTGATATTTTTCACTGCTTTCTTCCTTCTTCTACTTGCTGGATGCACCAGTCAATCAGCTCTTCTAGACGATAGAGCTCCCCCGTCATATGGAGATAACCCATGACAGCCTCAAAGCCCGTCGACATGCGATAGGTCACGACATCCGCATTTTTGGCCTTGGTATGACTATTGGTATTGCGACCGCGCTTGTAGATCTCCAACTCTTTTTCCGTCAGAATTTCTTGCTCCAGCATGCTTTCAATCAAGCTGGCTTGAGCCCTAGCAGAGACATAGCGGGTGGCAGCCTGGTGAAGCTTATTGGGCTTGGTCATCCCTTGAAAAATCAAGTGTCTGCGAATATACATGGAATAGACCGCATCTCCCTCAAAGGCAAGGGCAATTCCATTGATTAGATTGACATCAATCACGTGTCCACCTTACACCTTCTTTTGTATCCAAGAGCTTGATTCCTTGCGTAGCTAATTCATCGCGAATAGCATCTGCACGCGCAAAATCTTTCTTAGCCCGCGCTTCCTGACGTTCAGCGATCAAGGCTTCAATATCTGCATCCAAGACTTCTTCGACAAAGATCACTCCAAAGACTTCTAACATCTTGGTCAAGGCATCCTTGACGTCTTGGTTGTAGTGACCAGAATTGATCCATTTAGCCAATTCAAAGACGACAGTGATTCCGTTTGCCGCATTGATATCTTCATCCATAGCCGCGATAAACTTGTCCACAAAGCCTTGCAAGTCTGCTGGATCTACTTCTCCTGTGAACGGTTGCTCATAGGTATTTTTCAAATACTTGAGGTTGGTCTCCGCATCGCGCACCGCTTTTTCTGTGAAGTTAATGGGCTTGCGGTAGTGCTGGGTCGCAAAGAAGAAGCGAAGCACTTGGCCGTCGATAGTCTTCAATGCATCATGCACAGTGATAAAGTTGCCTAAGGACTTGGACATCTTGACATTATCAATATTGACAAAGCCATTGTGCATCCAGTAATTGGCAAAGGTCTTGCCTGTTTTAGCTTCAGACTGGGCAATTTCATTGGTATGGTGTGGAAACTCAAGGTCGGCTCCACCACCGTGGATATCAATGGTATCGCCTAAAATCCCCGTTGACATGACCGAACACTCGATGTGCCAACCAGGACGACCAGGTCCCCAAGGGCTGTCCCAAGAAATCTCACCTGGTTTAGCTGCTTTCCAGAGGGCAAAGTCGACTGGATTTTCCTTGCGAGCTGTTTCCTCATCTGTCCGACCTGAAGCGCCTAGCTCCAAGTCTTCCAAGGTTTTATTGGCTAACTTGGCATAGTTGTGGGATTTTTCCACACGGAAATAAACATCCCCTTGACTCTCATAAGCATAGCCTTTTTCGATCAAATCATTGACAAAACGAATGATGTCATCCATAAACTCAACCACACGAGGGTGGCGGGTTGCAGGTTTCACTCCAAGAGCCGTCACATCTTCACGAAAGGCCGCAATATACTTGTCTGCCACTTCCTGCGGCGTAATGCCTTCTTCTTTGGCACGGTTAATGATCTTATCATCCACATCTGTAAAGTTGGAAATGTAGGCAACTTCGTAGCCACGATACTCAAAGTAGCGACGAATCGTGTCAAAGGCCACCGTTGAACGGGCATTCCCTACGTGGATATAGTTGTAAACCGTTGGCCCACAGACATACATGCGGACCTTTCCTTCCTCGATGGGGATAAATTCTCGCAAATCACGAGACATGGTATCATAAATTTTTAACACGCTTCATTTCCTTTCTGTTTCTAGATTTTGAATCTATATTCTCATTTTTCCAACTCTAACGCAATATCGACAGCAATCTTAAAGAAAGTCATAGCATCTGCTTTTCTATCTTCACGTCTAGCATCCCATTCGTGATTGTGATGATCCACATAGTCAGCCGTGTAGAAAAATTGATAGACCTTGGCTTGTCGATATTGAGCCCAAGCCATGATAGCCGAAGCTTCCATATCTACAACTTTCGCTCCTGCTGCAAGTCTTCGTTTAACCTTAGCAGCTGTTTCACGATAGAAGGCATCTGTCGTCCAAGCTTTAGTCCGAATGTGCTCAATACCAGATTTGTTCAAAGCGTTCTCCAGAGTTGAGAGAATCGCTTCATCATAAGAAATCTCATCACTTGCTGGAGCGTAGTGGTAACTTGTACCTTCATCGCGTAGAGCTGAACTTGGTATAATAATTTTATCTGCTTGAATAGACTGATCTAGAACTCCACAAGAGCCCAGAACAATAAAGTTGTTAAAACCTCTCGCTTTGAGTTCTTCTAAGAAACCCACAACCATTGGAGCTCCAATAGTAGCCATAGCAACTGCAAGTTTAAGTCCATCTACTTCATAGATATACCATGGAAATTTGCCATTTAGGTTGGTGAGATAACCACCTTCATAGACTCCGTCTATCTGCTTGACTCTTTCCACTATCTCTCCATTAAAAGACAGAATAATAGTGTCACAAATTTCTCCACTACTAAGAAGGCTTCGATCAGTTGGCTCTATCACAGCAGGTACATTTTCAAATTCTTCTAGTAACATTTATTCACTCTTTCCTATCTAGATAAACCGCCTGAGTCTGTTTGATAAAGCCAATCTTTTCATACAAGCGTTTGGCACCTACATTGCTATCTTCCACTGCAATCTGAAATTCCTTATCATTTTGCTCAATGAGTTGGTTGATGAGGGATTTTGCCAGATAGCTTCCGTAACCTTGCCCACGATAGACTTCAGCAATCGCAAGTCCATAAAGGTAATTGCATTTTCCAGATACATCGACCGTACAAACGCCAATCACTTGACCTTCTTTGAGTAATATGTACAGCAGACTATCAGGATCCTTCAAAGCCTCTGAAATGTATCTGTGGCTCACTTCCGGTGCTTCCACTTCATCTGAAAAGGCTTGGTGGTGGAGCTGGGCAATGGCTTCAAGATAAGAAGGTTCTGCCAAGAGCACATCGACATCCGAACGGGAATCTAATGCATAAGCAGTTCGATCACGTCCTAACCAGGTTTCAGTCTCTTCATCCTCGACCAGTCCCCAATTGCTGGCAAAATCAGGATGATTCTCTAAAAAAATACGCTCTGTCTGAAAAGTCACAGACTCAATTGGATAAGATGCCGTTTCTTTCTCAAAACTTCTATACAAAGCACGCGCAATTCCCTGACGACGATGATTAGGGTGGACCAGGATCGCCACATCCACATCTGGGTCATCCGCATAGACGGTTAATAGGCCAACAAGTTCATATTTTTTATAATAAAGGAAAAAGGCGGGCATATCGGGGTCAAAATTGAGCATATTGGAGAGATAAGGATCCCGAAACGTTCCGTCATACTTCTGACAGATGGCAATAAGGGCCTTTGCTTCCAGTAGTTGGTGGTCATTCAATGTATTGGTTGATTGAATCACGTAGCGATCTCCTTACAAGCTCGAAGACCGATGACTGGCTTCCTTGGCATGCTCTAGCTTGTTCATGTAGTATTCGCGTTTTTCTTCTTCTTGGTGAATGACTGGTTCGTCTTTTCGACCGTGCACCCGCACGATCTTGGCAGGAACACCGACAACGGTTACATCACTTGGTACATCTGAGACCACGACAGCTCCTGCTCCTACTTTGGCTTTTGCTCCGATTTCCACTGGGCCGATGACTTGAGCATGGGCGGAGACCAAGGCTCCTTCACGTACCGTTGGATGGCGTTTGCCGACATCCTTTCCTGTTCCCCCAAGGGTCACCCCATGGTAAAGCATAACGCCTTTTTCAACAATAGCTGTTTCCCCGATAACGAGACCCGCTCCATGGTCGATAAAGACACCAGAAGCAATGGTCGCACCTGGATGGATCTCAATCTGGGTCCAAAAACGCCAGAATTGGCTGTGCATCCGCGCCAAGAGCTTAAAACCATGGTTCCACAAAAAGTGGGAAACACGGTGAGCTGCCAGTGCTTTGACGCCCGGATAGGTCAAAAGGACCTCCAGCGAGGTACGCGCTGCTGGGTCATTTTCTTTTACAATATTGATGGTTTCACGCCACCATCCCATACCGTGCTCCTCCTTTTCTAATGATTATTCTGAATCTTTTTGTGTAATGGTAAAGTCTTTTTTAGGTTTGTGGTCTTTATTGTGGTGACGAGGACGATCGCCATGGCGAGGACCCTTTTCACCTTTTTCTTCTGAATGTTCAGGTTTTGGCGGACGTGGTAAGAGTGCCTTCATAGAAGCATCAACACGACCCTTTTCATCAATCTTGATAATCTTCACATCGACTTCATCGCCGATCGCTACCAAGTCTTCGACACGGTTGGTGCGCGTCCAAGCCATTTCAGAAATATGAACGAGAGCATCCGTCTTGTCAAAGAGGTTGACAAAGGCCCCGAATTTCTCGATACGAACTACTTTGGCATGGTAGACTTCATCCACTTTGGCTTCACGCACCAAACCAGCAATGATTTCCTTAGCACGGTTAATGGCATCTTGGTCGCTCGAGTAGATCGATACGTTCCCTTCTTCGTCGATATCAATCTTAACGCCTGTTTCAGCGATGATCTTATCGATGGTTTCTCCACCCTTACCGATGACAATCTTAATCTTATCGACATCAATCTTGATGGTATCAATTTTTGGAGCAGTTGGTGCCAATTCTGGACGCACTTCTGGAATCGTTGCTTCAATCACATCAAGGATTTCAAAACGAGCTTTCTTGGCTTGAGCAAGTGCTTCTGTCAAGATTTCTGCAGTGATCCCTTGGATCTTGATATCCATTTGAAGGGCTGTAATCCCATCACGCGTACCTGCAACCTTGAAGTCCATGTCTCCAAAGTGGTCTTCCAAACCTTGGATATCTGTCAATACGGTATAGTTGTTTCCATCTGAGATGAGACCCATGGCAATACCTGCTACTGGCGCCTTGATTGGCACACCACCAGCCATAAGGGCAAGTGTTCCCGCACAGATAGAAGCTTGTGAAGAAGAACCATTTGATTCCAAGACTTCTGCTACCAAACGGATGGCATATGGGAATTCTTCCAAGCTTGGCAATACTTGAGCAAGAGCACGCTCACCGAGAGCACCGTGACCAATTTCACGACGACCTGGCGCACCGTAACGTCCAGTTTCACCAACAGAGTATTGTGGGAAGTTATAGTGGTGCATGAAGCGTTTCTTGTACTCTGGATCCAAACCATCGATGATTTGCGTTTCACCCATTGGTGCCAAAGTCAAGATAGAAAGAGCCTGAGTTTGTCCACGAGTGAAGAGACCTGAACCGTGTACACGAGGAAGGTAGTCGACTTGTGCATCCAAAGGACGGATTTCATCGACCTTACGACCATCCGGACGAACCTTGTCTTCTGTGATCAAACGGCGCACTTCTGCATGTTCCATTTGTTCCAAGATTTCAGCCACATCCCGCATGATGCGGTCAAATTCTTCGTGGTCTGCATATTTTTCTTCGTAAACTGCTGTGACTTGGTCTTTGACTGCTTGAGTCGCAGCTTCACGCGCCAATTTTTCTTCTACTTGAACCGCTTTTTGAAGGTCGCTGTTGTAGGCTGCGATGATTTCAGCCTGCAAGTCAGCATCCACATGAAGCAATTCCACTTCTGCTTTTTCTTTACCGACTGCCGCAACGATTTCTTCTTGGAAGGCAATCAATTCTTTAACGGCTTCGTGCCCTTTAAGAAGAGCTTCCAACATGATTTCTTCTGACAATTCTTTGGCACCAGACTCTACCATGTTGATAGCGTGTTTGGTACCAGCTACTGTCAATTCAAGAAGAGAGCGCTCTGCTTGTTCTTGCGTTGGGTTGATGATGATTTCCCCGTCCACATAGCCTACTTGTACCCCAGCAATTGGTCCTTCAAACGGAATATCTGAGATAGAAAGAGCTAATGATGAACCAAACATGGCTGCCATTGGGGCAGATGCATTTTCATCGTAAGAAAGGACTGTGTTAATGACTTGCACTTCATTACGGAAACCTTCCGCAAACATAGGACGGATCGGACGGTCAATCAAACGCGCAGTCAAAGTCGCATCTGTTGAAGGACGTCCTTCCCGTTTCATAAAGCCACCAGGAAATTTCCCAGCCGCATACATTTTTTCTTCGTAGTTGACTTGAAGTGGGAAGAAATCCCCAGTTGCCATCTTCTTAGACATAACGGCAGCAGTCAAGACAGTTGACTCACCATAACGCACGACAACAGAGCCATTTGCTTGCTTGGCAACCTGACCAGTCTCTACGATTAACTCACGACCCGCAAAAGTCGTTTGAAACACTTGTTTTGTCATTGTAATCCCCTTTGGATTGATAAAATTATACGACTTGCCTACAAAAATCAGGATACAAAGGGCGTGAAGAATCCCGTATGAAAATAGGAGATTGACGCAGTGTGCCACGCACACCAGGAAATCTATCTTTTTCACTAGGGATTTAGCCCGTGTTCAACTATCAAGATACTAAGGCCGCAAAAAGCAAAGTAAAAATAGGAAACTGGCGAAGTCTTCGATGAAGACAAAGACAGTTTATCTTTTTTACACAGCTTTTCGGCCGGGTTCAATTACTCAAGATATTTTGGACGGTTCGGCTTGCCGAACATTTCTGTAGAAAAATAGGAAGATGACGCCGCACTCGATGAGTGCTAGGAAGCTTATCTTTTTTCCTAAGAAATGAGGCCAAAATTCAATTACTCAAGATACCAAGGCCACCCAACTCAACGAGATAGGAATTTCAACAGCCTATCTGTATGTTATATCCTCATCTTTGTATCCAAGCACGTATACCTTTTATTTTAACATATTCAAGCCCAAAAGAAAAAGGCTTTGAGGGCCTTTTTCTGTGAATCTTCAGCAAGTTCTATATAAAAATTTTAGAGCTGGATATAGCTTTTGATTATTTTTACGATTTCACGAATTCTGTACTGTCGACATAAAAGCGTGTTTTGTGGGTTCCACCCTTGTAGTTCTTGTTGTTACGTTTCAAGACAAAACGTCTGTATGGGTCGGAAGTTCCTTGGATAGTCGTTGTCACTTCAACTGAATCTTCATTGACTACCCATTCATCCGGTGAAGGGATTTCCATCGGTGGCATCGCTCCGCCACGACCACCAGGTACAATTTCGTAGAAGGCCTTGTCTTTTGTCGAATAGATCCAGCCGTCCTTCTTTTCGTTTGTTAGTTGGATCAGCTGATCTTGTGACAGACTACGGATAGAGTCCGATGTCTCTTCAGCATTCAATTTATCAATGACATCTTGCAAATTATAAGTTCCCGGCGTGTAGGTATTGTAGTAATCAATGAACATGTCTTGTGGGTAACCATCAACTGCACCGTGATCATTGTTCAACTCTAGCAAGCGAGTCGGTTGCACCTGAAGTGAATAGGTCAAAGACGCACTGTTTTCAATAATCGAATAGATATCCGCTTGGTCTGCTTTTGACAAGGTCCCAATGGCTTCTTTATCATGTTCATCTGACTTATCTTCTTCTGTTTGCTCTTTTTCTTGGGCTTTGTCAGATGTTTTTTTGACCGATGAAGCTCCTACCGAACTGTGCTTACGCTCATAGCGTTTTGGGGTGCAAGCTGCCAGAGAAAGCAAGAGGGCTGCAGCTAGTAAATATGTTCCTATTTTTTTCATGCTTGTCTCCTTTTTTTAGTCCACACGGTAGTACAAATCGTTCCCATTCGTAGCATCACTCTTACTCCAGTAAATGGATTCACTGCCACCTTCTCTTGAAGGAATGAAAAGAATAGGCGTTTCATTCGTTGCCCCAGGCATCCGACTAACTCCGTGTAGATTACCCTCCTTGAAGTAAAAACCAGAAAATTGAACACCATTGACAGCACTACCATTGACTTTCACAATTCCTTGCGCATTAAACTCAATGCTCGTACCGTACTTATTTTTCCAAACTCCCGCTACACTTGAGAAATTTCCAGCTTTTATTTCATCTAGATTCATCTCAGTGCTTGTTTTGGCAGGGGCAGGAGCTGATTCGGCATTCCCATCCACGCGCGTTGTGAAGTCAAGGGCGATCCAGCCTTGTCCAGATTCCAATTTGCCCCAAGTATGACCATCCGCATCCACTGTTTCCGTAATGGTGTGAGTTCCTTTTGCGATCATTCCTGCAGATGGAGCTGAAGTAGACGGTTCTTTTCGAATACGAAGATCGGCCACGCTAACTTGTACTTGGAAGCTTTCTGATTTTTTCTCTTCTGCTTTTGCTGTTGATTTGGAATCCCCTGAACCGTCAAAAGTTTTCCAGTCAAGCTTACTGAGTTCCAACTTCTTGGCTGAAATCCCAAGAGCTTGTTCTGCTGTTTTCTTCCCACCAATTTGAATGGTTGCTTTCTTTTCTTCCTTGGCTCCCCCTTTTCCTAGTGAATAAAGGGTTAATTCCATTTCTGGATTAAGGGATTGCCAAGTAGCATAAACGATTTGCCCATTGTCAAAAACTTCTAAACTGGAGCGATAGCCACCTGCAGAAGCCACATAGGCTACGTGGAGCAAGGTTGGCTGCTTATCTTTCAAATAATACACAGCAGCAATCGTTTTGCCATCCCCAATCAGCAGTTCATCATTACCATCACGATTAAGATCCTCAAATGCATATTGCCACTCATTGGTGCTTCCAAGTGTTTGAAGGTTAAAGACATAGGCATATTCTTCTGAAGTTGCTTCGATCTTCTTCAGTTCATTTTGTAAAGCTGTTTGGTCCTTAGTATTAATGGCAACCGCATAAGACTTATAGCGATCTAATACCTCTTGATAGTACTTTTGACCTGTATCCTTCTTCTCTTTTTTGACCGACGAAGAGCTTGCTGTTTTCGGTTTGCTTTGGCGTTCATAGCGTTTGGGCGTACAAGCCACTAGAGATAGAACAGACACACCCGCCAGTAGTGAAATCATAAATTTTCTCATAGTACCACTCCTTTAGTCCACACGGTAGAAGAAGTCGCTAGCTTCCCACCCTGCTGATTGACCTGTCCAAATGCGGTCCTTTCCAATATCAGAAGGATCTGCTATTTGTTCAACGTATACAGGTAGAGAAGTTCCTGCTGGAATGAATCTTATAATTGCACCACCCACCTTATGCTTAGGATTACTGAATCCTCCACTAAGGTGATTATCTGTTTGTTGAATTCGATTGATCAGCATATTTTCACCATTCAAGAAAACCTGATCTGCTGATCCATTCCCATCAAATACCAGTGTCCAACCCTTCCCATTTTTCCAGGTTCCTGCAATACTTGAAAAATCACCGTTCTGAATTTCTTGAATATTCATTCCGCTGCTTTTCTTACTTGAGCTTGCTGATTTAGAACCATCCACTCGCGTTGTGAAGTCAAGGGCGATCCAGCCTTGTCCAGATTCCAATTTACCCCAGGTATGACCATCCGCCTCTACGGTTTCCGTAATGGTGTGAATTCCTTTTGCGATCATTCCTGCAGAGGGAGCTGACGTCAAGGGCTCTTTACGAATTCGAAGATCCGACACGCTAACTTGTACTTGGAAGCTTTCTGATTTTTTCTCTTCTGCTTTTGCTGTTGATTTGGAATCCCCTGAATCCTCAAACGTTTTCCAGTCAAGCTTACTGAGGTCCAACTTCTTGGCTGAAATCCCAAGAGCCTGTTCTGCTGTTTGGTCCCCACCAATTTGAATGGTTGCTTTCTTTTCTTCCTTGGCTTCCCCTTTTCCTAGTGCATAGAGAGTCAATTCCTGGTCTGGGTTTACAGATTGCCAAGTGGCGTAGACAATTTGCCCATTGTCAAAAACATCTAAACTGGAGCGATAACCGCCCACCGCAGCTGTATAAGCTGTATGGAGCAATTCGGCTTTTTGACCCTTGAGGTAATAGATGGCAGAAACATATTGTTTGTTTCCAGTGTATTGATTGGACACCAAGAGCTCATCCACACCATCTTTATTCAAGTCTGTAAAAGCGTATTGGAAGGTTACCGGAGATCCTAAGCGCTCCAAAGCATCTAGATAGATGCTTTCTTCTGAGCCAGATTTTATCTTACCTAATTCCGCAAAGAGGCCTGCTTTATCCCCATTTTTAAGAGCAGTATCATACTTAGCATACCGCTCCAAAACCTCTTGATAATACTTTTGACCCGTATCCTTCTTCTCTTTTTTGACTGATGATGACGTTGCTGTCTTTGGTTTACTTTGGCGCTCGTAACGTTTCGGAGTACAAGCGACTAGAGATAGCACGGATGCACCTGCTAATAGTGTAATCATAACCTTTTTCATAAAAACCTCCTCATATCTATCCTAGTATATCAAAAATGGTCAATTTTTCCAGCTCTTTTCAAGATTTTTACACAAGCATTTTCCCCTCTCCCTCTATGTTTCTGTCCTATTTTCTGCTATACTTAAGGAAGAATACCGATCAAAAGGAGAACATTATGGAATTAAAAAAACGTTCTGAATTTCCTGAGAACGAACTCTGGGACCTCACAGCCCTCTACCAAGACCAGGAAGACTTCTTGCGTGCCATTGAAAAAACACGTGAAGAAATCAATGAATTTGTCCGTAACTACAAGGGCAACCTTCACACCTTTGAAGACTTTGAAGCTGCCTTTGCGGTCTTTGAACAAATTCAGATCCAACTCAGCCACATTGGCAACTACAGCTTTATGCCACAAACCACTGACTTTGGTGACGAAGCTTTTGCAGAGATTGCTCAAGCGGGGATGGATTTCGAAACTTGGGCAAGCGTCGAACTTTCCTTCTTTGATGATGCTTTGGTAGAAGCGGATGAAGAAGTCCTCGAACGTCTGGGACAACTCCCTCACCTCACTTTCGCCATTCGTCAGGCTAAAATTAAAAAAGCTCACTACTTGGGAGCTGATGTCGAAAAAACATTGACCAACCTGGGGGAAGTCTTCTACGGACCACAAGACATCTATACCAAGATGCGGGCGGGCGACTTTGAAATGGCTGATTTCGAAGTGGATGGAAAAGTATACAAAAATAGTTTTGTCACCTATGAAAACTTCTACCAAAACCATGAGAATGCGGAAGTTCGTGAAAAAGCCTTTCGTTCTTTCTCAGAAGGTCTCCGCAAGCACCAAAACACGGCTGCTGCTACCTATCTAGCTCAAGTCAAGTCTGAAAAACTGATTGCAGATATGCGGGGCTACGACTCTGTCTTTGACTATCTCTTGGCTGAGCAGGAAGTAGATCGTGCCATGTTTGATCGCCAGATTGACCTGATCATGAAGGACTTCGCTCCGGTCGCTCAAAAATTCCTCAAACACGTGGCCAAGGTCAACGGCCTTGAAAAAATGACCTTTGCTGATTGGAAGTTGGACTTGGACAGCGCGCTCAACCCTGATGTGACCATTGATGACGCTTATGACTTGGTCATGAAATCCGTGGCACCTCTTGGAGAAGAATACTCCCGCGAAATCGCCCGCTACCAAACTGAACGCTGGGTTGATTTCGCAGCCAATGAAGGTAAGGATTCCGGCGGTTATGCAGCCGACCCATACCGCGTCCATCCTTATGTCCTCATGAGTTGGACAGGACGCATGAGCGACGTCTACACCCTGATCCACGAAATCGGACACTCTGGTCAATTCATCTTCTCAGATAACAACCAAAGCTACTTCAACGCCCACATGTCGACCTACTATGTGGAAGCTCCTTCTACCTTTAACGAGCTCCTCCTCAGCGACTATTTGGAACACCAGTTTGACGATCCTCGTCAAAAACGCTTTGCCTTGGCTCACCGTTTGACAGATACCTACTTCCATAACTTCATCACCCACTTGTTGGAAGCAGCCTTCCAACGCAAGGTCTACACCTTGATCGAAGAAGGTGGCACCTTCGGCGCTAGCAAGCTCAATAGCATCATGAAGGAAGTCTTAACAGAATTCTGGGGGGACGCCGTTGAAATCGATGACGACGCAGCTTTGACCTGGATGCGCCAAAGCCACTACTACATGGGGCTTTACAGCTATACTTACTCAGCTGGCTTGGTTATCTCAACAGCGGGATACTTGCATTTGAAGAACTCCGAAAACGGAGCTAAAGATTGGTTAGATCTCCTCAAATCAGGCGGCAGCAAGACCCCACTTGAGTCAGCCATGATCATCGGAGCAGATATCTCAACTGACAAACCACTCCGCGATACCATCCAATTCCTTTCAGACACTGTGGATCAAATTATTGCTTACAGTGCAGAATTGGGAGAATAAAATTCAAAAAAAGCTAAAGAAGGTTCATTCTTCTTTAGCTTTTTTGCTTTTTAACTCAACTCAGCCACAATGGCCTTAATTTGTGCTGCGGTATGCACTCCTGCTACTTGTTTAACAACCTGCCCATCTTTTTTAAAGAGCAAGGTTGGGATGGACATAATGCCGAAAGCACGCGCTGTTTCTGGATTTTCATCCACGTCCATTTTTAGGATTTTTAACTCATCTTCCGAAAGTTCTTCCGATAATTTTTCTAAAATAGGAGCTTGCATGCGACATGGACCACACCAGGTTGCCCAAAAGTCTACCAAGACCAAGCCTTCTTTTGTTTCTGCTTCAAATGTTGCGTCTGTAATTGCTTTTGCCATTTTCTTTCTCCTTTAGTTTTGGTACTGGGTCAAATCTTGCTTCATTAAATAGAAGAAGACATCTCCGTAAGTCCCTTGGTAGTCCAACTCATGCCCATTATAGGTCAGTTTCACAACAGGATAAAAATCTGCTACCCCAATCAAGCAGGCTTGTTGGGAGCGTTCAAACTCTTCGTAGGAATCAAAATGCATGACTCTTTCTTGTTTTGCACCGTCTAGATATGTAATATCAATCATGTCGATAACCTCTATTTCTTATGATGCATCAATTGTAACTCTAGATATTACATCTGTCAAACAAAACGACTTCCTCAGAATGATGGATCTCGTTCGATAAGGAAAAGACAGCAAAAAAGCCCTCTGAATTCAGAGGGCTGTTTTGAGCTCGGGCTAAAATCCTAGTGAAAACAAAAAATCTCCCCGAAGGGAGATAGATCTGGTCTATTTTACCTTACGATGCTAGGAACCGTAGCCTAAGATTATACTCGAGTATATCGAGGCAAGGTGACAACGCAGCGTAAGTGAAAAATAGAGCAGATTAACGACGAAGTCCAAGAGAGTTGATCAACTCACGGTAACGGTTAACGTCGTTTGTACGAAGGTAAGCCAACAAGTTACGACGGCGACCGATTTTCTTCATCAAACCACGGTAAGTAGCGTGGTCTTTTTTGTGTTGTTTGATGTGTTCGTTCAAGTGGTTGATTTCCCAAGTAAGGACAGCAACTTGTACTTCTACTGAACCAGTGTCACCTTCGTGACGTGCGTATTGTGCAATGATTTCATTTTTTTTCTCTTTTGAGATTGCCATGATAAGCTCCTTTTCTTTATGCTCTATCCGAGTGGCAGGTTTGGCATATCCTGCTACCAAGAAAGAGTTAGTTGTCTATTCGACCTTCTTATTCTACCAAGATTTCATCTTTCTGTCAAACACTTATGTTTCCTTTGAGAGGAGCTTTTCTCTTTTCTAAAAAGAACCTTGGGAATTTGGACGGTTTGATGGATCATTCTTCAAGTAACTTATTCAAAAAGACAAATATCTCTAGGATATTTGCCTTTTTTCGGTATGAAGCTTATTTCTCTTTCCGTTTACCACGCAAGAGCAAAGCCAAAGCAAAAATTGCTAAGAGGGCACCGAGTATGGTCAACCCGTAAGCAACAACTTCACCAGTTGATGGAAGAATTTTTTTCTTTCCTTCTTTTGGTGTAGTTGGAGTTTCTGGTTTTTCCGGTGTGCTTGGTGGTGTTGGTGGTGGTGTTGTTGGCGGTGTTGTTGGCGGTGTTGTTGGCGGTGTTGTTGGCGGTGTCGTTGGCGGTGTCGTTGGCGGTGTGCTTGGTGGGGTGGTAGGAGGTGTTGTTGGTGGTGTATGACGATTGGTTACCGTGAAACCATCAATGTTGCTTGTATAACCTGCTACTGGATCCTCAGTAATGGTGTAGGCAATCTTCTTACCTTCCTTGTATACGGGTAGATCCGTAAAGCTTGCCCGCCAATTATCAGTAGCTGTGATTTCTTTTACAGCCACTTCTTGACCATCTGCATGGAGACGAACTATGATTTTTTCAGGACGAAGACCCTCTTTATTGTCTGCATCATCCCAGATCTTCTTGACCGCTACTTCCGTTACTTCTGGTGTGCGGCTATTAGTGATCACTACATTTCCCTTGTTACTGTCATCAACCGTACTAGTATAGCCTTTGACTGTCCCAACTTCTTTCACTTGGTACTGAATCTCTTTGCCTTTCGCTTTTAGAGGCAAATTGCTAAAGGTATGAGTCCAGTTATTTTTAGCAGAAAGTTCCACTTCTTTTCCTTGAGCTTTGCCATCTGCATAGAGCTGTACCTTAATGGTGCTTGGACGTTTGCCATCTTGGTCATTGTTGTCTTCCCAACGTTTTGTAACAGTAACGCTGGTTTTACCTGGCTTGTAGCTATTGGTAATGGTTGTTCCATCAATCGCAGCAGAGTAATTGGCTACTGTGTCTTCTGTGACTGTGTAGACAATTTGTTTGCCGTGATTGTATTTTGGAAGATTGGTAAAGACTGTCTTCCAATCAGTCGCTGCACTTAGCTCTTGGCTAGCTACTTCTTGACCATCTGCAAGGAGACGAACAGTAACC
Organism: Streptococcus parasanguinis; assembly: GCA_032477695.1. Classification (GTDB taxonomy): domain Bacteria; phylum Bacillota; class Bacilli; order Lactobacillales; family Streptococcaceae; genus Streptococcus; species Streptococcus parasanguinis_Y. Next base: position 36,726 of record JAWDWJ010000008.1, read on the forward strand.
TTGTCAGGACGAACGCCATCTTGGTTGTCATTGTCTTTCCAAACTTTCGTTACTGGAATCTCAACAACTTCTGGTGTCCGAGTGTTAGTAATATTGGTTCCCTCAATAGTTGTTTCATAGCCTTCAACAGGTTCTTCTGAAACAGTGTAGGCAATGACATTGCCAGCATCATCGACCACATCGAGATTATCAAAATGATAAGCCCAAGTTCCTGTAGCATCTGGTTTCACTTCTTTAGAAGCGACTTTGACACCATTTGCTAGGAGGTTGACTGTGATTTTTGACGGACGCTTACCATCTTGATCGTCATTGTCATTCCATGTCTTTTGACCAGCAACGCTTGTCTTTTCTTTTTGGTTCACAACATCACGAGAAATCGCAAGGTCATTTCCAAAATCGTCCTTGCTGATCTTGATAGGTTCTTTAGAGAGAACATAGCCTGTTGGAGCTTGAATTTCTTGAACCGTATAAGCTTGTTTGATCAAGCCCGTAATGGTACCAACACCATTCTCATCTGTCGTAATGATTCCCACTTGCTCACCAGTATCATCTGCTGTCACAGCAAAGACGGCACCTGCAAGCGCTTGGCCATTTTCACCTTTTTTATGAATGGTGAATGAGTACTTCTCACCATTAAATTGTCCATCAAAGAACTGATACAGAATGTCTGCTACCTTATTTTGCTCCTTGATTTCTGTAGCTGTCATGCTAGCATTGTTTTTAAAGGATGTATTGATGGCTGGGACCTTGTCCAAATAGACATCATAGCGAATCGTCATTCCTTGTTCTGGAGCTAGATCTCCAATATGAACCGTTAGAGATTGACCATCAGCACTGACAACAGGGGAATAATTTTTCGTGACATTTGTGGTGTCTCGTAAATGATAAGCCCCATCTTCATCACTAACCTGCCAAGTTCCTGTATGGATGTTAACAGAATCTGCCTTGATCTTCCCATCTGTAAAGGCCAAGTGGTCTTTGATATCAATATTATGAAGGGCTGTGTGGCCTTGATTGATATTCAAGGTATAGGTCAATTTTAATTTATCATCTGAATTGGTCCAACCCCACTTGCTAAAGACTTCTGGAGTAGGAGGATTCTCACCTGGATTGACCCCTTTGTAATCGATATTCCCACCTGGAATCACATCTTTACCGATTTTAAGTTTGAATTCAAGTGTCTTTTGTCCTTTGACAACTTGGTGGTCTACACGCGCAAAGAAACGCAGTTTCCCTGTCACATTGGCCATTCTTTCAGGATAGTCCGTATAGGTCACTGTAATCTTTTTTCTTTGATCATCTACCGTTGCTGTCGCAACCTTTTGACCACTTGGATCCAGCAGGTCAATGGTGTCCGTTTCAAAGACCTTAAAGCCATCTCCAAGTTGGATTTCAGTCTGATCCCCTGCTTTTACACTCCCATTCGGCAACTCAAAGTCTGCTTCAACTTGAAAGCTCTCCCAAACACCGAGTGGATCTGTAATCGCTCCACCAGTTGATTTCGAAATGTTTACAGATTTGACTACACTATTAATAGTATCTGCATGGACTTTAGCTATACTATTTGGTTTGGCAAATCCTAAAGCCGCTAGTAAAAATAGGGCAACTGCTGTCACAACAGAATAGAGCCACTTTTTCATAAACGATTTTTCTCCTTTTTCTACGTTTACTAGATAAGGTATGTGAGTCGAAAAATTATCACTACATATTGTGATTTTATACACAACCTATCTTGTTTCATTATAATTGATTTACTTTGAGAAGACAAGCTAATATATATGCTTTTTGTATTTTAAGTACATTTTTTTGAAACAAAGAAAAAATAGAGAGTGGGACAGAAATCGGTAATTCGTTAGAATTCGATTTCGTCGTCCCACCTCCGCACAGTTGAGTAGGGCTGTAAAAGCTGATGAAATCAGTCTAGGGACTTGAGTTCAGAAGGATGGAGTCTCCGCCATGCTCCCAATTGAAGAGTTGAATCTAGCGTTAGAGGTCCCATAGAGATCCGCTCTAAATCCACCACTTCCTTGCCACAGGCAGCGACCATGCGCTTGACCTGATGGAATTTTCCTTCAGCGATTTCGATTTCGACGTAGGAGCTGGCATTTGCCTCATTCACCTCTAAGATCTGCAATCTCGCAGGCAGGGTCGTGAAGTCTTTGAGGGCAATGCCTGCTTCAAAGCGGGCTACATCTGCCTCATCCATGATCCCAGCCACTTGGGCACGGTAGATCTTCGACACATGCTTCTTCGGCGAAAGCATGGCATGGGCGAGCTTGCCATTATTGGTCAAAAGGAGTAAGCCATGGGTATCGATATCTAGACGCCCGACAGGAAAGACTTCCTTGTGATGGGCTGTCTCATCCAATAGATCTAGCACAGTTTGGTGGTGATCATCTTCAGTCGCTGAGATGACCCCAGCTGGTTTATTGAGCAGATAATACACAAAGGTTTCATGGACCAGGTCTTCTCCCATAAAGGTCACCTGATCCTTGTCTGGATTAATCTGCAGTTTGCCTGTTGTCTCTTTTTTTCCATTCACTGCGATTTTCTTTTGCTTGAGGAGTTGTTTGACCACGGACCTGCTCCCCACGCCACAATCCACTAAAAATTTATCTAGTCGCATGATTACTTCCCGCTCTTTCGTACAATCCAAAGACCAAAAAAGGAAACCAGGATCATGAGGATACCAGAAAATCCAAAAATGAAGACTGGAGCAGATGAGATCGTCCCTAATAGACTAAGGACAAAGGTCGTTGCGATCGAACCTGTACTACATCCCAAAACCGCAATGGACGTTGCCTGGCTCAAGACCCCTGCGGGCATCTTATCAGATAAGACATTGTAAACTGTTGTAAGAGCTACACTATAGGCAAAGCCTGCAAGGATGGTCACAATGGCAAGCATCCAGAGATTGGTAGAAAGCCCGATCAACAGTTGGGTCAAGCCATAGGCCACTCCCGAAACGAGCAACAAGCGATCGCGGAAGAGCTGGGTCAAGGGCGAGAAGGCCAAACCTGCCAAGATCCCAACAAATTGCATGGCTGCTAATATAACCCCAGCAGTTTGGGCAGTGCCATGTCCAACTTGTTCTACCACACTTGGAATCCGAACGGTGATCATGACATTGGACAAGACGATAGCTGCCGCAACGACCGCTAAGCCGAGCGTAGTCCGCCATTGTCCCCCCGTCATCTTGACATCCCGGTGTTTTTCCTCCACTGCTTCTGTCTTAGATCCATAAGGCACAAATAAGAGATACAAAAGTAAGATAGGAATACTGATGCCGTAAACGAGAAAGGCAGCCTGCCAGCCAAAGCGAATCAAGAGGCTGACTCCAAAGGTTAAAACGGCCGTCCCAACAACCTCTGCAGAACCACGAATGCCAAGGGTTTGGACGCGTTCTTTTCCTTTATAGCGCTCACTGATAATGGCAATGGCAGAAACATTGAGCAAGCCAACCGCCATCCCGAAAATAATCCGAGACAAAAAGACAACCGGATAAGCTGGACTGATTAAGGGAATAAAGCCACATAGAGCGTAAGCAACTAGGCCTGTCACAATCATCTGACGCTCTGAAAATAGGCGCCCAATCCATTTATTGAAGATGAGTGAAACCATGATCCCTGCAGAAGGAAGCGAGACCAAGAGCTCAATCATGCTATGAGGAATTCCCTTGTAATAGGCAAACATGGCCGACTGCGCACTCGAAATCGAAAACGAGGTCGTCAAAATAAATGAAAGCGCGAGAATACTCACTTTCTCCATGATTTTTTTCATTATTCTATCCTTTAAACTAATCTTTTTTCACACTCCTCCTATAATAACACGAGCTAGTGACAGGACGCAATAGATTGAATTAAAAAAACGAAATGATTTCTCCATCATTTCGTTCGTGCTAGTAATTGTGAGGCGAAGACTCCCGTTAGGACCATCAAAGCACCAATCCAGACAAAGAGCAGGTGATTAGAGGGAGCTAGTGGCGTCACCAACTGGATGAAGAAAGAAGAGACGGCTGATCCGAGATTGCAGCCGATCAAGACCAGCGAGGTCGCAAGGTTCAGGAGATTGGTCGGGATTTTTTCAGATAAGTGATAGAAGATACTGGTGACTCCCGTACTGTAGGTAAATCCTGCCAGCAAGGTTCCTAGAACCAAGCTCCATAGCTGGCTAGACAAGCCAATCAAGGCCAGAGCTAGTCCGAAACCAAAACACATGATCATGAGCAAGTTCTTTTTGAAAACATGTGTCAAACTGGCAAAGCCCACTCCTGCTACAATCCCTGTCAATTGCATCAGACTCAAGACGGTTCCAGCTGTTGTCGCCGTTCCCATACGAGCATCAACGATGATATCCGGCACGCGCAAGCTAATAATAGAATTGAAACAAATAATGATCCCAGCAATCACAGCTAGCATTAGACTAAAACGCCATTGAGGGGAGCGAAGGCGTGCGGAACCTTTCTTTTTCTCCTTCAATCTAGCCTGTTTTTTCTCCTTAGGATAAGGGACAAAAAGGATATAGAGGAGTAAAATCAAGTAACCACCACCATATACGGCAAAGATCGCTGGCCAGCCTAGGGGTAAGAGTTGTCCCACCATAAAGGTCAAGATGGCAGAGCCCACCACTTCAGCAGATCCCCGATAGCCCAGCATCCGGGTCTTATCATTGCCTGAGTAGCGCTCACTGATAATTGAAATAGCCTTGGCATTGATCATTCCTGTCCCCAAGCCAAAGATCAGACGACTTAGAAAGATGAGAGGATAGTCCTGCACGACCAAAGGCAAGAGGCCACTAGTTGAAAAGAGCAAGAGCCCTGTGACAATCATCTGGCGCTCACTCATCCACCGCTCGATCACGCTATTTAAAAAGAGCATGGCTACGACCGCAAAGGCTGGCAGGGAAACCAAGAGTTCCACCTGGCCTGCTGAATATCCGAAGTGGCTAAAATAAGCCTTCATAGCCGGCAAACCGGCTGTAATTGAAAAGGATGAGATCAGCATGAGCGACAAGCTCAAGAGACTGATTCTTTCCATTGTTTTTTTCATTTTTTATTTCCTACACTTTACTGGTAACATTTGATTTTACTAGTTTTTCAGAAAAGATTCAAACTAGTATTTTCAATAGAATCCTAGTATAATCAATTTAGAAATAGAAAAATAGGACATTTGTCCTATTTTAGGAGATTGAAATGAAAAAAATTTCCCCATCTACCAGACTCAAGGAGATCATCACAGACTACCAATTGGACCAGATCTTTCCAGGCGACTGTCTTAGCCAGCTGGACCTCGTTCTCTACCAGGCTGGAGATTATATCTGCCGCCAAGGCTCTGAGCAAGATGTCATTCCTTATTTTCTCAAAGGTCGGCTCAAGATCGTCCACAGTCTTGAAAACGGCAGCGACACCATCCTTGAAATCCAAGAAAAACCTGGACTCTTAGGAGAGATTGAGCTCCTGCTCGATCGGGTCTGTATCACATCGGTCATTGCAGACCAAGACTCGCTAGTCGTCCAGCTCCCAGCCCAGCACTTTAAGAAGCGCCTCCTGCTTGATCCAACCTTTTTGCGCTCTACGGCCAAGACCTTGGCTGAAAAATTGCACCAGATCAACTATTTGGCTCCTGCCAACTTTCATTATTCGGTCAAGGAACGCCTAGCTACGCATTTTCTGGAGCATTGCGATGAAAATGGGATCCTCAAGCCCAAGATGAACCAGCTAGCCCTGCATTTTGGGATCAGCTACCGCCACCTTAGCCGTGTCATCAAGCAGATGATCGAAGAGGGCTTAGTCCAAAGAGAAGGACGGATCTATACGATTTTAGATGCAAAAAGGATGAATGACTTGTCCATCAAACATGCGGAAACCGTCGGCAGATAACTTTAATTTTAGGCTCTTTTGTGTTATCATGGAGGGTAGAAAGAAAGTGAGAGTAAAACGATGAAAGCAATTGAAAAAGTTACAAGAGCGTCCCATTTGATTGATATGGATGACATTATTCGCGAAGGAAATCCAACACTTCGAGCTGTTGCAGAAGATGTGACCTTCCCTTTGTCTGATCAGGAAATTATCCTAGGTGAAAAAATGATGCAATTCTTGCACCATTCTCAAGACCCTGTTATGGCTGAAAAACTTGGCCTCCGTGGAGGAGTGGGACTCGCAGCACCACAGTTGGATATCTCTAAACGAATCATCGCTGTTTTGGTTCCCAATCCAGAAGATACCGATGGCAACCCACCAAAAGAAGCATATAGCCTTCAAGAAGTCATGTACAATCCAAAGGTTGTCGCCCATTCTGTTCAAGATGCAGCGCTTGGCGACGGGGAAGGCTGTCTCTCTGTAGACCGCAACGTCCCAGGCTATGTGGTTCGCCATGCCCGTGTGACTGTTGAGTATTTCACAAAAGATGGGGAAAAGAAACGCATCAAACTCAAAGGCTACAACTCCATCGTCGTTCAACATGAAATCGACCACACCAACGGCATCATGTTCTATGACCGCATCAACCCAAACAACCCATTTGAAATCAAAGAAGGCCTTTTGATATTAGAATAAGATACAAAGGGCGTAAATGACAAAAATACCTAACTGAGAAAGCTCTCGGTTAGGTATTTTTTTGTTATTTTTTGCCTTGCCTTTTATTCGAAAACTTGCGCATGATGGTACGCGCTATGCTAATGAAGAAGTCCAAGACGATTCCTAGGGTAATCATTCTGACAAACCACACTAATAAAATTGGTCGTCTTACCTTTGCATCAGCATATCCTAAATGATCAAGTGCTACAATTATCAATAGATAGCTCACTATTTCTAACGGAATACGAAGTTTAGCTTTTTTCAGACTGAAGCCTTTCAACCAATTCCATAGTAAATCCCACAACGTCGGATTATTCTCAGGTTCATCCTCCCAGTATTCCTTGCTTTTTGTTTTCAAATACAAAAGGTAGCCCACTTCTGTCAGCAACTGAGTAAAGGCGTAACTGAATAGTATGCTTACGGATACTCCTAGCACCACTCCAAAATAGCCAGTAAGGGCCGCTCCTATCATGGAGCAGACGAAGATGATCGTCAGGGCATTGCTACTGTAACTACTTGATTTTGCGAAATAATTTCCTAGGGTTCTAGTTGGTGAAAAGCCAATCTTTAACTGCTTCTTAAGCCAAAAATAATGATAAATAAAGCCCAATAAGGTACAAATCACAAGAAAAGGAATGACGATGAAGCCATATTTTGGGAAACCTACCTCAAATTCTTTATTTGCCAGAGCAGAAACAATGATGAGCAAGCCCATGACTTGGAGCGATAAAAACATTCCTGCATAGGTGAATAAGAGTAGAGTCGTTGACAACACTTGTCTTCTATATATAAATGCCCCCATTAACGGCAAGAAAAATGCAATAATATGGTAAAGACAATAGATGACGAGGATATCAAAAAACCAATGACTAAATGGTTTTATACCTTTCGATACATCATACGAATAAAAACAAAGGATTTCAAATGCGAACAGAAATACGCCTGTCCACGAAGTGATCATCATAGCCGCTGAAGCACGTGTATTGGCTAAACTTTTAAAGTAGACTTTGTTCGCCTGCTCAATACCGACTTTCTTTTCGTTTTTCATGACATACTACTTTCTAAAAAATTCTTTTAAGATCCAAAAGCAGATGGATGTTGCTCTTGCTTCTGAATTTCACTTGACTGGATCTACTTGACTTTAGCTTTGAAAGAGATAATTGGGGAATAAAAAATTAAATTCCCAGCTGATAAAAATAGAAATGAAATACATAATAAAACTATATGAAAAATAAAATTAGGGCTAAGGTTTAAAAGAATCACGTAGCATACTGCAATTGATACTACTAAAGCAAATAATGTTAAAGTCAGAATCAATAGTATTTTCTTTATCTCACTTGGGAAACAATATACTTTTCGAGGTGTTTTATCTGCCACAATTTCACGCATCCCTTCTCCTCTACCCATCCAAATCCGAAGTCCCACTACAAAAATTAAAATCAACATCATCAAGGTTAGATTGACGAAGCGAGAAGTAAAATTGAGGAATTTTTCTATTGGAAATACCCTTGCTAATAGCATGGAGGTTACACCTAGACCAACCGATGCCCTCCCGATATTATTATTCACTAAACTCTGATGATGCTTGTCTCTTTCAAACACTTTCGGAGCTAAGGTTTCTACTTCATCCTCTGTTAGCTGATAGGCCTTATGAGGGATAAAATAAACAAACCACGGAAGAAAATAGGTGATGACAATCGGCCGATCAACTTCCATCAAATACCACTCTCCATCGACTTTTAACAAATGGTAGCGAAAGTTCATTTTCGGTAAGCGTTCGATTTTTGCTGGTTGAAACATAGATTAACCTTTCTTGATCGCTTCATACTTCAGAAGAAAAACGAGTCCACTCTGAATATTGTTTTTCTTATTTTTTAATTTTTGCTTTGAAATCATCGCCTGGAGCATATAAGCCTAAAATAGCTGATGCTAAATACATAAATGAAGTAATAAATAGGACCATATGAACAATTAAATTTGGTTTAATTTTACTCAAAACTGAGTAAATCATTGCACTTGACAAAAACAAAGGAACTATCAACAATAAAAGATTTCTTAGTACTATCCTAAATTTTACGGGGCGACAATAGATTCTATTAGCTTTTTGAGAAGCTATCATTACCGTCTCTATTTTCCTAGTACTCAGCCAAATACGAAGTCCAATAACAATACATAGAACAAGGATCATTAGCACTAGATTAAGTAGATGGGAGCTAAAATATAAATAATCTTCTATTGGAAAAGCTCTGCCTAGTAAAACTGCTAAGGAACCAGCACCAAGAGCTGAAATCCCTGCTTTAGTCTGACTTGAAAGTATGTTCTTATCTCTTTCAAGCACTTTTGGAGCTATTGTTTGTACTTCATCTTCGGTCAGCTGATAAGCTTTATGGGGGACAAAATAGGTAAACCATGGGAGAAAATAACTTGTCACAATTGGCCGATCGATTTCCATTAGATACCACTCATTCTCTACTTTTAACAAACGATATCGAAAATTCATTTTTGGCAAATACTCGATTTTTACTGGTTGAAACATAGATTGATCTTACTTTCTATACTATTTTATTCTTAGACAGTCATAATTATCTTATTTATTCATAAAAGAACATACCATCCATCATACCTGATTTTACTTTGATGATCAAGTTTTGACCAAAAAAAGTATCCAACTTCTTAGCAGTTGGATACTTTTTACACTATTATTTTTTGGCGCAGTGGTTGATGGCTCAAAACACTGTTTTGAGGCGGCAGATAGGGATTGCAAAGCAAGCCCCTTCCTCATCAACTGGGCGGGGGTACTAAAAAGGTCCTGTGGACCTTTTTTGCCCGAGCCTTAAAATCGAAAAGCGAGGTAGAAATCGAGACTGCGTCTACCGATTTCTGTCTCTTAGCACAGTGGTTGACTGACGGTACTTGAACCTTTCGGTTCTTCGTCCAGTCTAATCAACTGTGTGGGGGCAGGACTACGAAATCGAGACTGCGTCTACCGATTTCTGTCTCTCAACGCAGTGGTTGATTGGAACTACTCCTACCTGCGGTACTCGTACTTCCTAATCAACTGTGCAGGGGCAAAACTACGAAATCAAACTCTTCGAGTTACTGATTTCTGTTTTGCTCCCTATATTGCCCAATCTCCGTTGCGGAAGACTGGGACGCGGGTGCCGTCTTCTCGGATACCGTCGATATCCATTTGACTTGAGCCGATCATAAAGTCAACGTGGACGTCTGAGCGGTTGAGGCCGGCTGCTTCGAGTTCTTCTTCTGTGAACTCTGCACCACCTTCCACACTGGTTGCATAGGCTGCCCCGATGGCCAAGTGGTTAGAGGCATTTTCATCAAAGAGAGTGTTAAAGAAGGTAATGCCTGATTGGGAAATTGGGCTTGGATCTGGGACGAGGGCACATTCACCCAAGGCACGCGCTCCCTTGTTTTTGAAGACCAGATCTTTCATGACTTGATCGCCCTTTTCAGCTGTGATATCTACGATTTCTCCATTTTCAAAGGTCACTTTGATGCCTTCGATGATGTTTCCGTTGTAGCTAAGCGGTTTTGTAGACGTTACATAACCTTCAGCACGACGGAAGTCAGGAGCTGTGAAGACCTCTTCTGTCGGCATGTTTGGCAAGAAGTTTTCGCCTTGGGCATTGATGGCTCCGGCAGATTCCCAGACGTGGTTTTTCGGCAAGCCAAGAGTCAAATCGGTCCCTGGGGCTGTGTAATGAAGGGCTGAAAATTGTTCCTTATTTAGTGTATCTGCCTTGCTCTTGAGAATAGCAGCATGCTCTTCCCAAGCCTTGACTGGATCTTCTTCGTAAACCCGGCAAGTCTTGAAGATTTGATCCCACAGGAGATCCACTGCTTCTTCATCGCTCGCCGCATTTGGGAAGACTTTTTTCGCCCATTCTAAACCTGCTGCTGCAGCAACCGTCCAGCTGACCTTGTTGGATTGAGTGGCGATGCGCATTGGTTTCATGGCCATGCCCAAGGCCTTAGCAGAGGCAGAAAGCTTCTCTGCATCGACACCATTTAAGGCACCTGGATCAGACGAGCGCACACCCAAGCGACTAGCCTTGTGTTCCAAGAGGTAGTTCATTTCTGCGATCTTGTAGTCTGGCACGTTGTCCAAACGATCCATCGGTGCATGGAGGAATTTTTCCCGGGTAGTAAAATCATCTGCCCATTGGACAATCACTTCGTGCGCCCCCAAGGCATAGGCTTCCTTTACAATCAAGTGGGCCAATTCTCTTTGTTCCACATCGATGTTCAAGACCAAGGTATGGCCAGGTTGCACGTTGATGCCGTTCGCAACCAATAATTTAGCGTATTTTTCGAGGTTTTCTTTAAAATTTGGTAAAACCATTGTTTTCTCCTTCATAAGTGAATAATCTTCTCCTAGTATACCATAAGTCCATGCAAAAAGAGAGTGGGACAGAAGTCATAGCCTCTTAATTGTTTTTGGATTGTCTAGCAAGACGCAGTGGTTGAGTGGGCTCTACTACGCTGATTTCATCAGCTTTTACAGCCCTACTCAACTGTGCGGAGGTGGGACAACGAAATCGAATTCTAAGCTTCCAAATCTTGATCCAAAATAGAATTGTAGTCTGTACTACCTTCACGTGTTACCCGAGTTGATACTTGGCGTAAGAGTTTTTCATTAAGATTGCGAACCCAGCGACCATTACTATGGTCATTGGCACGCATATAATTCCCTTTCACAATCTCTCCATAAAGTGCTTCATTGACTTGGTAACCTTGCTTACGCAAGCCTAATAGACCGATCTCCACGATCTCATCTGGGCTGTAGTCTTCAAAATCAAATGTAGTCGGGATTCGGCTTTGCAGACCTGAATTGACCTGCAAGAAGTCGTGCATCTCTTTCGTATAACCAGCAAAGATAATGACGATATCGCGGCGGTGGTCCTCCATAAATTTGAGGACTTCGTCCAAGGCTTCTTTCCCAAAATCGTCATTTAAACCGGTATAGAGCGTATAGGCCTCATCGATAAAGAGGACTCCACCCAGTGCACTTTCTAGGACTTCGCGCGTCTTCAAGGCTGTTTGACCTTGGTAGCCTCCAACCAGATTACTCCGGGATACTTCGATGAACTTCTTCTGCTTGATAACCCCCTTTTGGAAGAGGATATTACCCAAAATGCGGGCCACAGTCGTTTTCCCTGTACCGGGGTTTCCAAGAAAGAGAGAGTGCAAGGTCGTATCTTCAACGATGCCACCTTGTTCAGCCCGTTTTTGGTTGAACTCAGCCATGGCCACGAATTGTTCAACTTGCTCTTTCACCTTAGCAATTCCAACCAATCGGTTGAGGGCAGCCATCCCATCTTCTTCCTTGTCGGCTCCGGCTTGATACTTGCCTTGGTTAAGAACAGCATCAATATCGCTATTGAGGATGGTCTCAATATCGTCAGAACCTTGGGCCACCACTCGATCTGCCATGGTCTTGGTCAATTGCTCATCCAGGTTACGAATCCAGCGACCATTGCTCTTATCTAGCGAGCCATCATAAGCCCGCTTAACATGCCGCGCATAGTAATCCCGGTCTTCGAGTTTGTAGTCTCCTTTGCTTAGGATCATTTCACCTAGTTGGACAATCTCATCTCCTGTGAAATCCTCAAAGATGAAATTATTTGGCACCCGAGAACGAAGGCCTGGATTGGTCTTTAAGAACTCCTCCATTTCCTTGGTATAGCCGGCAAAGATAATCATGATGTCGTCACGATTGTCCTCCATAAATTTGAGGATGGTATTGATCGCCTCTATCCCAAAGTCCGCACCGCTGTCCTTTTTATCCAAGCTATAGGCTTCATCAATAAAGAGGATGCCTCCTCGTGCTTTTTCGAGCAGGGCTTGTGTCTGTTCAGCTGTTCCTCCAATATTCGAAGAGATCAAATCGGACTCCGTTGCTTCCACAAAACGGAATTCCTCCCCTGAGAGGACACCCGCATCAAAGAGCACTTGTCCCAATAGACGTGCCACAGTGGTTTTCCCTGTACCAGGATTTCCCATAAAGGCAGCGTGCAAGGTTTGCTTTTCAGGTGCCTTGCCACTGGCGATTCGTTTCTTGTTAAATTCCACCATGTTGATCATTTTCTTGATCTCATGTTTGACTTTTTCAAGACCAATCAGGCTATTTAGTTCTTGAAGAGCATCTTGTTTCTTCTCTGGACCAGAGTCTCTTGCGGTGGTTGGAGCCACCGTTGCATCCGTCGCTTGTCCCGTAGGAACGACTTGCGCATTGCCCTTGGCCACTTCTCTACCGACAAGATAATCACAGTCATCCTCAATTTCCTTGGTCAGATCACGCGCATCCCCTTGCTTATAGGTCACGGTGCCCACCTTCGCAAAGGCTCCACCTTGAAGCCGTATATTAGGATCCGCAATCTTATGACAAATCATATGCTCAGCCATCAGCACACTATCATCGAAAACGCCAAATGAAATGGTTTCGGCATTCTCATTCAAGAAGGTTGTTTCTCCAGTCAGGGAAGCAAAGGATTCTTCATAGACGCATAAAAATTCTGAAAATGTAGCTTGATGAGCTCGGATCATACTAGTGTATGAATTGATGGAGGTTATACGATCCGAATCCGAATTGAATTGCACATTGTTGTCAAGACAGACTCCAGTACCAGTAGGCAACTCAATTTTACAGTTTTCAGACTCCCAGATGACATTTCTCAACCAAACTGGTGGAAAATCCTTTTCCAGATCCCCGCCTGTAATCGTTGAATTTTTTGCGATCACTTCTGAGTCCTTGGCATGGATCGTATTATTCCCAAATATTTCAATATGGACATTTTCTAAGGTCAACTTGGAGCCTTCTGACAGATCTATCTTAGAAAAGATCGTTGAATTGCGAATGGACAATTCTGATGCTGACATTCCGATGGCACTTTGGTGTTTTTCCGGAACCTTCATCCCGACTCCTTCCAGTGTCAACTTCGAATGCGTATCCATATAGATAAAAAATTCATTATTTGTTGGAGTGGTTGCTTCAAAATAGACCTGTTTACAGGTGATATCTGAGCTATTCCATAAGAGCAAGGTAGTATAATTCCCACCAACTTTAAACCACAGATCTTCAAATGTCACCTGAGCTCCCTCTACAAATCGGAAGGAAGCCTCAATCGTGTTGTTAAACATGCGCCCATTGCCATTTGGATTTGGGACAACATGCCCCACAAAATGAAGGTTCTTGTCGATCTCGATCACTTTATTTGTCGGCCATTGAAAGACATACCCATTTTCAAACTCGATGGTATCCCCATCCTGCGCTTTTTCAACCGCATCCATAAAGTTCCAACTATTGTTGTAAGGCCCTACTAAATATCTTGCCACGCGCTTCTCCTTTGTTTCATCTTTTTGAAAGAACATCCATTGTTTTTCTGTTTCCTTGTCAAAAACAATCGTTACTAAAAATTGTAACACAATCTAGGTCCAAAGAAAACACTTATCAGATCTGAAAGGACTGAAAAACCTCTATTTTCAACAGGAAAATAGAGGCTGTCCGTTAATCTTTCAAGGCTGAAAATAAGCCGGCTAGAGCAATCGCTCCTGAGAGCATGGCGGTGGAAAGGAGCAGGACATTGTCTGCCACTTCTAGCTTGTACTCAAAGACTTTTTCAGCTGGTTTGTCTTCTGCAAAAATTTCTACCTTCATGTTTTCCTCCTTTGTTTCTAGAACAAATCATCAAAGAGGCTCAACTGGTTGTCCTCTGGCATATTGCCCAGAATGCCCATTTCATCCATCTTTTCAACCAGGGTTGAGGAGACACCGCCTCGCTTCCGGAGCTCGGTCTTAGAGAGGAATTCTCCTTCTTCACGCGCCCGCACGATTTGCTTGGCAACGTTCTCTCCCAGACCATCCATAGCGACAAATGGCGGAATCAATGTATCCCCATCAATCAAGAATTCTGTCGCCTGACTGCGATAGAGGTCTAGCTTGCCAAACTTGAAGCCCCGCTCCCACATTTCATTGACAATCTCAAGGGTGGTGTAGAGATCGATCTCGACGTTGGAAGCTTCGTTGTTCTTGCGTTTCTCAGCGATTTCTTTCATCCGCGCTTTCACGGCCTCAAGGCCTGCCCCCATGGTTTTGATGTCAAAAGCCTTGGCCCGAATCGAGAAGTAAGCACAGTAGTAATAAAGTGGGTGATGTACCTTAAAGTAGGCCACACGAAGGGCCATCATAACATAGGCCGCCGCATGGGCTTTAGGGAACATGTACTTGATTTTTCCACAGGACTCGATGTACCATTCAGGGACATTGTTTTCCTTCATGGCTTGGATGTAGCCAGTGCGCTCTTCTTCTGAGATCTTGAGCCACATCCCTTTCCGCACGCGCTCCATGATGGTAAAGGCCATCTTAGGCTTGAGCCCCGCGTGCATGAGGTACACCATGATGTCGTCCCGACACCCGATAACGGTCGATAGATCGGCAATGCCCGCCTTGATCAAGTCTTGGGCATTTCCCAACCACACGTCGGTACCGTGAGACAGACCAGAGAGCTGAAGTAACTCTGCGAAAGTCGTCGGATGGGTCTCTTCGACCATGCCCCGGACAAAGTTGGTCCCAAACTCTGGAATCCCCAACATTCCTGTCGGCGTTCCGATCTGCTCGGCTGTCACCCCTAGCACTTCTGTCCCAGAAAAGAGGGCCATGACCCCTGGATCATCCATAGGGATATCGTTCGGATCAATGCCTGATAAGTCCTGAAGTTTCCGAATCATGGTCGGATCATCATGTCCAAGGACATCGAGCTTGAGGACGTTCTCATCGATATCGTGGAAGTTAAAGTGAGTGGTCTGCCATTCAGCTGTCACATCATCTGCCGGATACTGGACCGGAGTAAAGTCATAGACATCCATATAGTTTGGAATAACAACGATTCCCCCCGGGTGCTGACCGGTTGTCCGTTTAACCCCAGCGGCACCGAGAGCTAAGCGCTCGACCTCGGCATCTCGGTAGTATTTGCCAAAATCACGCTCATAGCCCTTGACAAAACCATAGGCGGTCTTAGCTGCGACCGTACCTACCGTTCCTGCCCGGAAGGCATATTCTTCCCCAAAGATATCACGAACATCCAAGTGGGCGCTCGGCTGATCTTCCCCAGAGAAGTTCAAATCGATATCAGGTACCTTGTCCCCATCAAAACCAAGGAAGGTTTCAAAGGGAATGTCCTGTCCATTTTTGCTGAGCTTGTGGCCACAGTTTGGACAATCCTTGTCCGGCATATCAAAACCAGATCCATAAGAACCGTCTGTGATGAATTCACTGTACTGGCACTGGCTGCAAACATAGTGAGGCGAAAGCGGATTGACCTCGGTGATCCCGATCATGGTCGCTACAAAGCTAGATCCGACAGATCCACGCGATCCAACCAGGTAGCCCCGCTCATTGGAACGGTGCACCAGCATTTGCGATGCCAGATAAATCACGGCAAAGCCATTCCCCAAGATGGAGGTCAATTCTTTTTCAATCCGCAGATCGACAATATCAGGGAGCGGATTACCATAGATCTCAAAGGCTCGCTTATAGGTCAATTCCGCAACCGTTTCTTCGGCCTTGTCGATAAATGGCGTATAGAGGTCCCCCTTGACCACTTCGACCGGCTCAAAGGTCTCTGCGAGCGCATTGGTGTTTTCAATAACAATCTTGCGTGCCAAGTCTTCTCCTAAAAAGGCAAATTCATCCAACATTTCATTGGTGGTTCTGAAATGCGCTTTTGGCAGTGGCGCTGGCTGGGCATCTTCTCCGTGCCCGATGGTCCGGTTGATCATAGCTCCTTGACCGAGACTACGGACAATGATCTCCCGATAAATCTCATCTTCCGGCTCCAGATAGTGGACATTCCCTGTGGCAAGAACAGGCTTTCCGAGGCGATCTCCCACCTCAATCAAGCTCTTGATAATGGTCTGGAGCTCCTCCATGTCCTTGACCTGCTCCTTAGCAATGAGAGGTGCATAGATAGCCGGTGGCATGACCTCGATAAAGTCGTAGTACTTGGCCACTTCGACCGCCGCATCCACCCCTTGTGATATGACCGCATCAAAGACTTCCCCTTCTGAGCAGGCCGATCCGAGGATCAAGCCCTCGCGGTGGGCATCCAGCACAGTCTTTGGAATCCGTGGGACTCCTTCGAAATACTTGGTCCCAGAAAGTGAGACTAGTTTAAACATATTCTTAAGGCCGGTCTGATTCTTGACATAGATCGTGGCATGCTTAACCCGGGCCTTCTTATAAGAATTCTCATCGATCAAATCGATATTCAGATCCTTGAGATTGGTCACCCCATGCTTTTCAGCGACATCTTTGATGAAGATAAAGAGCAGGCGCCCCGTCGCTTCCGCATCGTAGTTGGCCATGTGGTGGTGCTCCAAGCCCACTCCAAACCGCTTGGTCAAGGGCCCCAAGCCATGCCGTTTAAAATCGGGGTAGAGGTTGCGGGCAAATTCCAGCGTATCGATGACTGGCTGGGTGATCTTCGGAAGACCATGACGCTCATAGTTGGCATTCATGAAGCCCACGTCAAAGGTAGCATTGTGGGCGACAAGAACTGTTCCCTTGCAGAAGGCCTGAAATTCCTTCAAGACCTGCACCAAGGGCTTGGCCCCCCGGACATGCTCATTGGTGATCCCTGTCAATTGGGTCGTAAAGGCAGACAAAGGATGGCCCGGGTCAATAAATTCGTCAAACTCCTCAATGACATTGCCCTTGTACATCTTAGAAGCGGCCACCTGGATCAAGTCATTGTAAATGGCTGAAAGTCCCGTCGTTTCCACGTCAAAGACCACATAAGTCGCTTCATTGAGGTCCAGATCCACCTCGTTATAGGTGATGGGCACCTTGTCCTCTACGATATTGGCTTCCATCCCATAGATCAGCTGGATTCCAGCTTTCTTGGCTGCTTTAAAGCCATGCGGGAAACTCTGCACATTGCCATGGTCGGTAATGGCTACCGCCTTGTGGCCCCACTCAGCTGCCTTGGCGATCAACTCTTCGACTTCTGGCAGAGCATCCATAGTGGACATATTGGTATGCGCGTGGAATTCCACCCGACGCTCACCCTCTGGCATCAGGTCCTTACGGGCATAATGCACGACTTCCTGGATGTCTTGGACATTCATGGTCAAGTCGCGCGTGAAATTGTTCATTTCGATATTTCCCCGCACCCGTAGCCAGCTGTTCTTCTTGATCATGTCAAACTTCTGGGCTTCTTCCTCATTTTTCACCCATTTCTGAAGGGAAAAACTCGAGGTATAGTCGGTCATCTTAAAGCTGATCAAGACCCGACCAGTCCGCGTCACCTTGTGCTCCACGTCAAAGACCACGCCCTCAAAGACAATCCGGTTCTCTTCTGTTGTGATCTCGATCATCGGAGTGATCTCGGCCTTATCTAGCTTAGGTTTAGCCGCAGCTTTCTTAGCCTTAAAATCAAAGGCTGGCTTTTCTTCAACAGCTGGTGGCGGAGCCATCTGGGCCAAGGATTCCATAGCCCGCAAGGTCTCTTCATTGGCTGCTTGGAAGATCTTTTCATTTTCCTCCTCAAAGCGCGCCACTTCTTGCTCTGTCAACTCCTCATCAGACTCCACTCGACAGGTGAAATGCGGAAAACCAAAGGCTTCCAACTGCTTGGCAAGATTGGGCAAATGGTTCTTACGAAAATGCTCCGTATCAACCGAAGAAGGCCCTGAGATGATCAATTCCTGCCCTTCCGCACGCACCTGCAAGTCTTGGTAGAGTCCCTTAAAGCCTTGACTAGCGCAAGGGCCTTCCTCAAAGACCTCCCGGTAGTAGGCCTGCAATAAATCCGCAGAAAAGTCCTGATTGGCCACTTGGATAGTAAAGGTCGCCTGGTTTCCCGTCTTTGAAAATTCGTCCTTCAAGCGCTGGCGCAATTCCTTAAACAAAGCAATGGGCAAGACTTCCGCAAAGGCAAAGCGGAACTCCCAGACCCGACTAACCTTGTGCACCACGACTTCTTGAATCTCCGCATGCAAAAAGGCACTGGAAGATCGCATCTCCAGCGGCATATCCAGCTGATCCATTAAAATTTCAAAGGTGTTGGACATTGTTTCTCCCTTGATCTTGATTCTTTTGCTCGCTTTTGAGTAGCCCGCTTTCTAAGCAAAAACAGACCATTCAAAAACATTCGTAACCCTTATTTTATCACAATTTAAGGATTAATTCGAGGGAGAAGTGAAGATGAAAAAATCACCGGACTAGCGGTGATTTCTCTTCATCTTTTATTCAGTTAGAGTTGATCCATCATTTATACTTCATCCCCATGGTAATAGCCACAACTGCCAAAATAGGCAATAAAATTAACATCCAGATTCCAATCCACATCTGCCGTTTAAAAAGCCTGTCTAATCCACCATAGCGTTCAACGTACGATTCTTTTGGACAGGCTGGATTATACCAAACCGTCATGCTCGATCCCAGTGGAAAAGCATCTTGAAAAAGATTGCCCTTTGAGACTGTAGAATTGGTGTAGATGGTTATCCTTTGCGCCATCAAATCGATATCGCTAGCCGCTTGATTCGTTTTCCAAGGGAGGGTTACCCGCACTACCCGATAATATTTCAAGCTATTTCGATAGGTCTGACCATCCACTATATATTCGACAATTGGAGCCACTACAATCTGTGTCCGCTTATAGCCAACTACCACTCCCTCAACGCTCTTTGACGAGAGGGTCTTAATCCTAACTTCTCTTCTATAAAAATATCCAAAAAAGAGTACAACAAACAAAGGAAATCCAATAACAGCCACACCAATGACTAGAAGTATTCTAATATCAGGCATCCCCATCACCTACTTCATCAAAATATCTGTGATGCTCAAACTAATCTTCGTTTCATCCGATATCTTCTCTACGATCGAGCTTTGTTCACTCGTCAAAGGGAGCAACAAGAGAGTCGCTGATTGAGTCGGTAACTTAGGATTGTTCGATAGACTATACTGGACCACTTGATCTTGGTAAACAGATTGCCCATCATAACTCCAGCTAATTTTAAAGGTCGCATCACGATCAATATTCGTTGTCGTTTTGTTGACCAACATAAATACTGCATACTCCTGTTGCTCTACAGTATAGGTGTTCCCTGTATAATATACAGTGACATCCCCTTGATCGCCAACTTCCGGATGCTCCTTAACCAACTTCTTCCCCAGTTCCATCAAATCAGATGTTTTTCCTTCAAATTGAGGGGCGACTACAAATTTCAAGCCCTTTTCCTCTTTAGCGGACGAGGAGGCCTTTGAGGTTTGCTCCGTTTTGTTTGTGGTTGCCTCCTTAGCCTCTTTTTTTGGCTGAGCACAGGCTGTTAACACAAGCACACTCACCAGCAATACCATCGTCTTTTTCATGGATTATTTCCCTTCTTTTATGATTGAGTTGGATTTAAAAATCGTTCCTTACTATCTTACCGAAATTTAGTTTGAAGAGCAAGTTCCTCACTAGATGGAAAGAGTTGGGTATGAAAAAAGAGAGAACCAAGTGGTTCTCTCTAAAATCTAACAAATATTTATTGAGCTCCTGGCAATTGCTCGTAATATTGACTATTTTTTACATCCTTTTGTAGAACTTGTTTTTCTGGTTCTTTCGGCCCTTGAACATACATTTTATCCCCTATGGGCTGTATATTAGATCCACTGCTTTGATTAATTGTAGCAGCAATCGTTTCATCAGTATTTTGAAATGCATGCGCAACTGCATCTAAATATTGATCTAACGATTGAACTGTTGTAGTCAGATTCGTCATAGCAGTCTTGACTAAATTAGTAGCAGTTTCAAAATTTTCCCTAGCTGGTGCATCAAGCATGTCATTTTGCACATTATCAGGAATTGCTGATTCAGAAGCATTAAACGAAGCTGTGATATTTGTTATTTTTGCAGGATTTATCCGCTTAGTTTCTCCAGTCATATTGTTTCCTTTCTAATATTATTCCATATTATTGTATACCTTACGCGCCTTTTCAATATCATAAATTTGATCGAACTCTTCTTTTGAATGTGTAGTATGGACTTGTCCATCCTTTGAAAGCTCAGCTGGAATAGTGACGTCCCGGTAAAGATTCACGCTCTTTTTCATAAAGAGTTCAAATACAGACATCCCCCTCGAATATCGATTAGCACTATTTTGTGGATTTAGGATCATCACCTTAGTATCCTTTTGTTTTAGCAACCGATAAGCTTTCGAAGATTTCTTGAATTGCGTTTTTGAAAGGTCCTTCGGATCAATAGAGAAACTTCCATCGGATAAGCGTAAATATTCCAGACTGCTTTGATTCTTGTCTAGATTAACATTGAACCGTACCAAAGGATACTTTTCATATACCTTTTCTGCTAAATGATCATTTTGTTGCAGTTTATGAGTTTCCAAGTCTAGAAACATCATCTTCCGAATGGTAGGATCCTTTAGACTCCGGATCTGTAGCGCAGCTAGTTCTCTTCCGTTCGAACTATATATAGCCCCTAATTCTGTTGGAATATAATTGGAATCAAAATCCTCCACAATTTTATATAAATCAATTTCTTTCTCTTCTTTTAGTTTCTTTCCTTCGATCTTATAAAGGCTCAGTGTCCAATATTCATCTTTTGATGGACGCTTCTCGTAATAATAGGGACTGTCTTTCAATTTTATATTGGAACGTAAAATAAAGTGGGCTCCAACCTGAATGCGTTTTAGATTTAAAGAACCTCCGTACTTCTTCTTCTTTTGATCTTCCTCAGGCGTTACTGATTTCCAGTGAGCGATTACACCTGAACCATCTGCAATCATCTCATAGTCATCAATTTTTGCTTTTCCGCTATATTGACTAAATTGACGATAATACTGCTTTTCATATGTATGAAGAGAGAATAAAACAATACTTAAAAGCGATACTACCGTTAATAAAATCAATATAATTTTTTTATTTTTTTTCATTTTTATCACCTGCTTCAAAAGTAGAGTTTAAATATATTTCTAGGTTACTAGATCCATTGGCTTGGATACTTGAAGCCACAGTATCTAATTGTTCTAACTCTTTCGCCGACATTTCTTCTAATGTCAAACTTCCCTCACCTTTTGCATATTTTTTAACTTTATTAGATATTTGATCTTTTTTATCTAAATTAGAATTTATCTCTTTAATACTTTCATCAATATAAGCTTCTACACTCTTACCTTCTAAATCGATACCCGATGATTTAATGTATCCCTTTAGACCATTTTCATTCAGCTCCCTTTTGCGTAGATCTGCATTGAAGTCTGTATAAATACTGGAATCTTTATCCTTCACACTTCCTTTTTTCAAGTACCACGCTCCTTGATTGGTGTAGTCTTGAATTCGATCAAACTTAGCTTTATCTTCCTTTACATCAATTTCACTTAATTTTTCCTGATTCTCGAAATATGATGACAAACCATCTGATACTAATCCGACGCCCCCCATTTTTATTTTTTCTATCCTATCCTTTGGATCCGAACCATCCAATTTTTTATAGAGTTTAAAACTATTATTCGCTGCTTTAGAGGCATCAACCGTTAATGCAGCTTGAACAACTTTATTAGCAAAATACGCTTCTGGAGCTATCGCTGTTGTGGCCGCATCCGCAAATGCCTTAGCCATATCTTTAAGAAATTTTTTCTTTGCCTCCTTTCGTTCTTCCTCATATGCTTTCATTTTTTCACTATACTCTAATCCACGGACTCCAAAAGTATTTGACTCTGTGCTTGATCGCCAGGTTTCTGTAGATTTATTGAATCCAACTGTTAATTTATCTTTAGGTGTTTTTTTAATAAGATCAAACATCCTCTGTTTTTGAGCATCACTTTGAGCTTCAGCCGATTGATAGGAATATGTTGTCAAGGTTAAAACAGCTATACCATTTTCAAACTTTATTTGAATATTTTTATCATAATTTATATCCTTATAATATGTAGCATAAGGATTTTCTGAAATTTTTACAGTTTCTACACTTCTGCCAACCTCCAGGTATTGAACTGATTTCATTAGTCCATTAAATAGATTAAAATAATCCAACTGTTTTTGATACTCAACTAACTCTGGAGAATTTAATGAATATCCGGCATCAAATAGGCTCGTCATTCTACCTTCAAGCATCGAGCTTGCCTCTATCCCACCTATCATCATTTTTTGTACAAAATCTCCAACTCTAGTTGAATCTACTCCATTAAATGAATCCATATAGTGATTCATTATCTCTATAGCTTCCTTGTTCCCATCAGCTACTCTACGATACCAAACAGACATTACACTAGCCAGTGATGGGTAGGTCCCTTTTGAAATTGCATTTTGATCTAGTTGCATCAATATTTCTGGGTGGCCACCTAATACTGCCTCAACTGCTCGTGCATCTGTTTCGTTTGCAATATTATCTATATAAAACATGGTTTCTTCGGTTAACAATTGGTCTTTGATTGCCGCAAAAATTACGGTTGGACTAATCGCAGTTACAGCTTTAGCTCTCTCAATAATTGTATTCAATGCTTCTAATTCTGAGATTCTAGTGCTTAGACTCGTGTTAAATGTTGTATGGGCATTTTCAACTGAGGTATGTGTTGATTCACGGTTAGAAGCCATAGTAGATAAATTTTCTGTCGCAGTGGCTAAATGGCGTTTTTCTAAATTCACCTCAGGAAAATCCGCTTTTTCTGTTGCTTGGTCTAACAATGGTTGAATTGCCTGAAATCGTGTTTTTATAGTGTCTACTTGTTTACCAGTTAAAATAGTTTTAACGCTATCTTTCCCATCACCCCATGTCCAAGCTTTCTTACTAAAACCTACACCTGTCACATCATTACTAAATGTAGTAACATTTGATCCATATAATTTTATGATAGATGGCGCACTATAAAACACTTGCTGTTGCAAGATATTTAATCTTTCAAAAAAAGCAAGTACAGCCGTTGATTCTGCTCCATCCGATTTATCTTTAAATATTCTTTCAGTATCCTTCGCAGCTGCTTCGACATTATCTCCATAGCTATTCAATGCAGTCCCATACTGCAATAGACCTGGCAAATCATGAATTTTAATCCTATCTGACATAATTTACAATCCTTCCTTTATTGTAATTTTTCTATCTGACTATTAATGCTTTCAAGTTGCGAGCTGAGCGATTTTATCTTTTTTTCTACTGCCGAAGCTGCATTTTCTTTATGGGTTTTCAAGTTACGTTGCTCATTTTTTAATAGATCTTGCTCCGCCTGAGTTTCTTCTAAATATTTAGTTCCAGCTAAAGTATAATTTTCTTTTATACTACTATGGCTTATTAGTTCATATTTAATTGAGGTATATGCAGCATTCAAATCTTTAAGTAAGGTCTCCAGTTCTGATATCTGTGAACTTAACCCGGCCGCCTCTGTCTTTAACTGTCTTATTTTAGCACTATTGTCTTTTTTTCCCATTCCTTAACCTCTCATTTTTATTTCATTAATACTTTTACAGTTCTAGAAATACCATCAGTTATATAATAATGGATTTGTTCTTCCAATGCAGCTTCTCTATATGGTTTGTTATTTATATTAACAACCGTTTGATCATTCATTCTAATTCCAAGGATCGCCTGTTTAATGTTTTTAGCATTTTGTGACACCATGTCAATACTTCTATTCATATTAGGTCGACCGATAACTACAGTACCATATCCTGCACCAATTCCCTTAATAAGAATAAATGCTATTTTTTCTAATAAAGTAGCATCCATCTTATCAACAAGTTCATTAATGTTGAATAAGACAACAGTTACTTCATGTTCAGAAACCCGATGTACCAAACGTTCCTGAATTTTAGCTTCTAAGACGTTCACGATCTCTTCAATTTCACTTATTTGATTAATCAAAGTCAAATCGTCTAAGTTTCCTAATGAATGATAACGTGGAGCCAACACAATCACCTTCTGCTTGCTACGAGCAATTTGTTTGACGAATTGAGTCATCTGCTCTTCCTTATCTGTCAGATAGAGAAGGTTGCCTTTCTTGAGATCCCATGTCACCGGTTCAACTGTTTCAAGATCCAGTCCGAGTGGCACTTTTCCTTCATCCAGCAAGGCTGCTACATCCTCACGTCCGTAGAAGGCTGCTTCTGTCAACTCATCTGGCACCATTGGGATGCCTGCTGGGGTGCGGCCTGTCCACATCTCTTTGAGGCTTTGGACTTGGTCGCGGAGGTTGTTGATGATTTGGATATCATTGTCCCCAGCGACTGGTAGGGCGAACTGAACAACATCGACTTCGTCACGTTTCATGAGGGCCCGTCCCTTGATGTCTTCCATCGTAGCCGCAAGTGGCGTTGCTCCCACGATACCGCGGACTTCAGAGATATCATTTTGTGGCAAGGTCAGCTGGTGCTTGAAATTGGAGTAGAGTTGCGCCCGTAGGTTATTCTGACGGCTAGCTGTGATGATCAAGTGCACACCGATGCTGAGACCTTCACGAGAGATCCGCATGAAGAGCTTGAAGAGATCTGTCTCATAAGGCTCGTCCTTCATAGACTCATAACTGTCCATGAGGATGACCATAGTTGGCTCTTGCTTACCGGTTACTTCACGGTAGAGGGCGATGGTGCCGACACCATGCTCAGAGAGAAGTTTCTTGCGGCGATCCAACTCGCGGTTGATGATCCGGATGAATTTCTGGATTTTCTCCGTCTGATCGAGCAGGAGACTATCGGCCACATGTGGCAATTGAGTCAAGGGCGCTAAACCATTGGTTCCGAAATCCAGCAGATACATGGTCAGATTTTCTGGACTCTGCTTGCGAGCCAGATCCATTGCGGCTGTCTGGAGGAAAGTGGTCTTTCCTGTACCTGGACTTCCGTAAAGGAGGATGTTCCCATTTTTTGACAGATCGATGGCGACTGCTTCTTGCTTTTGCGCTTGCGGGATGTCAGCGACCCCGATCAGGACGCTTGGAGCTGTCCGTTTTTGCCAAGCCTCAATCGGCACGACCTTGTCCAACTCATCCAGCGTGATCCGCTCTTTGAGCGGTGGCAACCATGGTTGGGCCACAGCTGCGATGCCTTCTTGTTGGTGCAAGTGGTTGATCTCTTGCACGATGACATCCAGCTCTGTTGGCACTTCCTTGATTTCTTCTGCCATATCCAGACCAGAGAGATCTTGGTTGAGGACTTCGTATTGGCCCAGTTCATTGATCAAGTAGATGGTATGGTCTTCGATTCCTAGCTGGTCTTTCTCAGGCTGGTAGTCTGCTCCAGACCAGGCGGTTTGGAAGAGTTCATAGACTTCGTTGTTTCCGACTTGGAGGTAGGCACGACCGGTCTGGGTGATCTCAGCCGCATCTGCTGTCCGCAGCATCTCCATGGAGTCTCCACGGTCTGCCACCTTGAGGGCTAGCTTGAAGCGGGAGTTGGACCAGATCTGGTCATCCACGACCCCAGAAGGTTTTTGCGTCGCAAGGATCAAGTGCACCCCGAGGGAACGCCCGACACGCGCAATGGAGACCAACTCCTTGATGAAGTCTGGTTGGTTGACCTTGAGCTCGGCGAACTCATCACTAATCAAGAAGAGGTGAGGAAGCGGTTCTGTCGCTTCACCCAGTTTAAATTTCTTTTGGTATTGGTTGATATGGTTGACCCCATATTGGCCAAAGAGGCGTTCCCGACGATGGATCTCCGCATTGATAGAGGCTAGGGCCCGCATGGACTGGGCACCATCCAAGTTGGTGATGGTCCCAAGCAAGTGAGGCAGATCCTTGAAGAGGTTGGCCATTCCCCCACCCTTGTAGTCAATGAGGAGGAAAGCCACATCATGTGGGTGGAAGTTGACGGCAAGGCTCAGGATATAAGACTGAATGGTTTCAGACTTACCAGAACCAGTCGTCCCTGCGATCAAACCGTGTGGTCCATGAGCTTTTTCATGGAGATTGAGGTAGACCAAATCGTCCTTCCCGCGCAAACCAATCGGCACGGCCAAACTTTGGTAAGGGGCATGGCTCTCCCAACGACTCAAGACCTTGAGGTCATTGAAAGTTTCCGCTTGGTACATTTCAAGGAAGGTCACCGAGTCTGGAATCGAGCTCTTGAGCTGTTGGATATGCTTCAGAGGCGCAAGTCCACGCGAGATGGCTTCCTTGTCATAGCCTTCAGGGAAGTGATCCAATTGGAAGTCGAGCTCCCGAAGGACCCCTTCTTGCAAGAGCAATTGCCCTTGGTTGCGGTCCTTGATAGAGATAACCGTTTGGATATTTTCAGAAAGAGATGAGAGCACGTCTGCCACATAGATAATGGAGCAACCGAGCTCTGTCGGATCCTCACGGAAGAACTCCATGATAACATGGTCCAAAATCAAAGTCTCATCGGTGATGAGCACCACATAGTGAGGGTGGAAGATCTTGGTATCATTGGCTTTTTCTTCCTCCTTTTGCGCCTTGCGGAGCTTGAGGATTTGGTTGAGACTATTCAAGACCTGATCGCGTGTCCGCTGATTGTAGACAAAGCTACGGACATTCATGTCTTGCAGAGTCGCATGAGGCAACCAGCGCATCCAATCCCAGCTTTCTTTTTCCTCTTCTGGAATGATCGGAATAATGGTCAGATCATGGTATGAGTGAAAGACTGCCAATTGGGCAACGAGGAGTTGCAACTGCTCTAACACGATAGGACGTGGGCCGACATACCCTACGGGACCCCGATTAAGGCTGGCTACAATCGGAAGATTGTCAATTTTTTGATGAGCTTGGAACAGGGCATAGCCTTCTTCTTCCAAGGCGTCTTTCTTCCCACTGCGCTCTTCCTGACCATAT
Organism: Streptococcus parasanguinis; assembly: GCA_032477695.1. GTDB lineage: Bacteria > Bacillota > Bacilli > Lactobacillales > Streptococcaceae > Streptococcus > Streptococcus parasanguinis_Y. Next base: position 64,090 of record JAWDWJ010000008.1, read on the forward strand.
TTGAGCTCATAGCTGGTTGGAACCTTGCCCAAGCCCAAACGATAGGCCAAAAAGTCAAAATGAAGGGGTGTTTTTTCGTAGATCCGCGAGTCATAGCGTTTGACCATCTTGGTCAAGTCTTCAATCGCTGGGAAATGGTAAAACATGCCTTCTCTCTGCTTACGAGATAGCTGTTCCAAGTCCTTGGCCTTGTCCTTGAGATAGAGATGGTAGAGCTCCACGCGCTCTTTCTTGTCTTCTTTGTATTTCTTACGATTCTTGAAGAAGCCTTGGACCGAAAAGATCACACTGACCACAGACATGGATACTGTCGCGATGATATAGAGCCCCCGCGGTTGGAAAATGGTGATCAAGAGAGTCACCCCAACCATGATGAGGGGTGGCATGATTAACTTCAAGAGTTCATCTGATGGCTTTTGAGGCTCCGCTCCCGGAGGATTGATCAAGATCTTGTCTTCCGAACTCCGGTAGATGATCCGCGGAGACCGGTGGTACTCTGGATAGTCCTTGTAGAAGTCGTAGCGTGAATGCAAACGTGGCACCAGATAAGGACTTACTTCGACAGCCCCTTCCACGCCAAATTCTTCCGGATAGAGCTTAAAGGTCACATCTCCAATAGCCAGTTCATCCCCAAAGGCCAGTGGAAAAGTCGCTTCACTGACGAGTTTGTGGTTATGGTAGAGTTTTCCGGATAAGAGCTGGCAAGTCCATGTCTGCTCTTTTTTCACAAGGAGAAAGCGCACTGGATAGTGCAAGCGCACATCCGCACCCTTTTCATCTGCTACGAGAATTTCTTCCTTGTCTAGCAGTTCATAGGTATGGACTTCTCCTGTCGCCAAGTAGCAGACCACATCCCCAAGGATCTTGCTATTTTCAAGCACACCCTTGTCTTCACCATACTGGTAGAAGATTTCACCTTGACTCCATTGGAAATGAAGGGGATTTTCTTGCGAAGCCAGGGTCAACTGAGCTGTTTCTTGATTCGATACGGTGGCTGTTTTCCCTTCTTCTAGCGCTAGCTCATAGCGAAAACCTTTTTTATAGAGTATGATACGTTTTTTCATAGACTACTCCTTGTGGTCGCTAGACTCAGTCGAGCTTGCAGTTGTAGAAGACGAGCTTTCTGTTGAGGAACCTTCTGTAGACGAAGCCGTTGTTGAGCTGCTAGTGGAAGCTTTGGTTTCATCTGTCTCTGCTTCCAAGAGTTTAGAGCGGGCATCCCAGTATTTCTTGTATTCGCCCTCGAGCTCAGAGAGTTTTTTCTCGCGCTGTTCACCAGAGAGTTTTTCGCTATCACGTGTCGCCTTGATTTCTTTACGAAGGGCATAGATGATCAAGTCTGAATCGTCGATCCGCTTGGCTGTATCCAGCGCTTGGGTAAAGTCATGACGACCGATATAGATCCAGTAGTGGAGATAGAGACTGTCTGACTTGAGTGTGACATTGTTAAGGATAACCTTCTTTTGGTCCTCTGAGAAATTCAAGCCTTGCAAATAAGACGTCGCCAACTCATATTTCTGTGTCGTTGGAAGACTGCTTGGAGCTACTCCTTCCAACTCATCGATCACACCGGTGTAGTCTACTTTGAGATAGGCTGTATCCGCTTGAAGCAACTTTTCTTTAAAGGGTGCTTGGAAAAAGACCAAATAGATCAAGGGCAAGAGTAAGAGGGCCACTACAGCTGAAAGCCACACTGTTGCCAACTTAAAGATTCGGTGTTGACGACTTGAAACCAAGGTCAAGGTCTTTTCTTCCTCTTCCTTGCGTTCTTGGTAGGCTTTCTCTAGAAGAGCTTTCATCTCTTCTAAGCTAGCGGCATCACGGATTTCCACCAAGAAATCTGGCAGATCTTCTAATTCGAGTGTCCCTTGATAGAGCTCCATGAAATCCCAGTCCCCAAAAAGAGTGACCGCATAGCACTTGGCCTGACGCAAGAATTCAACCTGATCCCACTTGCGTGGCACCATCATTCCCGGAACCCCTCGGTAAGCGATCTTGACTTGCGCATCCTTGGTCACAAACAAATTGATAGGATGCAACATAAAGGTCACTGGAAGCTCCAAGGCCGGCGCCAAATCCAAGACGTTGATGGCTAGACGCAGACGGTCTGATACTGGTAATTCTTGGATTTCTTCAGCACTCAAGCCTAGCGCATCTGTCTGATAGGTCAGATGAATTTGGTCTTGATCCGCTGTCATGCTTTGCTCTAAAAACAAGGGATGATGGAGATCCAAAATCCATAAATTGCGTAAATCCTGGCTATCCACTTCTGAACGCTTAAGGTCCAGCCGCCAGCTTGTTTCTTCTTTTTCAAAACGGAAGACTTGTTCTTCCAGTGTAAATTGTTCTTCTTTCACCTTACCACTCCTCAATCTCGATCAGATCACCACTCGTGATCGGATACTCTTGTACCACCTTGCCTTCATCTAGCAAGATGCCCTTATTTACCACGCGCAACTGATACTTGCTTCTAGGCTCCATGGCAGACCCAAAGATCTGATCCAATTCCCGAATCAAGCGTCGCACCTCCATCCGTGTTGGGATTCGGAGGTCATGGCTTGCACCATTCATACGGAAGGTGACATTGATATGTTGGTCCATTTAGGCCTCTTTTCTATAGATTCGATAGGAAATATAGCCAGCAATCCCAAAGAGAAGGGCACTCCAAGCCAGCATTTGCAAGGCTGGAATAAAATCCGACAGGCTAGCCGAATTGTCCTCCACATTGGACTCGAATTTAGATAATTTTTGATTTTCAGGCTGGAACAGGTCCGCTTCAGGCCCTGTTTTTTTCTTTCCCTTTATAGCAGAAAACAACTGGCCGTCAGAATCGGTCAATTGTTTCTCTTGCTTGCGTTTTTCATCTGCTAATTTTTTCTGATCCTTCTCATTGAAAAGAGACTCAGTCGCATCCAATTGGCCCCCAAGTGTCTTTTCCTGCTCTGTCTCAAGACGTGAGTTGTTGACCTGCAGACGATTATCAATAAAATCATCTGCAGAAACAACAGCTACTGGTAAGAGACTAAAGACAAAGAGAAGATACATCATTTTTTTCATAAGCTTGATTCAATTTCCTTTGTTTGAGTAAATTTCTTAGGAATGAAGATATTGGCAACTGCCAAAAGGCCGAAGAAGACCAACAATCCGAAGAAGACGCCGATACCGGCTGTTTGTCCATCAAAGTAACCCGCAAACTGTCCTTCTAAAATAGAAAGGAGGTTGACATTTTTCACCAGTGCTGGAAGGCCTGACAAGGTCGCGGTCGTTCCGATCGCACTTGATAGGTAGACATAGCTGATCAACATGAAGAAGGCCAGTCCCATTCCAATCACACGGAAGTGTTTCAAGAGAAGGTATTGCAGTTGTACCAAGACAAAGCTTGCTAGAACCGCTAAGAATACCCATGAAGGTACATATTCACGACCAACAGAGAGTTGAATACTTGAAATCATTCCGATTACTAGTCCAAGGATGAGAGAAAGTCCCACAAGGACACCGACAGACAAGAGATCTGATTCTTGCAAGCGATCCAATTTGAAACGATCCTTAACCTTGCGAATGATTGGTTGAGTCGCAAAGAGATAAGCTGTAAAGAGACTCAAGACTTCCAACATAAAGATCCAGATAAATGGACGGTAAACGTTGATAGTCGCTTTCACAGAAGAAGATTTCTCTGCAACTGGATTTGACAAGAAGTCGAGCAAGACTTCATTCGGCACTCCGTTTTCATAGGCATTGTTGAAGACCTTACGGAAGGCTTCGACGAAGTTCCCATTTTCAGACAATTCCTTGTCGAATTCACCCATCAAGCTTTCCGCATTGCTAGACAATTTCTCTGTATTGCCTTGGGCTTTTTCCAATTCTTTGTTCAATTGGCTAAAGATTTCATTGGTAGAGTTAGCAGCTTCTACATTGCTACGAGACGAGCTCTTAACGCCTTCTGTCGAACTCAATAATGACGTGTATTCAGAACCAAGGGCTGACAAATCTGCATCGGTCTTGGTTTGAGCCTGTGTCACTGTTTCTTGCGCTTTTGAGATCTCTTCTAAACGTTTTTGAAGATCAGCATATTGCGTCAATTGATCATTGATATTTTGGGTTAGATCTTTGTTGGTGTTTTCAATGGCTGTAAGGTTAGCCTGCAATTGTGGTCCCAAGTCTTGCAACTGCTTAAGTGTACCATCTAACTGGGCTTTCACACTCTTCGTTGCATCCCCAGATTCATCCGTTTCAATACTCTTACGGTAGTCCTTCATGTTACTTGAAACAGCAGCCTTCACGATGTCGACCAAAGCGTTTGTCAAATCCATATCTTCGATTGGATCATAGAGTGAATGACGAACATGGTTGTCATCTTCTGGATAGTAGGCATCGATCAATGCTCCCGCACGTTGATAATCCAGGGCGATTTCACTAGCTTTCGATGCATAGTTAGCAACCGCTGTTTTCAAATCTTCTGCAGATACGGTCACACTGGTTGAAGAAACCCCATTCACAAGAACTTCAACATCAATCGCGCTTGGCATAGTTCCCCCATCTTCAGCGAGGTGAATTTGGATTTGTTTGCCATCTTTCAGTTCGACTTCCTGCTCGCCGCTACCTGCATAAGTCTGTCCATCATAGGTCCAAGTATCAACCTTGACTCCTGCTGGCACTTGGATGCTAACCTTCTGTTTTCCAGATTTAGCATTGAGAACATTCGCAACTGCCGTTAATTTATCATCCACTTCAGCAGCAAATCGTTTCAAGTCATCGGCGTTCCCTTTTGCTTGCCCCTTCGTTCCAGCAAAAGCACTATCAAAATTAATCGCTGCGTTGAGATTCCCATACTTATTCAGATTAAGACTAGCAGGGTCTAAAGACGGAAGTTTTTCAATCGCTTGACGAATGTCATCATCCGCTTTATCTCGAGCCTTGCTGATAGTTTCGATTTTTGGCTTTCCAAGCAAGGTATGAAGAGTAACTTTGTCTCCTTCTTTTAGACCATAGTAGTCAAGGATCTTCTCTTTTACAGAAGACTCGATGTTCTTTTCGTGCTCATCTAATTTGTCGCGTTCTGCCTTGATCCCTTTTTCGAGGTCTGCCACACGATCATTCACATCTTTTGTCAAGCCTGCATAGGTCTTGGTACCTGAAGCATCTCCTTCTGTTTCAGTTGGTTGACTCAATTGTTTGGTAATTGCTTCTTGGTTTTGTTGTAGATTCTTATACAACTCTTGGGTCTTTTCACTGACAACAGACTGGTTCATGGACATCAGCTGATTCATGAACTCTTCATGGCTGATCTTATCCTCAGAGCGTTGCTTGATCAATGTGTCGAAGTTTTGACCGTACTGATCCTGAGATTGGGTCAATTGATCAAAAGCCTGTGTATAAGACTCAAGGACTGTCTTCAAGGCATTATTCGACTCGACAGAAGACGTAGACAAGCTATAGAGACTTGGGAAAATATTCTTGGAATCTAAAGCTGAATCCAGCAAGTTACTCCGGTATGAACCAATGTTGGTCGATTGGATCTTGTTACTTGTTTCCACGTTCTTCTGAGCTGTATAAAGGTTGCTCAAAATGCTGACCATATACATATCAACCAACTGGCTATTCAAGTCTGAAACGATATCTTTAGCGACTTTATTGGCCTCGTTTTCAACCTGAGAATTTCCAGCCGCATTGACCTTATACGTCACCGTAGTCTTCTCTGCATTAACCGCGTTCACTTCCAAGACCTTCTCTGAGAAGTCACTTGGAATGACAATCATCAACTGGTACTTGCCATCTGCAAGTCCTGACTCAGCGGCTCCACGAGGGAGTACAGACCAGTTTTGCGAATTATCCCGTTCGATATTCTTTACATAGCTAGCCCCAAGGTTGTATTCTTTATCATTCAGTTTGACCGCCTTGTCTTCATTGACAACCGCAATGTTGAGCTTGGTGTTTTCTGTCGTTTGCACGGTCTTGGCTTCGTTTTGCTTTTGGTCCTTTTGAACAGTCGTATACAGACCCACGACAGATCCCATCAAAAGGAGCACAACCGCACTCTGACCGATGTATTTTAACCATTTTTTATTTTTAACTTCCATACCTTTTCCTTTTTCTAATTCATAGATACAAAATAGGGGTTAGGAATTAAGAATCTAACCCCTATTTTCTATATATCAAAAGACAAAAGGGTGATCTACCTACAAGAAGTAAGATCACCTCCAAGACTATCTTAGTGGATTTGTGCAGCGATATCTTGGTCAGTTTGTTCAACGATATCAGCAACTTTGATCAATTGACCGTTGATGTCTTCCAACAATTGAGCGAATTGTTTGATTTTTGGAGACAATTCGTTGAATTGTGCTTCAAAGCTATCAAATGCAGATCCATCCCAGTTTGCGTCGATGACTTGTTGTTCATGAGTCAAAGTAGTAAGGATTTGATCGATTTCTTGAGAACCTTGTGCATAACGTTGTGCTGAAGCACGTAGGTCTTCTGGAGTTAATTTAATTTGAGCCATATTTTTCTCCTTTTGGGCTGATACCCTTATATTTTTTTCATAAACAATACATTTTAGTACGAATTAGTAAAATGCCAGATAACTGTATATTTTACCTTTTTCTCCCTGTTTGTATTATTTACTTAAAAATATCTTAATGAAATATTGCCAGAATGTCAAGTTTAGAGGGCTAACTGATAAAACATTGTAACTTTGTTACAATTGTGTGACATTTTGTCATAAATCTGTAATATATTTTCTGAATTCCTTGCCCCAGTAGTCTCCAACTAGTATTATTTCTGAGAAGAAAAGAAGACACTCTGCCCTTTTATATTAACTCAACACATAGATAAAAATTGTTGATTTTGGGTGTTTTTAAAAGCAAATTTTGAAGATTTTTGTATATTTTTTCATTTTTTAAACTTTTATGGTATAATGAAACCTGTTCAAAACTTGATTCATACAAGATCGAACACCATTAACCTATAAGGAGTATATATGAAAAAATTTCTACTTGCCTCTGTCTGTCTACTAGCTCTTACCGCTTGTAGCCAAGGCCAACAAGGCAAAGGAACTACTGCCGCTTCTCCCAAGCAAGAGGTCACTCAAACCAAAAAGGAGCAAGTCCAAACCAAGACCTTTGTTCGTGACCTCGGTGATCACTACCAAAATAAAATTCAAATTGGCTACAAGAATGATGAGATTGTTTCCATGATCATCATGGGAGTTGCACCAATACCGGAAGATATGCAAAAATTAGATGTCGCTGAATTGAAAGAAACCTTTAAATCTGGTATTGACAGTAATAATTCCCAAAACGGATTCACTAACGTTGCTGGACTGCATCCGGACATTCAAATTGCTGATGATAAAAAAACATATACCAACATCATGCATATTGACTTTTCTCAAATCAAAAAAGAAGAGTTTGCCAAAATAATTGAGAAACAGGGAGGGGAACAAAACTCCCAAATGTTGAAGTATCTAAATGGCAAACCTCAAGATCTCTTTACCTATTTCAAAGATCAAGGCCTCAAAGAAGAAAAATAAAAAGAGCTTCCTGAGTTTCATCACCACACTGGTGAGGGCTCAGAAAGCTTTTTCTTATTTGTTCAAGATTGAAAGAGTTTCAAGGAGATTGTCCGCATGAACTTCAATGGTATCTCCTGTCGCTTTGATTTTCACTTCTACGATACCTTCAGCTGCTTTTTTACCAACTGTTACGCGGATTGGAAGTCCAATCAAATCACTATCGCTGAATTTGACACCAGCGCGTTCATTTCGGTCATCCACCAAGACTTCATAGCCTTTATTCACCAAGGCTTCTTCGATCCGATCGGTCAAAGCAAGACTCGCTTCATCTTTGACATTGACTGGAATCAAATGCACATCAAATGGCGCCAATTCTTTAGGGAAGTTAATTCCCCAAGCGTAACGGTATTCCCCTTTTGGAGTCTTATTGACAAAGAGGCGTGCATGTTGCTCCATAACGGCTGAAAGAAGACGGCTGACACCGATCCCGTAGCAGCCCATGATGATTGGAACCGCACGACCGTTTTCGTCCAAGACATCTGCTCCCATGCTAGCGGAGTAGCGTGTGCCGAGTTTGAAAATGTGACCGATTTCGATCCCACGTGCAAAGTTCAAGACCCCTTTCCCATCTGGTGAGATTTCGCCTTCACGAACTTCACGGATATCGACGTATTCTGCAGTAAAGTCACGTCCTGGATTGACACCAGTCAAGTGGTAGCCTGTTTCATTGGCACCGACTACTGCATTGCGGCTGTCTTGGACCTTGCGGTCTGCGATATTCTTAACATTTTCAGGAAGATCTACTGGACCGAGAGAGCCAAAATCTGCTCCTAATAATTCTTTCACTTCCACTTCGGTTGCAGGTTCAAAGAAGTCTGCGCCGAGGTGGTTTTTCAACTTCACTTCATTGAGCTGATCATTACCTACGAGAAGGGCAACAACAGGCTCACCATCTGCGATGTAAACCAAAGTCTTGATAGTAGCTTCTTCTGGAACATTCAAGAATGCAGCTACTTCATCAATCGATTTGACACCTGGTGTTTCCACGCGCTTCACTTCTTCTTCCGCTACGACACGGTTACTTGGCTTGTATTCGTTAGTAGCCATTTCCAAGTTCGCAGCATAGGTTGATTCACTTGAATAGGCAATGGTATCTTCACCAGAGACCATCCATTTGAGCAATTCTGCTTTGATTTCTTCTTGGACTTCTGCTGGGATCTCATCAAAGGAAGCTACTGATTTGTCTAAAACAACCCAACGGTCCAAGTCCGTACGAGCAGGCGTAACAGCCATAAACTCTTGGCTATCTTTTCCGCCCATAGCACCACCATCACCGATGATAGCTTTGTAGTCGATGCCACTGCGGGTGAAGATTCGCTCATAAGCTGCCTTGTACTCATCATAAGTAACATCCAAGCTATCATAGTTAGCATGGAAGCTATAACCGTCTTTCATGATGAACTCACGGGTCCGAAGAAGACCGTTCCGCGGGCGTTTTTCATCACGGTATTTTGGTTGAATTTGGTAAAGATTCAACGGCAATTGTTTGTAAGATTTTACTGAGTCGCGCACAATAGCGGTAAAGGTTTCTTCGTGAGTTGGACCTAAGATAAAGTCAGAGCCTTCACGGTTTTTCAACTTATAAAGATCTTCCCCGTAAGTTTCGTAACGACCAGATTCACGCCAGAGATCCGCACTCAAAAGGGCTGGAGCAAGCATTTCTACTGCTCCAATTTTTTCGAATTCTTGGCGCATGATGCCTTTTGCTTTTTCAATTACTCGATTTGCTAAGGGCAGATAAGAATAGACCCCCGCTGATACTTGGCGAACATAACCTGCACGCAACATCAAAGCATGGCTAATGACTTGGGCATCGCTTGGCATTTCGCGAAGCGTTGGAATCAACATTTTACTTTGTTTCATGGACAATATCCTTTTCTATTTCAAAAATAATTTCATAATATCATTCCAGGTGACAGCAATCATCAAAATAACCATTACAGCTACACCTGCAAGCGTCATATAGGTTTCTACTTCTTGTTTCAGTGGCTTTCTCCGGACGACCTCGATCAAATTGATCAAGATTTTTCCTCCATCCAAAGCGGGAATCGGGATTAGATTGAAGATCCCAATATTAATGGAGAGCATAGCCATAAGAGATAAGACTGCCGGAATCCCTAATTGAGCAGCTTGTGAGCTGGCATTGTAGATAGCGACCGGGCCACCTAGTTTATTGAGACTAAAGTGGAAAATGATATCTTTCAAAGCTCCCAAAATCCGTGTCGCTGTATTCCAGGTATCTGTAAAACCAGACAAGAGTTTATCCACAAATCCTGTCTTAAGGCCGTTTGTCACACCCAGATAGTAACGATTCCCTGACTTGGTTGGCTTCACTTTGACTTCTTTTTCTTGGCCGTCTGTTTTGACTTTCAGGGTCAATTCAGGAGCCGTCTTGCTGTCCTTGGTTGCTTTTTCGACAGCATCTGTCAGCTCATCCCAGTTGCTAACGGTATCGTTGTTGACTTGAAGGATCTGAACATTGCTTTTGACACCGACCTTAGCCAGCGCCCCATCGGGTGCCACCTGAACATTGTTGCTGTAGTAGTCAATCGCACCACCGCGCATAAAGGCTAAAAGTGAGTAGACGACAATACTGAGGATAAAGTTGTTCATAGGACCCGCAAAGTTGGTGATCAACCGTCCCCAAATGCTGGCATTCTGATACTGAACATCTCTCGGCGCAATCCGCACTTCTGTCCCATCTTCCTCAACGATGGTCGCATCATGATCGACATCATAAGTCTTGGTCTCATCGAGAACCAAGCCCGTAATTTCCAGTTTGTCTTCAAAGTCAAACTGGGTAACATTCATAGGAAGGGCTGTCTGATCCAGATTCTTTCCTGAAAGATTGATCCGGACAACCTTGCCAACCTCATTTAGCGTCAAGCTGACAGGCGTTCCAGTTTTAATCTCAGTTGTGTCCTCACCCCAGCCAGCCATACGAACATAACCACCTAAAGGTAAAATGCGAATGGTATAAGCTGTTCCATCTTGACCAATATGGGCAAAGATCTTTGGCCCCATCCCGATCGAGAATTCTCGCACTAGGATGCCCGATTTTTTTGCAAAATAGAAATGACCAAACTCGTGAACGAGAACGATCACTCCAAAAATAACAATAAAGGCAATAAACTGCATCGTTCTATACGTGGTTTCCTTTCTATCTCTTCTGTCTTAGAACAAGCCCAAGAAATGCATCAAGGGAAAGACAAAAATCAAACTATCAAAGCGGTCTAGAACACCGCCATGTCCTGGAATAAATTTCCCAGAATCTTTCACACCGAAATGGCGTTTAATCGCGCTCTCTACCAGATCTCCAAATTGACCTGCAATACTAAAGAGGATGGTAAAGAAGATCATCTCAAGAAAACCATGTCCACCTGCCACAGAACGATCCACGATCATATAGATCACAGTTACCGCAACTGCAGACAAGATTCCTCCAAGACTGCCTTCAATCGTTTTATTAGGAGAAACCGCAGGCATGAGCTTGCGTTTCCCAAACCGACTTCCTACCAGATAAGCACCTGAATCTGTAGCCCAGACAATAAAGAGGGCCAATAAGACCTTATCAATACCAGCGATTCGCGCATCTACTAAGGAATGGAAGCCAAGTCCAACATAAAAGCTGGACGCAATGGGGTAGACCACATCTTCATAATTATAATTCTGAGCAAGAACAGTTGTCCCCATGAGAATCAAGACAACCAGACCATAGGCAATCATATTGCCATCTGCTGGAAGGTAAGGGAGGTAGTCCTCGATCGGCAAAGTCAGGACGAAGGCCGCTAACATGGCTAGCGCTCCTTCAAAAGTCGCTGTCTCAAGCCCCTTCATCTTGAGCAATTCATGAACTCCTAGCATGGCGATCAAGCCAATCACAATCTGGAAGAACACCCCTCCAACCATTACTGTTGGAATGAAAAAGAGCAGGGCAATTCCTCCAAAAATCACACGTTTTTGTAAATCTTTCGTCATCATCTTCTCCTAAACACCACCAAATCTCCGATGGCGATGGCTATATTCTACTATGGCACTTCGTAGTGCTTCCTCTCCAAAATCTGGCCACATCACATCTGTGAAATACAACTCACTGTAAGCAGCCTGCCAAGGAAGGAAATTACTCAAACGGATCTCTCCGCTGGTACGAATAATCAAATCCGGATCCCTTAGGACACGTGGCAAACTCTCGGTATAGAGAGAATCAGCGATCATCTCTTCTGTGATATCTTCTGGGCTAAACTTCGCATCCAAGACTTCTTGGGCGATCTGCTTCACGGCCTGGGTGATCTCAGCACGTCCACCATAATTGAGCGCGAAATTCAGGATCAAGCCTGTATTGAGATGGGTCATCGCTTCTGCTCTTTCCAAAGCCTCCAGCGTTTCTTTTGGTAATTTCTTGGTATCACCGATCATTTGAATCTTGACATTGTTGCGATGCAATTCGGGGACAAAACGATCATAAAATTCGACCGGCAAGTGCATGATGAACTTGACTTCATCTTCAGGGCGTGTCCAGTTTTCCGTAGAAAAGGCATAGACCGTCAAGACCTGTACCCCCATATTTTTTGCTGCAATGGTCACTTCTTGGAGAGCTTCCATCCCCGCCTTATGACCAAAGACACGCGGTTGCATCCGCTTTTTCGCCCAGCGACCATTGCCATCCATAATGATCCCAATGTGTTTCGGGACTTCTAAAGGTATCTCGATTTTTTCTTTTTTCTTAAAACGAAACATGTTTTTCTACCTATTTCAATATTTATCGCTTCATTATACCATAAATCCCCATAAAATAGGGACTCTGGCCTCTTTTTTGAACCACCAAGGCTTTCCTTCATCACATCGTCCTATTTGCCCACCAAAAAAGAGGCCCTTGCCTCTTCTTTAATGATTATTCTTCGATGGCTGAATCGGCATCTGAGCTAGCACCTTCTGTAGCAGTAGCTGAAATCCCTTCTGATACAGGAAGAACTGTTTTGATCGCTCCCAATTCAAAGGTCAGGTAGACACCATCAACATCCAAGACAACGGTCTTGCGGTCTGTGTCGACTTCATCGATGGTTCCGTACAAGCCACCAATCGTGATGACTTCATTTCCTTTTTGAAGTTTATTCAAACTTTCCATCCGTTTTTGGTACTGTTTCTTTTGGCTACGGCTCATGAAGTACATCAAACCGACCATAAGAACGAGCATAATTAGCAAACTTCCGCCTTGCATATGTTTCTCCTTTAATTTTCATATATGCTATACTATATCAAATTTCGCCCGTCTTTTCAAGTTTTCCCATCCTCTTCAAGCAAAATCAGGCTCCAGTCTCAGATTTTGATTCAAAAGAAAAAACCACGAAAAGTGGGCTACTGACTAGTCAATCGTAATGCCATACTTTTCGTGATTCTCATCATACCAATCAATCAAGGCCAAAGCCGTTTGATAGGTAATATTTTTGATTTTACTCGTTCCCTTCGTCAAAGTCGCCAAGCTCATTTTGCTGATGTTTGTTTCAGTTGCGACACGATAGCTCGTCAAGCGACCATCAACCATCAGTTGAACAACGGCTTCCACTTTTCTGTATTCGGGAGTTGAGTAGATATCAATTGTATTGCTCATCTTACTTCCATTCCTCAAATTTTATTCTTGTATAGATTATATACTTATTTTCTTTATTTATTAATAATTTTGCTCAAATTGGATTAATTTCACTAATTATTGATGTTTTTTTAGCCCAAATAGGAGGATTTTGGCCTTATACGGCGAATAATTTCCCCCAGGTGGGAAGAAAAAATAAAGACTGCTATATGATAGCAGCCTCTATTTTTCACAAACTAATTCGCCTTAGTCTGCTTGTTTATCAGTGTTTTCTTCCTTCTTTGTGTCTTTTTCTCTGATCACAAGGACACCATCTTCCATGTCAGCTTCAAGATGTTTGGCATCCAAGTTATCCAAGTGGAAGTCTGTGACTTTGTCACGGATTTGTTGTTCAACTACCCGACGGAGTGGACGAACACCCATCACTTCATCATAACCTTCTTCAGTCATGTATTCTTTAGCTGCATCGCTCACTGCCAAGTCGATTTCTTTCTTAGAAAGGGTCTTATTGACATCTACCAACATCAAATCAACAATCTTAGAAAGGTCTTCCTTGCTCAAGTGTGAGAATTCAATAACAGCGTTGAAACGGTTCAAGAATTCTGGACGGAAGTAAGGTTTCAAACGATCCATGAGTTCTGGTTTATCCGCATCTTCTGTCAAGTTGGCTTCGTAACCAAAGCCAGCGTTTGAAGTGGCGATAATCACAGTGTTCTTGAAGTTGACCGTGTTCCCTTGACCATCTGTCAAACGACCATCATCCAAGACTTGAAGGAGAAGGGTGATCACTTGAGGATCTGCCTTTTCAATTTCGTCAAGAAGGACGATTGAGTAAGGGTTACGGCGAACACGTTCTGTCAAAGTATTGCTATTGTCATCATAACCAACATAACCAGCTGTTGTACCAATCAATTTAGAAACGGCTGTGCGGTCGCTGTATTCTGACATGTCCAAACGGATGATGGCATCTTTGGTACCGAACATATCAAGAGCCAATTGTTTAGCCAACTCAGTCTTACCGACACCAGTAGGACCTACAAAGAGGAAGCTACCGATTGGACGGTTCCCTTCGTCAAATCCTGCACGGTTCCGACGGATAGCACGTGCCACTGCTTCAACGGCTTTATCTTGACCGATAACCTTAGTTTGCAAACGGTGACCCATATCTTTCAACCGTTCGATATCAGTTGCACCCATTTGTGATACTGGAATACCCGTCATCCGTTCTACAGATTCAGCCACATCGTTGATTGTCGCTGTTACTTTATGGTCTTCCGTATGGTTTTCAATTTTCTTTTCAAGTTCTTCGATACGAACTTTTGCTTTCAAAGCTGCTTCGTAATCTTCTTTAGCTGCAGCTTCTTCTTGTTTGGTTTTTTCTTCTTCAATTTCATGTTCCACAGCATGAACATCCGTTACTGGATGTTGGGCTGCCAAGTGAGCAGCTGTCACATCGACCAAGTCAATGGCCTTATCAGGCAAGCTACGTTGTGGAATGTATTGGATCGAATAATCAACTGCTGCTTTCAAAACTTCATCTGGCAAGATGACATTGTGGTGTTTTTCATAAAGATCACGGATCCCTTGGAGAATCTTGAAAGTATCTTCAGCTGATGGAGCATTGACCTTCACTTCGTTGAAACGACGAGCAAGAGCCGCATTCTTCAAGATAGTGTTACGGTATTCATCTTGAGTAGTTGCCCCAATGACTGTCAATTCCCCACGTGAAAGGGCAGGTTTGATAATATCCGCAAGACCTTTAGAACCTTGACCATCACCTGTGCTACCTGCACCAAGAATTTGATGGATTTCATCAAAGAAGAGAATAACATTTCCCATAGCCTTGACTTCTTGGATCAGATTTTGAATATTTTCTTCAAAGCTACCACGGTATTGCGTACCAGCTTCTAGACCAGAAATATCAATCGAGATGATTTCTTTGTTCTTGATAGCAGCCGGAACATCCCCGTTCACAATAGCTTGTGCCAGACCTTCTACAACTGCTGTTTTACCAACACCAGCATCCCCTACAAGAACAGGATTGTTCTTGGTACGACGAGACAAGATTTCAGCAGTTTCTTGAATTTCTTTATTACGTCCGATGACCGGATCCAATTTTCCTTCACGAGCTTCTTCGGTCAAGTTGCGACCAAGTTTTGCAAGGATCCCATCTTGTTTCATTCCTTTACCTTGATGGTGTTGCACTTGCTCGCTTCCTTCATTTGGAAGTTGACCAGTTTGGCGGTAAATAGCGAATTCTTCTGGTGTCACTTCACGACCGTTGATCATGTAGCGACGGCTTTCAGAACGAAAACCACCCATGTTTCCCATTAGTTGATTGAAAAGATCATCCATATTGTTAAAGTTGTTATTCATATTGTATACCTCTAATTTACATAATTTTAATTCATTCTTGAAAATTAGCAGACCAATTGGCTGCTGTTTGATTGTTTACATAATTTTAATTTATTTATTTAATAATAGCCCTACAGGCTAACAGTTTCTATTTTCCTTTTATCAATTAGTTGTCTTAATTCTGGAAATAGCATATCACCATCTCCTTTCCACTATTGATCTTGTAAACCAGTAGGTTTTTCAACCTCTTTTTGTTTACATAAATTATTATAACGTAGACTGATTTCTTTGTCAACACTTTTTTACATAATTTTTAAAATTTATTAAAAAAATCTGGAGTCACTCCAGATTCCATATTTAAATAGAAGTTCTTGGCTAGATAGATTTAAATTTCCCAGCTTTTTCTTGAATAGCCGTCTGTACATTTTTAGCAAATTGACCCACCATGGACTGATCCAGTTGCTTTCCAACTACCTGGACGCCTTCTTCGGCTACTGTTGTAATCGCCGTCAATCCATCATTGTAACGCTTCTCAACTCCTGCCTTGCAGGTCAATAAAACGGGGGCATAGACAACACGGATTAAATCTTTTTCAAGTTTCTTTCGGCTTTCGATGATCCTCATCTTATCTTTCATATCTAAATCAAAGAAATCTTTAACTGGACTATCACCCATACTTCCTCCTCTTCTATACTATGAAACTTTATCTTGTGCAAACTCCTCTTCCAGTTGGCGTCTATCTTTCCGGTAGGATTGCCATAAATTCTCTTCCTCGATTTCGATCTGTTTTAAGGCTACTTGTGCAGCTTCTCTAGCTTCGAGATCATACTCTTCTATACAGCGATGGAGGGACTCCCATTCACAACTGTTATCAACTTCCTGCTCTTGTAAGAAGGAAGCTGCCATCGCATACTCTTCTTCCAGCATATGGGTGAAGAGTTGCTGTTTTCTTTCTACTAGGCAACGCTTTTCATCTAGCTCCAAGCGCGCTTTTTGGAACTCTCTTTCCAAGTGATCTAGTTTCTTTTCCTTTTTTGAAAGAGTAGATGAAATTAATAAGCTAGTTGTTCCCACTGGTTCATTTCTCCTGCTATTTCTTGATCTTTTGCTTTTAAGAGTTCAATTCCTGCATTCACTTGCTCATTTAAAGCATGGAATTCATTCGATAAGGACTGATATGCAGCCAAACGATTGTCAAACCTTTCTCTTACTTCAGTGACAACTATTTGCCTTGTTGCACCAGCCTGTGCATAGGCCTCTTCTACTTCCGCAAGATTGAGAATGAAGCCTTTCGGAACGGTCTGTAATACTTTCTCCAAAGCTTCTAAATCCGTATCCAGTTGTACCTTAGATTTCTGAGCTTGCTCCATCCCTTCATCCACTACTCGAATCAGCTCATCAGAAGCCAAGCGCGCCTGCAAAGCATCCAGATAGATCCGTTCACTTGAGCTCAGTCCACCACCTGTTTTTTGCAATTTATCCTTTAGGCGATAGTAAACCTTCATCCGCTCTTCAATGATTTCCTTGCGAGTGATGGCTTCCGTTCCCTTTTCAAGAACCAAATTCCCGTCCTTATCATAGATATAACCATGCATCATGTGCTGAAGGCCCGTATTTATCAAATTCTTAGTTTTGAGGTGCTTGACAATCCCACTGGATTCCTTGCTTCCAGAATCCTGATAGCCCAAGCTAACCAAATCTTTATGGTCAATGTGGTTGTAGATTTTGTACTTCAGCGAATCTATACGCACTTTTTGCTCAGGTGTTAAGATAGGATAGGCATTAGGGCCATTATATAGGTGTACGGTCCCAATATGAGAAGCTTCCTCTTCCGTCAAACAGGCAAGCGCATACTGAATATTCATAGAACCCAGAGAGTGACCGTATAGATCGATCTTGGCATTGGGATATTTTCGGATCACCTCTTTCAAATGAGCTGCAGCATCTTTAAACTGCGGAGGCGGGAAAGTCCCGTTTTCATCATTGTATTTTTTTAAAAAAGCAGCTCCCACTAAAGCAGGAAATTTAACTTGTTCTTCGGCTGTTCTTTCTGCAAAAAAGCCGACCACATCTGATGCTTTTTCCTGTACGAAATTGCTGACAGGATTATCCAGCGCTTTTTTCATAAACCTACCTAAGGGTGTGGCCTCCGGAGGAAGATTAACAGAAGTAGGAATAATCGCATCTTCAAAAGCTTCTACAAAATTATTAAAACTATCCTTAGCCTTATCTCGCGCATAATTCTTCGCATATTCTGTTGCATACTCGCTCGCACCACCAGGGTTCAAAATATTGGAAGCTGCTGGCAAATCTGTCTTTACCCAATCCGTATATGTATCATGGAGTAATTTTTGTGTACTTATTTCAGTTTCAGATCCCTTCATCAAGACAGTCACGTCATGGATTTGGGCACGTTCTTCATCTGAAGCAGTATAGGGGACCGGATCTTGTTCAACACCCTTGCCACTATCCGTTAGTACGAAGACTTGTTCTTCATTGCCATTTACACTATCATAGATGTGAGAAACATTGCCAACATATTCACTACCTTCTTTAATTTTTTGATTTTTTCCTAATTTTAATGATCTATATTCAATTAATGATGCTTCTACATGCTGTCT
Source organism: Streptococcus parasanguinis (assembly GCA_032477695.1). Lineage (GTDB taxonomy): Bacteria > Bacillota > Bacilli > Lactobacillales > Streptococcaceae > Streptococcus > Streptococcus parasanguinis_Y. Next base: position 82,220 of record JAWDWJ010000008.1, read on the forward strand.
GTCTGAAAAATTTGTGTTATTTACCATAATCATCTCCCCTCAGTAAACGACTTAACTCTGCAGAAATACCATAACTTCCAGCCTCAAATTCTCCCGAATCTTCCATATGAACAGTAGTATCAATAGTTAGTTTTTCATCATTATTGACTTCCAAATATACATTCATCCCACCCATTGGATTGTATTCCAATTGATTTTCCAAGATTTTATACGAGTGTATTTTCCCCTGCGGAGTTAATGCTTCAGGATCAATATCCTTTAACATATTTTCAATCGCCACTTTCATCTTCTGACTCTCTGCAATTTGAATCATTTCTTGTTTCTTGGCAGATTGTCCATTAAAAAAGCTACATCCCCCTAAGCTCAGGCTAAATGCTACCATTATCAACACAATAAATTTACTTTTTTTCATCTTCTTCCCATTCTTTCTTCAGGTTTCTTAGAATTTATTATACAAAATTCCATCCATACCTGAAATGTTACTTTTGTTAAAAAACATTGCCAAAAGGTTACAAGCACTACATATTGATGTAACATACTTGGCCCAATCAATAAATTCTATAAAATAGATGAGGTTGCTATTGCTTGTCTCTTTCTATTAATTTCGTTAATTCTTTAGGCGTTCCTGATGTGGCAACAAGATATTCTCCTGAATCCTCTTCTATGACCGTCATATCAATCGTCAACCGATCATCCCTATTAATGACAATTTCGACAATAATTCCTTCCATTGGATTATATTTTAATTTATCTTTTAAAATTCTATAAGACTTTATTTTCCCATTTGGAGTTAATGCCTCTGGATCCAGATTTTTTAAATAGGTTTCAATTGCCACTTTCATCTTCTGACTCTCTGCGATCTGAATCATTTCCCTTCTCTCAGCAGCTTTATCCGTAAAAAGGCCGCAACCTCCTAGAAATAAAGTCAGTAAAAATAGTAGCATTAATCGTTGTTTTTTATCAGTCATATTTCCCTCTCACTTATATTATTCGTAATGATTTTTAAAAAATGAGCCAATTTTTAAAAATTTTTTCCAGATCCTAAAAAACACACCCTTACTGGGTGTGTCATCCTGTTAAATCATGTATTCGACGCTATAAGTGGCATCGGATAAAATCCGTGAAAGGAATTGTTTGGTTCGTTCTTCCTTTGGACTATTAAAGAATTCATGCGGTTCGTTTTCTTCGATGATGTGTCCGCTATCCATAAAGATGACGTGGTTAGCCACATCACGCGCAAAGCCCATCTCATGGGTTACGACAACCATGGTCACTCCTTCTTTGGCCAATTGCTTCATGACATCTAAGACATCCCCGACCAATTCTGGGTCTAGCGCTGAAGTCGGTTCATCCAGCAAGATCACGTCTGGTTTCACTGCGATGGCACGCGCGATTCCGATTCGTTGCTGCTGGCCCCCTGACAATTGAGAAGGATAGTAATCCTTGTAAGCGAGGAGACCAACTTTTTCAAGGGCTGATTCTGCCCGTTGGATGGCTTCTTCTTTTGGAATCTTCCGAGCTACAACCAGTCCTTCTAGGATATTTTCAAGCGCTGTTTTATTGGCAAAGAGATTGTAATGCTGGAAGACAAAGGCTGTCTTTTGCCGGATTTCTAGAATCTCTTTTTTGCTGAGTTTTGAGAGGTCATATTCTTTTCCACCTAAGGTTAGGTGGCCTGTATCTGCCTTTTCCAAGTGGTTGAGGCAGCGAAGGAAGGTTGTTTTTCCTGATCCAGACGGCCCCAAAATAACGACCACATCCCCTTGGTTGACCTTGAGATTAACATCTACCAGGACCTGGTGGTCCTTAAATTTTTTCGATACGTGTTCTACTTCTAACATCTTCTTATTTCTCCTTCTTCTATGCGAGTGTCAGGCGTTTTTCTAAGCGATTGAATCCCCACTGAATCACCCCACAAATGACAATATAAAGAATAAAAATCACTAGATAGGATTCAAAATATTGATAGCCATAAGAGGCTTCTACCTTGGCAATGGCGGTGATATCCTTGATCGTCATGACAAAGACAAGGGAGGTTCCTTTGACCAAGTTGATAACCAAGTTACACAAATTGGGCAGGGCTGAACGCAAGGCTTGTGGAAAAACAATGCGGATATAGGCTTGGCGATTGGTCAAACCAATGGCTTGCGCTGCTTCTAGCTGGCCCTTATCCACCGTCAGAATGGCTGACCGGAGAATTTCAGCAAGACTCCCTGTTGTCATCAAGCTAAAGATGATAAAGGCATAGTAAATGGGATTGATCTCAAAGACATTAAAGTGACTACCAATACTCTTAAAAAAGCTATTTAAGAGGCTGGGAAAGAGACTATAAAAGAAGAGAATCAAGAGAATCGGAGGTGTCGCGCGGATAAAGGCTAAGTAAATCACTGAGAAACTGCGAACACCTTTGACCTTATAAATCTGACCGAGTGCCAAAAAGAGGGCTGGAAGAAAACTCAAGAGAATCGATACGACCATGATCAGAAGGGTCACTGGAACACCACCCAAGGTGGCTAGAAATGCTTTACTAATAAAATTGAAATCCATAAGCTACCTTTCTGTTACACTGAGTCGTTTCTCAAGGAGTTGAGCGGAGAAGGAGATCACAAGGGCAATTCCCCAGTAGATCACTGCTACAGCTGTATACGTTTCGAGGGAATAATTCCCAAGATTGCGGCTGATCAAGTTGTTGCCTGCTCCCATGATATCGATAAAGCCAATGGTATAAGCCAAAGCGGCATCGCGCATAAGGTTCAAGATGGCAGTCGTCATATTTGGAAGAGCTACGCGAAAGGCTTGGGGAAGGACAATCCGCCAAATGGTTTGAGCTGGCGTCAAGCCGATACTCAAGCCTGCTTCCATCTGTCCTTTTGGAATGGCCAAATAGGCTGCCTTGAAGACCTCAGAGATCATAGCGGCAAAGAGAAGAAACATGGCAACAAGGACAAAGACAAACTTGGACCAGTGGTCAATGTCAATGCCCAACCACCAGTTCAAAAATTGGGGGAGTCCATAAAAGACCAAAAAGAGCAAGACAATCGGAGGGGTACAACGCAAAGTAAAGACATAACCTTTTGCAAGACCTGCTCCTACCTTATCTTCTGATACTTGTGCCCAGGTCAAAACCAAGCCAAATGCAGAACCGAAAACCGTCGTTAAAACCATCAAAGCTAGGGTCGCTGGTAGAGCTTGGACCAAGGTTGGAAGAAATGACCAAACCTTGGAAATGTCGTATGAGACCATGTTTCTTTTCCTTTCTGTATCCGTATAGAAATAAGGAAGCTGGGGCTATGCGCACCCAGTTCCATCTTATTTCTCTTTATCTACATAACTGAAGACATCTTCACCGAAATATTTTTTCGACAATTTAGCAAGTGTGCCATCTTTTTCCAATTCTTTGATAGCCTTGCTGTATGCTTCCGCAAATTTTTCGTTTTTCTTATCCTTATGGATCAATGGGTAAGTTGGAATTCCTTTGTAGGCAAACCAGCTAAGTTTGTCCGCGTATTGGTGGTAAGAACCATCTTTATCTGTGACAGCTTTTTCAAAGGAAAGTTTGATGTCAAAGAAGGCATCGTAACGTCCTTCAAGAACCCAAGCATAGGCATCTGCGACTTTGAAAGATTCCGCAGCTGTTAATTCGATTTGTTGGTCCTTATGCTTTTCATTGTATTCTTTAATAACATTCCACTGCGCATTTTGTGGTGAAATTGGAACCAATTTTCCTTTTTCTTTAGCAAAGTCATCGATGTTCTTGTATTTATTCGCATCTTCTTTCCGTACGGTAAATCCGATGATACTTGCTCCAATTGGTTCTTTTGGAATGATAAATTTCTTAGCACGTTCTTCGGTATACCAAGCTCCTTTGGTTCCGATATCGTATTTACCAGATTCTAGACCGATTAAGAGATCGTCATCACTTGTTCCAGTGTACTCAAACTTGTAGTCTGGTAGTTTTTCGTCAATGGCTTTGAGAACGGCTACTTCATAGCCATCTGATTCTCCTTTTTCATCAACGAAATCATACGGTACATAGTTTTGAGTGTGGGCTACTTTCAAGGTTGTTACCTTGTTCGTTCCTGTTGAGCCTTTGCTGTCGTTTGCATGGTTTAAGCTCCGTCCAAGAATGGTTGCACCTGCAATGGCAAGTACTGCTACTCCACCGATAATCCATGTTTTTTTACTCATACTCTGTTCTCCCTTTTCTATTTTCCTTATTCTGCTGCAGCTTCACGAACCCATTCGATTCGTTCTTCATCAATGTCACTTGGAATCGTACAATCGGCACCGATGACCAAACCTGTGGTTCCGGTTTCTGCGATGATGCGTTTGGTTTCTGCTTGGATCGCAGCCTTATCTCCTGTGTAAAGAAGACCATTTTTACCATTTTCAAAGCCACCAAGAACCGTGCGTCCACCGAAGATTTCGCATCCTTCTGCTAGGCTGATTCCTTCTGGTCCGACTGCCCAGTTAATGACTTGGGCTGGGTAGTCTGTGAAGAGATGGATATCATTGCGAGCTCCTTCGTAGCCACAGATATGAAGAATATTTACGCCACCGGCTTCATTGGCCGCCTCTAAGACATGGAGTTCACTCGGTGCAATAATGTTTTTATAGACTTCTTGTGTAACCCGCGCATCTTGGATACTTTGAACACTGAGGTAGATCCCGTCTGCTCCTGCTTCTTTAATAATTCGTTGGCTCAAACTTGCAATATCTTGGCCAATTGTATCCAATACTTTTTTAAGAGTTGCTGCATCTTGATCGATAAAGTTGGCGATCAAGTCATCTCCTCCTGAAACTTCTCCGACCAACCATTTGAAGTAGGTCACTGGAGCAAAGATATTGTAGATAGCCACAATGTCTTCTTCAAAACCGGCACGGATTTTTTTAACGAGCTCTACTTGCTCTGTGATCCATGGATGATCTGCTCCGAGTGGTTCAATCCCTGCTAAGTCAGAGATATTTTCAAGGCCTTTGTGAATGGCTGGATTTGGATAAGCAAAGTAACCATCACTCATGAGTTTGACAAAGTCTGGTTTGACCTTGTGAAGGAAGTTTTTATGGCCATTCAGGTTTTTTTCAATAATTTCCGGATTTGAAAATCCTTTCAACCATTCTTCTTCTGTTGTAAAATGATGCCAAAATCCAACTGGCACACGGTCAACTGCTTCTCCTTTGAAAGCTTTTAACACTAATTCTCTTTTTGATGACATGTTCTTACCTCGTTCTATCTTTTCTTGTTTGTTATCTTATCACTTCAATGATGCTTTGACTAATATATATTTTTTATCAAGCTCTTCATCTTTTTTTATCACTGATCTTCGAGAAGAAGAATTCCTGCTAGATCAGACGGGCGAAGGAGGGAGAGGCTATGGGCTGGAATTTTCTCCAGTCTTTCCATATCTGGATCTTTTTTTGCTTTCCCCTGACTGCTTGCTAGAGCAGCTTTACTAAGCCCTAAAAGCAAAAACAAAACGGTTACCAGGATACACCATACATTGATCTTTTTCATCTCCCTCTCCTTTCTTCTTACAATACAGCTGCTTGACGCACCCAATCTAAGCGTTCCAATTGGAAATCATCTGGCACGGTACAGTCTGCTCCAAGGATCAAACCACGACTTCCGGCTTCAGCCACCAAGCGGCGCGTTTCTTGCTCAATAGCTTCTCGTTCCCCTTGATAGAGCAAGCCTTTTTTGCCATTGACAAAGCCACCCAAAACGGCACGATCGCCGAAAAGTTTGCGACCTGCGGCTAGGCTAAGGCCTTCATGATGGGTTGCCCAGTTAATGACTTGAGCTGGATAATCCTTGAAGAGTTCCACTTCATTGCTGGCCCCTTCAAAACCACAGATATGAAGGATATTGATGCCTCCAGCTTCATTGGCTGCTTCTAGGACAGCGATGCTGCTAGGCTCAATGAACTTGCAGTATTCTTCATCTGTCACACGCTCGTCTTGAATTTGCTGGGTTGAAAAGTAAATCCCTTCAATACCTGCTTCTTGGATCAAGCGGCGACTTAAAGTAGCGATGTCTCCTGCAATCACGTCAAGGACATGAGCTAAAGTTTCTGGATCTTCCTTGATAAAGTCTGCAATCATTTGATCTCCACGGGATTGATCCGTACGGAACCAGCGTTTCAAATAAGAAATGGGCGAGAAGATATTGTAGAAAGAAGCAATCTCTTCATGGAAATGAGAACAAATTTCCTTGACCACTTCGATTTGTTTTTCAATCCATGGATGATGCTCTCCAATCGGTTGAATATCCTTCAATTCTCGGATCGATCTGATCTCTCTCGAATAAAGAGCACTCGGATAGCGGAAGAAGCCATCGCTCATGATCTTGACAAAATCAGGTGAAATTTCTTCAACATAGTGTTGGTGGCCCTTAATACTTTTTTCTACTACAGCCGGATTGTCTAGACCCAATTCTTTTTCTTCTTGGGTCACATAATGGAGCCAAAATCCTACAGGGATTCGCTCTACTGTTTCGCCTCGAATGGCACGAAGAACCAATTCTTTTTTACTCATACTGTACATCCTCCTCAATATTTCTCCAACAGAAAGACTGACTGCTTTCCTTCTGGAATTTGTAACCATGATATCACCTCAAAAAGTAGCTGACTAATATATTTTCCCTATCAAGGCCTTAAAATTTCTTTATTGAGAAAGCCATCAAAAAAACGCAAGCCCTTGAAAATAGGGACTTGCGGCTATCTTTCTTTATTCTTTCATTTTAGAAGAAAAAGGCTGCTTTGATCTTTTCTTGATCCGGTTATAGCAAAAAACTATACCCCTTCTTTTGAAGGAAAAAATGGCGTATGTTAAAGCAAAGAAACCTTTCATAACAGCATTTTTCCTCCTTTGTTCTTTTCACCGATTCCTAGACACCTTCTTCTCTTTCTTGTCAGGCAAGATTGAAAGGAGTATAATTTTTATAGAATAATTTTAAGGAGTGTACGGTTTATGAAAACAACAAAAACCACCTTTACCATCGTTTCTGCTCTTGCTTCTGTCATTTTACTGACGAGTTGTGGAAGCAACACCACTAAAACGCAAGAGACAAAAGCAAGCAGCACTAAAAATCAGGTAACAATGACCTATGATCAACAGCGCTCACAAGAAAATACCATGTCTGTTCTCTGGTACCAAAAGGCAGCAGAAACCAAGGCTTTGTATTTACAAGGCTACAATGTCGCTACTGACCGTTTGAAAGAGATCCTCCAAACTCCTTCTGATAAGCCTTATTCCATCGTCTTGGATTTGGACGAAACTGTTTTAGACAACAGCCCTTACCAAGTTCAAAACGTCAAAGATGGTACGGCCTTCAATCCTAAAGATTGGGATGTTTGGGTGAAAAAAGCAGCCGCAAAAGCGGTGCCAGGTGCCAAAGATTTCCTTCAATATGCGGATCAAAACGGGGTTCAAATCTACTACATTTCTGACCGTACAACCTCTCAAGTAGATGATACCATTAAGAACCTTGAAAAAGAAGGTATTCCTGTTCAAGGACGTGACCACCTCATGTTCTTAGAAGATGGCGTCAAATCAAAAGAAGGCCGTCGCCAAGCTGTGCAAGAAAAAACCAATCTTGTCTTGCTCTTTGGGGACAACCTGGTCGACTTTGCAGATTTCTCTAAGACCTCTGAAGCTGATCGCGACAAGAAATTGGACGAATTGCAAAAAGAATTCGGTGAAAAATTCATCATCTTCCCAAATCCAATGTATGGATCATGGGAATCTGCTGTTTACCAAGGTAAAAAACTAGATGCCAAGGGACAAACAGAAGAACGCCTCAAAGCCTTGCAAGGTTTTGATAAATAAAGCAAACATCCTCGCTAGGAAAAACCTAACGAGGATGTTTTTTTCTATATAGATAATTTTATTCAACGGTTACAGACTTAGCAAGGTTCCGTGGTTTATCAACATCGAGTCCACGATGAAGGGTTGCAAAGTAGGCAATCAATTGGGTTGGCACCACCATTGAGATTGGAGAGAGGTAAGGGTGAACCGCTGTCAAGACCAAATCATCTGTCTCTTTAGCGACATTTTCTTCTGCAATGGTTAAAACATGGGCCCCACGTGCTGCCACTTCTTGGATGTTCCCACGTGTGTGGCTGGCTAGGACTGGATCTGACAAGAGGGCGATGACCGGTGTACCCTCTTCGATCAGAGCGATGGTACCGTGTTTCAACTCACCCGCAGCGAAGCCTTCACATTGGATGTAAGAAATTTCTTTTAGTTTCAGACTGGCTTCCATAGCAACAAAGTAGTCTTGGCCACGTCCGATATAGAAAGCATTGCGGGTTGTTTCCAACAAGCCACGGACTTTTTCGTCGATCACTTCTTTTTCTGAAAGGGTTGATTCGATCGATTGGGCAACGATAGACAATTCGTGCACCAAATCAAAGGCTTTGGCCTTCTCATTGCCATTGGCTTCCCCAACAGCTTTCGCAAGAAAGGCAAGGGCTGCGATTTGAGCCGTATAAGCCTTAGTAGAAGCTACCGCAATTTCAGGTCCAGCATGGAGCAACATGGTCATGTCTGCTTCACGTGAAAGAGTTGAACCTGGGACATTGGTCACTGTCAAGCTTGGGATGCCCATTTCATTAGCTTTGACCAATACTTGGCGGCTATCGGCTGTTTCACCAGATTGGCTGATAAAGATGAAGAGTGGTTTCTTGCTGAGAAGTGGCATACCATAGCCCCACTCAGATGAAATACCGAGTTCTACTGGAGTATCTGTCAACTCTTCCAACATTTTTTTAGACGCAAATCCAGCATGGTAAGAGGTACCAGCCGCAAGGATATAGATTCGATCTGCTTCTTGAACAGCCTTGATAATAGCTGGATCTACCACTACTTGTCCAGATTCATCTGTATAGGCTTGGATCAACTTACGCATGACAGTTGGTTGCTCATCGATTTCCTTGAGCATGTAGTATGGGTAAGTCCCTTTTCCAATATCAGAAAGGTCGAGTTCAGCCGTGTAGCTATCCCGTTCTTTGACGTTGCCATCATAGTCTTGCACTTCAACGCTGTCAGCCTTGACAATGACCAACTCTTGGTCATGGATTTCCATATATTGGTTAGTTTCACGAATCATGGCCATGGCATCAGAACAGACCATATTGTAGCCATCACCAAGACCGATCAGGAGTGGTGATTTATTTTTTGCCACATAGATGGTGCTTGGATCTTCCGCATCCATCAAAGCAAAAGCATAGGCCCCACGGATGATGTGGAGGGCTTTTTTGAAGGCTTCGAGCGTAGACAAGCCATCTTCTTCAGCAAATTTTCCGATCAAGTGGGCAGCAATTTCTGTATCTGTTTGCCCCTTGAAATGGTGACCTGCTAGGTATTCTTCCTTGATTTCAAGGTAATTTTCAATGACCCCATTGTGGACCAAAACAAAGCGACCTGTTTCCGAGCGGTGTGGGTGAGCATTGTCCTCAGTTGGTTTTCCGTGAGTGGCCCAGCGGGTATGTCCGATCCCAGCTGTTCCTTCGACACCTTCTGCCTTAGACGACAATTCTGCAATGCGGCCAACTGCCTTTACCAATTGGCTCTTGCCTTCACTAGCCAGGAAAACACCCGCAGAGTCATAGCCTCGGTATTCGAGTTTTTCAAGTCCTTGAATCAAAATATCTGTAGCATTTGTATTTCCTACAACACCAACGATTCCGCACATAATTTTTACGATATAGCCTTGCTATACTTTCCCCTTTACTTAGTCAAACGACCCATGGTCGATTTCTCAGCTACTTTAAAATTGGTCTAGTCTAATTTGACCAAAAAGCAACCAGCGGAGTCAGTATACAATGCTTCTTCTAGTTTGTCAACTAGGAAATTCAAGAAAATTGGTCTAGTTAAGGGAGGGTTGAGAAAAACCTATCAACATCTTGGTTGATAGGTTGCTTTTTCTACTCTTCAAATCCATTCCGCTGACTCAACTTACAGAACCAATGACCAGATTTTTTGAGGGTTCGTTTTTGACTTTCGAGATCCAACTCAACTAAGCCATAGCGGTTCTTGTAGCCATTGAGCCATGACCAACAGTCAATAAAGGTCCAGATCAAATAACCTTTACAGTTAGCACCATCTTGAATAGCCCGGTGGAGCTCACGAAGATGGTCTTTGACAAAGTCAATCCGGTAGTCGTCTTGGATCACGCCATCCTTGCGGAATTTTTCCTCTCCTTCAACCCCCATCCCATTTTCGGTCAGGATCCACTCGATATTGCCATAGTTTTCCTTGATATTTTGGGCAATGTCATACAAGCCTTGCTCATAGATTTCCCAACCACGGTGGGGATTGATCTTGCGGCCTGGCATAACATAAGGTTCATAAAATTGTTCAAAGAGTAGGGGAGATGCTGGATTTGGAGCATAACGAGGAGCTGCTACACGGAGTGGTTGATAATAGTTAACCCCTAGGTAATCCACTGTATTTTCCTCGATCAAGCGCAATTCAAAGGGGTCATAATCCGGCAAGAGATCACGCTCCCGCAGGATCTCCACTAATTCTTCAGGATAATGACCAAGAACAGATGGATCTAAAAAAGATTTGGCTTGAAAGAGCTCGGCAATGCGCGCAGCTTTCACATCTTCTGGATGCTGGCTCCGAGGATAGGCTGGTGTCAAATTGAGCACAATCCCAATACGATAGTTAGGATCCACCTCATGACAGGCCTTGACCGCTAGAGAGCTTGCTAACTGGGTGTGGTAGGCTACTTTTACTGCCGCTGCTGCGTCTACCTTATGAGGAAAATGGGCATCATAAAAATAACCAAACTCCACAGGGACAATGGGTTCATTAAAGGTGATCCACTGATCGACCAGATCTCCATAGGTCTTGAAACAAAAACGCGCATATTCTTGGTAAGCATAGGCAGTTTCTTTATTTTCCCAACCATCCCCTTGCTCCTGAAGAGCCATCGGTAAATCAAAATGATAGAGGTTGACCAAGAGGTGAATCCCTTTCTCCTTTATCTTTTCAAAGACACGACGGTAGAAATCAACACCTGCTTGATTGATCTGTCCTCTTCCTTCTGGGAAAATACGTGACCACTGAATAGAGGTCCGAAAGGCCGTGTGGCCAGTTTCTAACAAGAGGTCCAAATCTTCTTCCCAGTGTTCATAAAAAGTCGATGTTTTCTCTGGTCCTTGCCCTTGATAAAAGCGGTTGGGCTCGATCCTATACCAGTAATCCCAGAGATTGTCTCCCTTTCCATCCTGGGCTAGACGCCCTTCTGTTTGAGGGCCCGAGGTCGAACTCCCCCATAAAAAATCCTTTGGAAATTGATACATGTCCTAATCCTCCTCATTCTACTAGCTCTATTGTAGCGAATCCTCCCCCAAAACCTAGTCACAATTTACAGTCTTTCTTACGCAGATTAAAGAAAAAGCCCCTTAGGAAAAATTCCTAAGGAAGCTGGTCCTCTTTACAATTGAGTCACGACATATTCAAAGAGCTTGCGATCTGCTGGGCTCTTGTCAAAACGTAGTTCTGGATGCCACTGAACGCCGAGGAAACGACTCTCATCTGTGGATTGAACGGCTTCTATGATGTCATCTTTAGGATCCCGCGCGATCACTTCTAAACCATCTGCCAAGTCTTTAATACTTTGATGATGGAAAGAATTGATGCGACTGGTCTTACCATAGATCTCTTGCAGGATCGTCTGATCCTTGGTCACCAACTCTTGGCTGGTGTACTGACCTGGATTGTCCTGCCAGTGGTGTTCAATGTCTTGATACAGAGTTCCCCCTAGAGCGACATTATAGAGCTGGGTCCCACGGCAGACGGTAAAGATCGCTTTTTTAGCCGCACGCGCTTCTTCAATCAAGGCCAACTCAAAGAGATCGCGTTTCAAGAGGTAGTCATCACTGTCGATGGTGATTTCTTCTCCGTAAAACTTGGGCAAGACATTTTGTCCACCGGTAATGATGAGCTTATCAATCATCGATATGTAGTCTTTAGCCAAGGCTGCATCTCCAATTGGCAAGATCAAGGGAATCCCTCCTGCCTCTTTGACCGCTTCGACAAAACCAGTCGCCGCATAACTCATATTCGCGTCTGGATCATCCGGGAAGGGTCTTTCATTTCCTGTAATTCCAATTACTGGTCGTTTTTTCATATTTTTTCCATATACTTTCATTCATTTTCAAGGCTTATTGTAACACAATTTTAAGCCAGACTCAATGGAGTTTTTTTGAAGAGAAGGTCTATCCCTCTACCCCAAAAGCTTGCTGAAAGGATATAAAATTGCTTTCTATTAAAAAATTCTCAAGTGCAAAGACTTGAGAATGGTTTGTTAATTTTTTATCAACCCTTCTTTTACCAAAAAGTCACGCGCTACTTTAGCAGCAGGCTTGCCTTCTACTCCGACTTGGTAGTTCATCTGGCTCATCTGGGCTTCCGTAATTTTACCCGCCAACTTATTGAGAACAGCTTCTAATTCGGGATGTTTCTTAAGAAGAGCTTCTTTCATGAGGGGCGCCCCTTGATAAGGTGGGAAGAGTTGCTTGTCATCTTCAAGGACCACCAGGTCATAACGAGCCAGCTCGGCATCTGTTGAGTAGGCATCCGTTATTTGAATATCCCCAGACTGGATCGCCTGGTAGCGAAGGGCTGGCTCCATGGTGGAGACTTGTAAGTTGAGACCATAGATCTTCTGCAAGCCTTTGTTTCCGTCCTCTCGGTCGTTAAACTCAAGCGTAAAGCCTGCCCTGAGTTGTCCTTCCACCTTTTTCAAATCTGAAATAGTCTTGAGTCCATACTCTTGGGCAATCTTTTTAGGGACTGCAACAGTATAGGTATTTTGATAAGCCATAGTTTTGAGCAAGGCCAGGTCGTCTTGTCGTTTGATCCCATCTCGGGCAGCTTTGTAGACTGTTTCTGGATCATGACTGACTTGTGGTGCTGGCTTGAGGAGACTTTCGGTCACCGTACCTGTAAACTCTGGATAGATAGTGATATCCCCTTTTTTCAGGGCTTCATAGAGGAAGGTGGTCTTGCCAAAATTCGGTTTGACGGTCACTGTCATATCTGTATTTTTCTCGATCAAGATCTTATACATATTGGCGAGAATTTCAGGTTCTGGTCCTAACTTTCCAGCGATGACCAGATTTTCTTTCTTCGGTTTTGGAAGAAGACTTGGTGTATAAGAAGCTCCTAATCCAATAACCATCACAGCAAAAGCCGCAAAGATGGTCCGCAATTTGGCCTTTTCCATCCATTTGAGAAGAAGGTTAAATGCGATAGCTAAGAAGGCAGAAGATAGGGCACCGATCAAAATCAGACTGGCATTATTGCGGTCAATCCCTAGGAGGATAAAGGAACCCAATCCTCCAGCTCCAACAAGAGCGGCTAAAGTCGCTGTCCCAATGATCATAACGGTTGCTGTACGAACCCCCGATACAATGACAGGCATACCCAGTGGAATTTCAAACTTCTTGAGTCGCTCCCACTTGGTCATTCCAAAAGCAACCCCTGCCTCCTCAAGACTAGGATCAATGCCGTTCAAGGCTGTGATTGTATTTTCCAAAATCGGGAAAATAGCATAAATGACTAGAGCTGTAAGGGCCGGTAAGGTTCCAATCCCCATGAAAGGAATAAAGAGACCCAACAAAGCCATTGAGGGAATGGTCTGGAAGATACCCGCAACTTGTAGCACCCAGTTCGCCGCTTTTTTGTGGCTATTTAGATAAACCGCCAGCGGAATCGTCAGAAAAATCGCAACCAATAAGGTCAAAAGAGACAATTGTAAGTGTTGTCCAAGGGCTGTAAGCCAGTCACCAAAACGTTCTTGAAAAGTTGTAAGTAGTTTAGACATGGTGAGCACCTCCAAACAAATCTGCGACAAAGTCTGTTGAAGGCGTCTGTAAAATTGTTTCAGGGTCTGCGACCTGGCGAATTTCTCCATCCTGCAAAACTGCAATTCGGTCGCCTAATTTCAAGGCCTCGTCCGTATCATGGGTTACGAAGATGGTCGTCATGCCGAACTCCTTGTGCAAGTCTTTGGTAAGAGCTTGCAACTGCTTACGGGAGATGGCATCCAAGGCCGAAAAAGGTTCGTCCATCAATAGAATCTTTGGTTCCCCAATGATAGCTCGCACAATGCCAATCCGTTGTTGCTCTCCACCAGATAACTCGCTTGGTAACCGATGAGCATAGTCTGCAGCAGGAAGCCCCACCTTGGCCAAGAGTTCTTCTGTTTTCGAAGCGATTTGCTCCTTGCTCCAGCCCTTCATCTCAGGAATGAGAGCAATATTTTCCGCAACGGTCAAGTTAGGAAAGAGGGCAATGGCTTGAAGGACATAGCCGGTACTGAGACGTAATTCCCGTTCGTCATAGTCTTTGATGCGTTTCCCATCCATATAGATATTGCCATCTGTCGGCTCCAAAAGACGGTTCACCATCTTGATCATGGTGGTCTTACCAGATCCTGAAGGCCCCACAAGAACCATAAATTCTCCATTTTCAATGCGGAGGTTGACATCTTTTAAAATGTTTTTATCCGTGTAGCGCAAGGCTACATGTTTGTATTCAATCATGTTCTTCCTCAATAAGTTTTCTATCTCTAAGAATATCCAATAGGCTGCTTGCTGGATGCCCTAGGACTTTTTCGATATCTGTTGAAACTCCAGCCTGTTCGCCAACTTTTATCGCTGTATAAGTACTGACCCAAGCATCGTACTCCCAAGTTTGTGCTGGCCATTTTTTCCGTGACTCATAGGCTTCTTCTACTGATTCATCCACATACGTGATGGTGTCACCCGTCTCTTTTGAGAGAAGCGCTACGATTTCTTCCATGGAAAGATCCTCTGGCCCTGTCAGATTCAAGGTTTGATTTTCCCATTTCTTAGCATGTGAGAGAATCTCCGCTGCAACACTAGATGTGTCCTTACGGGCAACTGCTGAAACCTTCCCACTTCCTGCTGGACCACGAATTTCCCCATTTTCAAGGGCAATATCTATCAAGAAGTCCAAGTAAAAATTATCTCTCAAAAATGTATAGGTGAATCCTAACTCCTTGATATAGGCTTCCGTCTGGGCATGATCTCGAGACAAGGTAAAGGTTGCTTTTTCATCTGCTCCGTAAAAAGAGGTATAGACGATATGCTGCACCCCAGCAAGCTTGGCGGCATCTAAAAACTCCTTGTGCTCCTTGACACGCTCTGGATTTTCCCGAGCAGAGACCATCAATAAGACATCGATTCCCTTTAAGGCCTCAACCACCTCTGGAGTATTGGCATACACCATCTTACGAAGTTCCGCTGACGCGTAGACTTTTACACGCTCTGGGCTTCTTGCCAGATGGATAGAAGCAATTCCTTGCTGATCGACAAGATCAGCCACATAAGAGCCTAATTTCCCTGTTACACCTGTTATTCCAATCATAAGCATTTTCCCCTCTACTACAGTTCACTCTCTTTAGCTTTTAGATTTGTGATAATACGCTCTTGATAGGCTTCAAATTCTCGGATTTCTTGATCCGAAAAGCCTTGGTAAAAAATCTCTCCAAGTTCTTTGCTGACACGGTCTCCAATTTCTTTTTGCTTCCAACCAAGGTCTGTCAAAGAGATATATTTTTTCCTTTTATCCTGCGTACAAGGTTGAATCGTAACCAAGCCTTGTTCTTCTAATTTCTTAACCATACTGGTCAATGTATTATTAGCTAGACCCGTCGCAAGAGCGATATCTGTCGCAGTAGCGCACCCCAAGTCTTGCTTCCACAAAATCGTTAAAATTTTCCCCTGTTCACTTCTATATTGGGCATCTGGTTCCTTGCTCAAGAGTTTTTGAAAAAGTCGCCCGTTCAATAAGCGTATCTGTAGAGCTTGATAGCCCCCTTGCATCTTGTCCATTTTGTCTCCTTTTTGTTTCTATATCGAACTTCCTAAACTCATTGTAATTCTTTTTATTACATCTGTCAACTATTTCGATATAGAAATAACATTTTTTTCTAAGATACTCTTCAAAAGATTCTTGCACAGCTCCAAATGACCAGACTTTTTTACCCCTTTTACACAAACTTCTTTGGAATACGGTCAAAAATTCGCTATAATAGTAACAAATGTTAAACTCCTTTTGTAACGACACTTGGTTTTACGATGTGGTAATCTGTTAACTGTACTATAGAAAGATCGGAGTATTTGTGATGCATATCCCAGATAATTATTTGAGTCCTGCAAGTTGTGCCCTCTTAGCTGTAGCGGCTGCCCCTGCGATTGGCCTATCCATTGCCAAAGTCAAAGTTCAATTAAAGGAAAATAAAGAATTGGCCCCTATGCTTGGTGTCGCAGCTTCTTTATCCTTCTTGTTAATGATGTTTAATGTCCCAGTTCCAGGGGGGACAACGGCTCACGCTGTCGGTGGTGCTCTTCTAGCCATCCTGATTGGTCCCTATGCAGCTTCCCTAGCCTTATCTGTCGCCTTGATCCTCCAGGCCTTCTTATTTGGAGATGGAGGAATCCTAGCCCTTGGAGCTAATATCTTCAATATGGCTGTTGCCATGCCTTTTATCGGCTATGGGATTTACAGTTGGTTCCGCAAACACCATCACGAATCTCTTGGAGTGATCGTGGGTTCCTATGTCGCCATCAACGCCGCAGCTCTCTTAACAGGGATTGAACTTGGCTTGCAACCCTTGATTGCATCCGAAGCTGGACAACCCCTCTACAACCCTTATGGATTAGAAGTCACGATTCCTGCCATGATGGCTGCCCACCTTGTAGTCGCCGGCTGGGTCGAAGCCTTCTTCACCTATGTGATTTACCGCTTTGTCAAACAAGTGGCCCCATCTGAATTGTATACACCAAGTAGCAAAAATACGACTTCATTTGTCAAAAAAATCCGCTGGGTCCTCTTGGGTCTGATCGTTTTGAGCCCTCTCGGTCTCCTAGCAGAAGGAACGGCTTTTGGAGAATGGTCTTCTGAAGAATTAGGATCCTTGCTCAAAGGGAAGGTCCCAGCTGGTATCAATAATGGATTTTCTTTTGAAGCCTTGTTCAGTGATTACACCATTCCTGGAACAAAAATTGCGATTGGCTATATTCTATCAGCCATTACAGCTGTTCTTATTTTCTATATCATTAGCAAAATGATTCGATCAATAAACGGAGCAAAAACTTCTCATGCGTAAACTTCCTGACTGGCTCCTTCAAGAGCAAACGACTCTAGAAGCATCCAAAAGCCATCACTATTTACAAATGAACCTTCACACATTGCGCCATTTTCTTGGCAAAATGAAACAAACGACACCCGCATTCAAGGCCAAAACTTCCTCTTGGATGCGGCTTGTTTACTTTTTAACCCTAGCCATTCTCATTACAACAGCCCACCATACGATCCAGCTCTGGATCCTCGGTATCCTCTTACTACTTCACATTGCTATGCTTCCAGGAGAAGCCCTTCTTCACCTGTTTAAGGTCCTCGTCAAGGTCCTTCTTTTCTCTGCCATTGTGATTTTACCGAGTATCTTATTTCAAGGATTTCAAAATGGTGGACTCTTTTTGTTGCGTGCAGGGATCATTGTCCTCAATATTTCTCTCTTTTTAGCCACTACCACAAGCATCCAACTGGTGGAGGCCCTAAGGCAGTTGCATGTCCCCAATACCTTTGTCCAGACCATTGATATTACGCTAAAATATAGTTATATTTTAGGGAAACATCTTCACCAACAAATTGAGTGTGTGCAACTTCGGACCGTTGGTCAAAAAGTGAGCCTCCATCTTTTTGGCTCTCTGCTGGGTCTCTTGTATCTATCAACGAAGAACCATACCAAAGAGGTCTACGAGGCCATGTTGCTGAGAGGATATGGCATGGACAGGAAACAAAAAGAGCCCTTCTGTTGGAAAAAAGAAGATGGCCTTTTACTACTGGAATTAGTCTTCCTTATCGCCGTCACCACTCTACTCCGTTAGAAAGGATAGCCTATGATTACCATTCAAGATGGAAATTACCACTACACAGATGAGATTGGAATCCACGATATCCAACTACAGATCAACCAAGGAGAAACGATCGCTTTGATGGGACCAAATGGAGCAGGAAAATCCACACTTTTTAAAATTCTAGTTGGACTTTTACCCCTGTCTTCTGGTCACTACCACTTTAAGGATTGGACGATTGATGACACTTTCTTAAAAGATCCCCATCGTGCTGGTCAGTTATTTCAACAAGTCGGGCTTATTTTTCAAAATAGCGATACGCAACTCTTCAACACAAGCGTCTATGATGAACTCGCTTTTGGCCCACGTCAACTCGGCTTAGCTGCAGTTGAAATCGACCAACGCGTCAATGATACACTCGCTCTTTTAGAGATTGAACACCTGAGAGATCGCATTCCCTACCATCTCTCCGGAGGGGAAAAGAAGCTAGTCGCTATCGCCAGTGTCCTTACCATGAATCCTAGTCTTTTGCTATTTGACGAGCCCTTTAACGGCCTCTCCCCCAAATACCAAAAGCTGATCGTCGCCCTGCTCCAAGATCTCAAAACAGCAGGAAAAACAATTGTGATTTCCTCCCACCATTTCGACCAAATCGCTCCGATTGTGGAACGGGTTCTGCTCTTTTCAGAGGAACACACCATTACATGCAGCTACGATCGAGCTGATTGGGAACATCATCCTGATATTCAACAATCGTTTTCGACATGTTAAAAAGCCTCGGTAGGATTCTTCCTACCGAAGCTTTTTTTGATGAAAGAGATAAGGGTTAATGTCCTTTATGCTTGTCTCTTCGTTTTTGCTGTTTGCGTTCGAATTTCTCTTGTTTGAGCAATTGCTTTTGGACACTAGATTGATGTTTTGAAATAATCGTTTAGGATTCTTGATTTTTACATGTTGCTTAACTGTAGCTTCTGGACTAAAAGATAAATGAGTAAACTGAGTCTGTAACATCTCTAGAATTTCATCATCTTTTGGCTCCTGACCAAATGTCACACGACAAACTTGATAAGTTTCTCGATACACTTGTTCGAACAAACCATGCCAAAATCCATCTTCAAAATAAACTGTCAATCCAATTGAAATTGTTTCCACGACAGCACCTCCTTAAATCTATCCCTAAGAATGGACAACCAAGGAGGAAGGTTACTGATAGGCTTGCCTACGTCTGGACTACCAACCAGAACTGTGTTTTTATCTTAGTTGGGACTATTATAGCATATTTATAATCTTATGTTATTGCTTCTTCAAATGCCTATCAAAAAAATGAATCGTAGCCAACCAAGAATCCTTACTCTCTTTCATCAATAAACGCCAATCTTTTCGATAGCGATGATTGGGTTGATAAGCCACTGTCAACATGTGACCTATTTCATGGTATTTTTTAAATGTAATGTGGTGGCCTTTATAATGTGAGACAATATCATCAATTGCTGACGAGGCATCCCATATTTCATCAACAGTACTTCCGAGCAATAAGATTGGCGAAGAGAGTCTACTAATGTCTATCCTAGCAGAGCGATCTTTAGGGATAGGTTTTCTAAAAAATTTGCTAAACAGATAATCTCTCAGTCGAAACTTTTGATAGGTAAATTCCTTTTGCAAATACGTCCAAGAAGAAGTATGGGAGTTCCATTTCCCTTTTATCCCTTCATACACCACATCAGAGGGTGAATTTAGCACCAAACATTGAACGTCATTAAAAATGCTCTCCTCAGCTAAAACTAACTCTGCTCCCTTAGAACGTCCATAGATTCCAATTCTTTCACTATCTACTTGATGATGCTGACGTAGATAATCCTTTGCTTCCACAAGGCACTCTAAAGGAATACGTTCCAAATGTTTTGGGAACCCCTCTAAACCAAAGTAGGCAACTGCTAGGCAAATATAACCTCTAGAAGATAGAAGCTGAGCTATATTCTGTGCCTTTTCAATCCTTCCTTCACTACCGCTCACAATAATCAATGCTGGTGCTTTTATTGCCTTTTTATCATAAAATAGTCTCCCTTGAAAATGTTTCCTGTAAATATCTTGATGACTAATTTGCGAACTCATGTAATGTCTTGTGAAAGTTCTCTCTGCGACGACAGTATTACCTTGTATAATTTTGATTTCCACAAAAAAGTGATCTAATAAAGGAATTTTAGAAAGAGAGTTTGGAAGTTTCTTTTTCCTATTGGTCAAGGGCTTGGCATTAAAGAATAACCCCATTGTTGCAATATCTTCATAAGAGCCAGAACAAGATGGAGTTTGTGAAATATCAATAATACCATTCTTATCTGATACAAAAGTCGCTGTTGATTTCCATAAAACATCATGAGCTAAAAGCATAGGAGCATTGATACAATAATAATCAGATAAATACATTTCGACTCGATAGGTTTCTCTTGGTTTTAAGCCATCGATGACAATATTAAAAGATTCGTCTGCTAAATCAGACTCTGAGATCAGTTCAATTTGTATATTCATATCTTCCTCTTTTTGTTAATATAATTAACAATATAGTTTTAAAATTACCGTGATTTTTACCACGGCAATTCTTGCCATACCTGTTCAACATCATCCATCAGTTTCATAACCATTTGAAGATCTTCCTCACTATAGTTTCTTAAAACTGAAAAAATGGCCTTTTCAATATGTTCTTGCTGCTCTTTATGGATATTAAAAGCTTCAACCCCTTTTTGGGATAATATCAGATATTTATTTTTTTCATTATCCGGTGCAAATTCAAAAGTAACGAGGTCTTTCTTCGTTAAACGTCTAACACTCTGAGTAATGGCACTCCTAGATACTTCAAGTAACTCAGATAATTTCACTAGATTCACAGGCTGATTGCGACCTATCAGGTCGATCAAATGGACTTCATTAATAGTGATTGATTTATCAATACTGTTCCTATGCTGAGCTTTTTTCAACTGTTCAAAAGCTAAAGCAAAGCTGTTAAAACGATTATTAAACTTATGCAGTTCTTTCTTATTCATAACGCCTCTCTTTTGTTAATTATATTAACAAAAAATACTATTTATTGTCAAGCTGAGCCTAAAAAATCCTCCAGAGCTGAACTGTACTGACCCCAAAAAGTTAGACAAATAATTTAAGTTAAGGATTTAGTCCTGTATTGCACAGGACTAAGTCCTTTTAGTTTTACCTTAATTCGTTTGTTGTTGTAATAGTCAATATAGTTTACAATAGCTTGTTCCAATTGGTTAAGTGACTTAAATGTATTCTCGTAACCATAAAACATTTCCGATTTCAAAATGCCAAAGAAGGATTCCATCATGCCGTTGTCTGGGCTGTTTCCTTTACGTGACATGGACGGTTGAATTCCTTTATCCTCTAAAAAACGATGATAATACTGGTGTTGATACTGCCATCCTTGATCACTATGAAGAATTGTATTTGTGTAATGATTCTCAGTAAAGGCCTGGTCTAACATAGCTTTCACTTGTTCTAAATTCGGTGAAGTCGAAAGATTATAGGCGATAATTTCGCTATTAAAACCATCTAAAACTGGCGATAAATAAAGTTTTTGATTGCTTGCTGGAATGGCAAACTCGGTCACATCTGTGTAGCACTTTTCCATTGGCTTGGTTGCTTCAAATTGGCGTTGAATAAGATTATCTGCTTTCTTACCAATCTCTCCTTGGTATGAAGAATACTTCCGTTTACGACGAATACGAGCACTTAAACCAAGGACCTTCATCAGACGTTGGACCTTCTTATGATTCACTACAAAACCACGATTCCTCAATTCAAGAGTCATTCGACGATAGCCGTAATTCCCTTTATGCTCAGTAAAAATAGATTGAATTTCAACTTTAACATCATAATCCTTATCGCTTTGATCGAGCTGTTTTAAATGATAATAATAAGTTGAACGGGCAAGCTTAATAATCTTTAGAAGAATCTCTAAAGCAAACTCTGTTACCAATCCTCGGACAATTTCCGTTTTTCTTCTTGCTCTTTTTCGTCCCTCAATCGGAGTTCTCTCAACTTTTTTAGAACCGCATTCTCCGCTCTCAAGTACTCATTTTCTGCTTGAAGACGTTCTAGTTCTGTCATCTCTTCGGGTTTCTTCTTTGGCTTACGTCCCATTTTAGGTATCCTTCCTCTTGTTTTCTCAACAATAGTATACCCGTTTTTCTTATATTGTGCTATCCAATTATGCAACATTCCAACACTTGGAAGAGCATAATCTAGAGATACCTTTATTTGTGAACGACTTTCAAGCAGAACTTTATCAATGATTTCTTGTTTTAGTTCGGGAGAATAGTAACAATTCTTTCCTTTTTTGACGATTTCTATTCCATAACGATCAATCAATTTAATCATGTACTTAAGATTAGAAATGTTTATCCCAAATTGATTTGAAAGCTCTTTGAAGCTTCGCCCTTGTTTTTTATGTTCATAGATCTGAACTTTATCTTCATAAGTTAATTTCATAATAAAAACACCCCAAAAGTTAGATTTTTTTCTGTCTAACTTTTGGGGTGCAGTTCAAACTCTGAAGGATTTATTTTTATTTAACAACGATATTAACAAGCTTGTTCGGTACCGCAATCACTTTCACGATGTCCTTGCCATCGATCTCTGCCTTGACTTTTTCGTCAGCCAGAGCGACTTCTTGCAATTCTTCGCGCGAAAGGTCTTTTGTGACCATGAGTTTAGCACGGACTTTTCCTTTGATTTGAACGACGATTTCGATTTCGTCTTCAATCAATTTGCTTTCGTCCCATGTTGGCCAAGCTACGTAAGAGATTGACTCACCGGTTGCTGCGACTGTTTGCCAGAGTTCTTCTGCCAAGTGAGGTGCAAATGGAGCGATCAATTGGATAAAGCCTTTAGCGTAGTCTACATAAAGTTTATCTTCCTTGTTAGCTGCATTAACAAAGACCATGAGCTGAGCAATGGCTGTGTTGAATTTCATCGACTCGATTTGCTCTGTAACGGCCTTAACAGTTTCGTTGTAAACTTTGTCTAGAGCGCCATTGTTTTCCGCAACGATTTCTTTACTTGTGATCAAACGGTACACACGGTCAAGGAATTTACGGCTTCCTTCCAGACCTTCTTCAGACCAAGCGATGGAAGCATCAAGTGGTCCCATGAACATTTCATAGACACGAAGGGTATCCGCACCGTATTGTTCCACCACATCGTCTGGATTCACCACGTTCTTGAGGGATTTAGACATCTTGGCTGGTGCTTGCTCCAATTCTTCTCCTGTTTCCACATGGAAGTATGAACCGTCACGTTTTTCAACCTTGTCAGTTGCCACAAGAGCTCCACGGTGATCACGGTAGCTAGTTCCCAAGATCATTCCTTGGTTAAAGAGTTTTTGGAATGGCTCTTTAGTCGGTACAACACCAAGGTCATAGAGGAATTTGTGCCAGAAACGAGCGTAAAGCAAGTGAAGCACAGCGTGTTCTGCACCACCCACGTAGATATCGACTGGCAACCATTGTTTGAGGAGATCCTCGTCAGCCAATTTCTCAGTGTTGTGTGGATCGATATAGCGGAGGTAGTACCAGCTTGAACCGGCCCATTGTGGCATCGTATTCGTCTCACGACGACCTTTGACACCATCCTCACGAGTCACTTCCAGCCAGTCTGTCAAGTTAGCCAATGGGCTTTCACCAGTACCTGAAGGGCGGATATCCTTGGTGACTGGCAAGACCAGTGGGAGTTCACTTTCTGGAACAGCTGTCGAAGTTCCATCTTCCCAATGAATGATTGGGATTGGTTCACCCCAGTAACGTTGACGGCTAAAGAGCCAGTCGCGGAGACGGTAGGTAACCTTTTCTTGACCAAAGCCTTTTTCTTCTAGCCAAGACACGATTTTAGCAATCGCTTCTTCTTTGTTGAGACCGTTCAAGAAGTCAGAGTTGACGTGAAGGCCATCTTCTGTGTAGGCAGCCTCTTCAACATTCCCACCTTCAAGTACTTCTACGATTGGAAGTCCAAACTGTTTAGCAAATTCCCAGTCACGCTCATCGTGGGCAGGTACGGCCATAACAGCACCTGTACCGTAGCTAGCAAGAACATAGTCGGCAATCCAGATTGGGATTTCTTTACCATTGACAGGGTTGACGGCATAAGCACCAGTCCAAACCCCTGTTTTTTCCTTGGCAAGATCTGTACGAGCCAAGTCTGATTTAAGGCTGGCTTGATGTTTGTAATCAGCTACAGCCTCAGCTTGTTCAGGTGTTGTGATGGCATCTACCAAGTCATGTTCAGGCGCCAAAACAGTGAAGGTCGCACCGAAAAGAGTATCTGGACGAGTCGTAAAGACGGTAAATTCCTTGTCTGTCCCTTTTACTTTGAAAGTGACATTGGCACCAGTTGATTTCCCAATCCAGTTGCGTTGCATGTCCTTGATAGACTCTGGCCAGTCCAACTCATCCAAGTCCGCCAACAAACGTTCCGCATAGGCAGTGATTTTAAGCATCCATTGGCGCATTGGTTTGCGGACAACCGGATAGCCACCACGCTCAGATGTTCCATCTGGAAGAACTTCTTCGTTGGCGATAGCTGTTCCCAATTCTTCCACCCAGTTGACTGGCACTTCCGCTTCATAGGCCAAGCCTTTTTCGTAAAGCTTAGTGAAGATCCATTGTGTCCACTTGTAGTAGTTCGGGTCTGTCGTATTGACTTCACGGTCCCAGTCGTAAGAGAATCCAAGGGCATTGATTTGGCGTTTGAAGTTAGCAATGTTTTCTGCTGTGAATTCAGCTGGATCATTCCCTGTATCCATAGCGTATTGCTCTGCAGGCAAACCAAAGGCATCCCAGCCCATTGGGTGAAGGACGTTGTAGCCTTGCGCACGTTTGAAACGGCTAAGGATATCTGTTGCTGTGTAGCCTTCTGGGTGTCCTACGTGTAGACCTGCTCCAGATGGGTAAGGGAACATGTCCAATGCATAAAACTTAGGTTTTGAAGCATCTGTTCCTGTCTTAAAAGTATGATGGTCAGCCCAGTATTTTTGCCACTTAGGCTCGATTTCTTTATGATCGTAAAAACTCATAGCGTCTCTCCAATTTTCGTGATGCTCCTATTATACCATTTTTAGGCGATTTTTAAAGGTTCAGACAAAGAAAAAGACAGGTCCCATACGGGACCTGTCCATCCTGTTTTCGCTAAGAAAAGTCTATTTCACATGCTTTTCAAGTTCTTCTTGCGCTTTTTTATTGGATTTTTCTTTTTCTTTCTTCCATTGATCACGCGCTTTGTCATAGTCTTTAGCCGTTACGACCTTGTCTTGAACTTCTAAATACTTATAGTTAAAGGTTTGACCCTTGTGGCCGGTCCAAGCAAAGGCTGCAGAGTATGGTACAGTCTTACGAACGACTGGAGAAGCTCCATCCGAATGAATCGGAATCAAGAGGGCACTATCGGTCAACCAAGCCTGAGCCGCAGCATATTTTTCATAACGCTTGTTCACATCAGTGTTTTCTTTTTGAGCGTCCTCAATTAATTGATCGTACTCATCAAAGCCAGCTGCTTTTGCCGCAGCATTATCCGTACCAGCATCGAATCCAAAGTAAGAATTGGCATTTTCACCAGATTTACCACTGGTGATGTCGATGTAAGAAGATGGGTCCGTATAGTCTGGTCCCCAACCCAAGTTATTGTTCAAATCCCAGTCTTGTTGCGAAGCATTTTCAGCAAAGTAGGTCACCCGTTGAAGATCATCCTCAGAAACCATATTCAGGTCGATGACAATATTTTCTGCTCCCAATGTAGACTCAACTGATTGTTTAAAGGATTGGGCTTGTTTGATTCCTTCCGTAAAAGTCGAAGAAGTTGGAAGATCCAAATGAATTGGGAATTCAACTCCTTGAGCCTGCAAGTCTGCCTTAGCTTTGGCAAACTCTTCTTTGGCCTTGGTTGGATTGTAGAGGGTGTCTTTTCCATCTGCGACAGAGACCCCTTTCCATTCATCCCCATAAGCTTCCAAGTCTTTTTCTACTGCATCACCAAATTGTTTGCCATCGATTTGGACAAAGTTTGGTGGCGTAAAGGTATTACGGATGACCTTATTGGCACCCGCTTCCCCGTTAGCTTGCGCTACATAAGCCTTGCGGTTAAAGGCAAACATAATGGCTTGACGGAAGTCCTTGTTCAAGATTGCTTTCTTGGTAGAGGCCTTTTGAGCGTCCGTGGTCTTCTTTGTGATTTCATAGGCCTGACGGTCAATGTTGAAGGAAAGGTTATAGGTTGAGGAACCTTGATCAGTATAGACGATGTCGTCCTTATGCTTCTTCTCTACACTCTTATAGTTGGAACCATTTGGGAAAACACGGGCAACTGTATAGTCACCGTTATCAAATCCACGGATCAGAGACTCGGAGTCTTGACCATCATAATAAGTCAGTTTGACTTTACTGATCTTGACATTTTCCGCATCCCAGTAGGTTGGATTTTTTTCTAATATCGCAGAAGATTTCGAAGTGATTGATTTGATCAAATAAGGACCGCAGTAGAGGATACTAGACGGAGAGGTTCCTTGACCGTAATCATCTCCCTTGGATTTCAAGAATTCTTCGTTGACCGGCATCAGGATCCCCATCGTGGTCTTAGAATTCCAGAAGCTTTCTGGTTGGCTCAAGGTATATTGAATCGTGTAATCGTCAATCGCTTTCACACCAACGGTTGAGAAATCAGATGTTTTCCCTGAAACATAGTCATCCAAGCCTTTGACAGATTTTTGGACCAAGTAAATTGCTTGTGATTTCTTATCTGCCGCGTGCTTGAGACCTGTCACAAAGTCTTGGGCTTTGACTTCTCCATATTCTTCCCCTTCAGAAGTCATCCATTTGACCCCTTTACGGAGTTTATAAGTATAGGTCAAGCCATCCTTGGAAACAGTCCAGTCTTTAGCAAGCGATGGGATCAAGTTCCCGTACTTGTCCACTTCCAACAAGCCATCTATCGCATTTCCTGTAAACTCGGAAGTCGATTTTTTATTGGAAATCGAGTAGTCTAAGGTATCCGGATCCTGGGTATAGACATAGCTAAATGTCTGACCACCAGAGCTACTAGATTTCCCTCCTGAGCAGGCTGCCAGTACACCAGCTGATAAAAGCAGAGCGCTGGTAGCTAAGAGTACCTTCCCTTTGTTCATATAAATCACCTCATTGTAAAAAATGTTATACTCAATTTAAATTATAGCACTTTCTAGGGAAATGTAAACGCTTTTACTGCGAAATTATTCTATTTTTCCTTTATTTTTTCAATTTCTACTTTTTCTAAAATTTTTTCAAGTTGAATCCCTGGCCTGTATGATATAATGGAATCTATGAATTATGTGAGACATTTACACAAACGACTAAAACACAGCCTCTTGTCCCTCCTTGTAGGAGTCTTGACATTAGGCCCTATTTCCACTGCCTTTGCGGACGACATCTACCAGCAAGAAGATGTCATGAAAATCGCAGCTGATGCTGGACTGGTATTGGACGATTTTTACAAGCCTAAGGCTGATATCGTCATCGACGCCAATACTGGAGCCATTTTGTACGGAGACAATATCGACACGGTCCGGGACTCAGGAAGCATGGCCAAACTCATGAGTGCCTATGTAGTCTTTCGGGCCCTCAAAGAAGGCAAGATCAAATATGATACCGTGGTTACAGCAACAGAGGCAGACCAAGCCATCTCGGAAAACAATCTGTTAAGTAACTCACCTATTGTAGCTGGTGTTGACTACAAAGTATCTGAATTGATCAAGATGCTCTTTGTTCCATCTTCCAGTGCGGCCGTGATTATGCTGGCCAACGCCGTTACTGACAATGATCCCGATAAGTTTTTGGACTTAATGAATCAGTACGCACAAGAAATGGGGATGAGCCATACCAAATGGCACAATCCAAATGGGGCGATGATTTCGGTCCTTCAGGGCTACTACAATCCTCAGCGCTACGACGTCAATGCCAATAACGAAATCACAGCGCGGGACATGTCTATTCTGGCTTATCACATCGTAAACGACCTGCCAGAAATGTTGGAATACACCAAGCAAGCTCATACTACGATCATGGAAGGAACCCCTTACGAGCAAAGCTACGATAATTACAACACTTCCCTCGAAGGTGGAAAATTCGCCCTTAAAGGAACAGATGGACTCAAAACTGGATCCAGCCCGACTGCTGACTACAACTACACCGCGACAACCAAGCGGGGTAAACAGCGGATTATCGAAGTGATTTTGGGGGTTGGGAACTACGATGTCGAGATCGCCGAAAGCTACCGCAATCAAATCGGGAATACCTTGGCTGAGAAAATGTTCGCAGACTACCAGTATAAAAAAATCCTCTCTGCAGGCGATCATACCATCGACGGGAAGACCATTCACTTGAAGCAAGACTTCTATGCGACCGTTAAGAAGGGGACGAAGCCAGCGCTAAAACTAGAAAATAACCGCCTAGTCGTCCAGAACGGCTTGCAACAGGTATCTCCAAGCATTAAACCGGGAGTGGCCGTCAGTGAGTCTAAAGCAACGACCTCTAGCAGTAAAAGCAAGGGACTCGATGTTATGTGGCTCTTCTGCTTCTTGCCTGCCGGAATTTTATACCTGATCTTTAAACAAACCGATCCAAAAAGAAGAAAATAGGAAAAGAACTCCCATTACTATAAGGTATGGGAGTTCTTGGTTTGTCGACAAAGCCATCTTAGGCCAAACCTTGAACGTAGGCATCTACTGCTACGATGGCTTGAGCAATATCAGAAGCCTTCACTTCAAATGGCATTTGATGGATGGTTTCTCCTTCGATGGTGGCCTGTTGGCCAACCTTGAGAAGATCTTCATAACTTGCAGTTTCAAGATGCATTTCTTTCAGAGTGGTTGGCATACCGATTTGTTGATAGAAATGAATGTATTTATTCAATTCTTCCTTAGGACGGTTTTCTAAGAACAATTGAACTAGCGTTCCGTAGGCTACTTTTTCACCGTGAGTCAAATGGTGGATGTCCCCAGTAAGGGCTGTAAAGCCATTATGGATGGCATGGGCAGCTGCTAACCCACCACTTTCAAACCCAATACCACTAAGAAGGGTATTGGCTTCAATGATGTTTTCAAGAGCAGGGGTTACGACTTTTGCTTCACAAGCAGCCATGGCTTGGAGCCCGTCTGCAAATAAAGTTTCTTCGCAACGTTGTGCAATGGCAACACCCGCTAAGGTTTGTCGTTGACCCAACATAGTTTTTCCGTTGGCTTGCATCACCGCACGCGCTTCGACCCAAGTTGCTAAGCCATCTGCGATACCAGAAGCCAGCAAACGTTTTGGTGCTTGAGAAATAACCTTACTATCCACTAATACCAATTCAGGGTTTTTAGAATAGAAGATATAGCGAGCAAAGGCTCCCTCATCTGTATAGATAACAGATAAGGCGGAAACAGGAGCATCTGTAGAGGCAATAGTCGGAGCAATGACAACTGGTGATTTTAAAAGATCAGCAATGGCTTTTGCACTGTCGATGGTCTTTCCTCCACCAAGTCCGATAACTAAATCACAGCCATTTTCTTTAGCTAGGCCGACCACACGATTGATTTCATTATCAGAAGCTTCACCATTGAAGAACACCGGCAAAACAGTCAGTCCATTTTGACCAAGGTATTCTTCGAACCGTTTCCCTACGATGTCATAGACCACTGAATCACAGAGTAAAACAGGATGTTTCCCAAGATCCAAAATAGGTTGCGCATTTTCAAATAAGGCATTCTCACCTTGAATGTAACGGGATGGACTTGCAAAATTTCTCATAGTCTGCTCCTTTAAAATTTATTTAGTTCACCCCCATAGTAGCATTTATTTCTATGAAATTCAAAGAATTATACAAGGCTCTAATCAATTAAATTTATCCGTCGGCGCAATGATTGAAAGCGCTCCACTTTCGTTTGACATTCCTTATTATTTCTAATCCACTCAAAAATCCCCAAAGCTAGTTTCAGTCAGCTGAAACTTGGCTTCGGGGATTTTTAGTTTTTTTCACGAGCGATCAAGAAAATCAATCAATTGCTTAACTGAAGTCTAGACTACCAAATAATTACACGATCCTCTGGTGCGCGCCACATGCCATCTCCTTCTTTGACATCAAAGGTTTCAAAGAATTCGTCAAAGTTTGGCAATTGGACATTGGTGCGGAGTTTTCCTGGTGCGTGGACATCGACACTTGCGAGGAGTTGCATGTACTCTGTCCGAGCTTTCATGCGCCAGATGCGAGCAAAGTTGGTGAAGAATTCTTCTGCTGAGAAGTCTGCTTCTTTCTTCGCTGCTTCAAGGGCTGCAGCGATACCACCGAGGTCTGCCACGTTTTCAGAAACGGTCAATTTCCCATTAATCTTGGCACCGTAAGAGTCTTGCCCTTCGAACTGATCGATGACCTTTTGCGTGCGAGCGGTAAAGGCTTCGTAATCTTCTGGCTTCCACCAGTCTTTCAAGCTACCGTTTTCATCAAAGGAAGCACCATTGGTGTCAAAGGCATGGGAGATTTCATGGGCAATGACCGCACCGATTCCACCGTAGTTGGCTGATGATGATTGGTGAAGGTCATAGAATGGTGCTTGTAAAATCGCTGCTGGGAAGACGATTTGGTTTTGTTGCGGATCATAGTAGGCATTGACCATATTAGCTGGCATGTGCCACTCGCTTCGATCAACCGGTTGGTTCCACTTGCTCCAAGTATGGGCAATGGAAATTTCGTAAAGGGCTTGAGCATTTTCCACCAAGGTCTTGCTCTCGTCGATGATCTTCTTGGCGTATGTTTCTGGTAATTTTTCAGGGTAGCCGATATGCGGTGTGATGACATTGAGCTTGACAATAGCTTTTTCGCGAGTTTCAGGAGCGAGCCAGCCTGCTTTTTCCAGACGATCCTTGTAGACCTCAATCATGGTCGCTACTTTATGCTCTACGTCTGCTTTTGCTTCTGGTGAGAATTTTTCACCTGCATACCAGAGTCCAAGCGCTTGGCTATATGGTACTTCTGCTAATGACAAGGCCGCCTTTTCTTTTGGACGAGCTTCTGGAATACCCGAAATGGTCCGTCCATATTCACCAGCCAAGACACGAATTTCTTCGGTTAAGAATAAAGTCCAATCTACGGCTGCACTGAGTTTCAATCTTGCATGAATAGTTTCCCAGTTGGCTGCTGAATAGAATGTTGGTGCGAATTCCTTCCAGAAACGCTCTTCTGGAACGATGATTTTATCTGGTGTTTGTCCGATCACTTCTGTAAAGAAAGTATCGAGTGGCAATTCTGGAACCAAGGCCTTGAAATCTGCCCACTTATAAGGATGGTAGAGTTTATTGTACTCGGATCTTTCTTCATTTGACAAGATATATTTGGCCAATTCTGCATCCGACGCAATGACCTTATCCAGGATATCTTTGATTTCTGCCTCTGAGAATTCAAATTTAGGTAAAAGTTTTTCCATCATTTGGCGCCAGATAGCCAGTAATTCTGGGCCTTTTTCGTTGCCTTCTTCATAGTAGGTCGTATCTGGCAAGATATGAGCCGGCGCTTCTCCCCACAAGACATTCATTTGGGCATTCATATAGTCTGGTGACACGCTAAATGGCATGATATTTGGTTTGCCAGCTAGTTCATAGGCTCCCAGCTTGCTGGTATAGTCTTCAAAAGAAGACAAGGCCTTGATTTCATTGATCAAGGGCATGGCTGGTGCTACACCAGCTGCTTCCCGTGCATCAAAATCTGCCACCATTTTATGGTATTTGACAAAGTTTTGCAGAATGCTGTCTTCAGGCAGCTCTTCTCCCCGTTGCCATTTCCCAGTGATATCCAACATCAAGTTTTCGATGTCTCGATCTAAGTCCATAAAACCACCAGTTGACGGTTTGTCATCAGGAATAACAGCTGTCTCAGCCCATTCCCCATTGACGTAATCATAAAAATCATCTTGTAAACGTACCATGATCTTCTCGCTTTCATTCTTTTCTATTAACCTTATCAAAAATAGGAACTTTTTTCAATGATTACAAGTAAGTTAATCTAAATTATTTTAAAAATTAACTTGACTTAATTTTTTTATTTATGTATATTAATAGTAAAGGAGCAAACTCATGATTCAAATTGAACATCTAAGTGTTGCCTACCAGCAAACACTGGCCTTGGAGGATCTTTCCCTCACCATCCAGGGTCCAACCATCCTAGGCATTCTTGGGCCCAACGGAGCAGGAAAATCAACCCTGATCAAGGCCATGCTAGGACTTCTCCCTCATTCGGGAAGGGTCCAGCTCGATCAAAAAGACCTCAGCCAAGTTCTTCAACGGGTGGCCTACGTCGAACAGAAATCCGCTATTGATTTCCACTTCCCCATCACGGTGCGGGAGTGTGTCTCACTGGGCCTCTACCCCCATCTTTCTATCTTCAAGCGAAAAAGTAAAGAAGATCTCCAAAAAGTGGAAAATGCCATGAAGCTTGTCAATCTTCTTGATCTAGCAGATCGCCAGATTGGTCAGCTTTCAGGAGGACAATTCCAACGGGTGCTGATCGCCCGCTGCTTGGTCCAAGAAGCAGATGTCATCTTTTTGGATGAGCCCTTTGCAGGGATTGACTCCGTTAGCGAAGACATCATCATGCAGACCCTCCAGACCTTGAAACAAGAAGGCAAGACCATCCTGATTGTCCATCACGACCTCAGCAAGGTCCCAGCTTATTTCGACCAGGTCCTCCTCCTTCACCGCAAGCTGATCGCTTTTGGAAAAACAGAGGAAACCTTTACCAAGGAGAATCTGCATGCAGCCTATGGGCATGAACTCTTTATAGGAGGTGGCGTCGGATGATTACAGAATTTATTGATGGATTACAGCAATTCCACTTCTTACAGAATGCCCTGATCACAGCCATTGCCATCGGTATTGTCGCTGGAGCTGTCGGATGCTTTATCATTTTGCGAGGAATGTCTCTCATGGGAGATGCCATCTCACACGCGGTCCTTCCGGGGGTGGCCCTGTCCTTTATCCTTGGCATCAATTTCTTTATTGGCGCCATTGTCTTTGGGCTTCTAGCTTCCATCCTTATCACCTATATCAAGAGCAACTCCATCATCAAGAGCGACACAGCGATAGGGATTACCTTTTCTTCTTTCCTTGCCTTAGGAGTCATCCTGATTGGAGTCGCAAAAAGTTCCACCGACCTCTTCCATATCCTCTTTGGGAATATCTTGGCCGTGCAAGACCAGGATATGTGGATGACCATCGGTGTTGGGGTGGCGGTCTTGCTGGTAATTGTCCTGCTCTTTCGCCCCTTGCTACTCACTTCTTTTGATCCCGTTCTAGCTCAATCCATGGGCGTCCGGGTCAAGATCTATCACTACCTCCTCATGGTGCTCTTGACTTTGGTTTCTGTCACTGCTATGCAAAGTGTCGGGACCATTCTCATCGTCGCCATGCTCATCACACCTGCTGCGACAGCCTATCTCTATTCCAATAGCCTCTGGTCCATGATGCTTTTGTCCTCTAGCCTAGGTGCTCTTGCATCCGTTCTGGGACTCTTTATTGGCTATAGTTTGAACATCGCCGTTGGATCTTGTATTGTCCTCACTTCTGCCGTCTTCTTTCTCATCAGCTTTTTTATCGCTCCTAAGCAGAGAAAGAACAAGCACGCTCTTTCGTCTCATTAAAGGAGAAACACATGAAAAAAATCGCTTCTGTCCTCGCCCTCTTTGTGGCGCTCTTATTTGGCCTTCTAGCCTGTAGCAAGGGGTCTTCTTCTGGAGCTTCTGGTAAATTGAAAGTGGTCACCACCAATTCGATCCTTGCAGATATGACCAAAAATATTGCTGGGGATAAGATCGAACTCCACAGTATCGTTCCCGTCGGCAAAGATCCCCACGAATACGAACCACTACCAGAAGATGTCAAAAAAACTTCGCAAGCAGACCTGATCTTCTACAACGGGATCAACCTTGAAACCGGTGGCAATGCTTGGTTTACCAAGTTGGTCAAAAATGCCAATAAAGTAGAAAACAAGGACTATTTCGCTGTTAGTGAGGGAGTCGACGTCATCTACCTAGAAGGCCAAAACCAAGCTGGAAAAGAAGACCCACACGCTTGGCTCAACCTTGAAAATGGGATTATCTACGCTAAAAACATTGCCAAACAATTAATCGCAAAAGATCCAAAAAATAAGGACTTCTACGAAAAAAATCTAGCAGCCTACACTGAAAAACTCAACAAGCTAGACCAAGAAGCCAAGCAAGCATTCAATAACATCCCAGCAGACAAGAAGATGATCGTAACCAGCGAAGGCTGCTTCAAGTACTTCTCCAAAGCCTATGGCGTCCCATCTGCCTATATCTGGGAAATCAATACGGAAGAAGAAGGCACACCTGACCAAATCAAAACGCTGGTAGAAAAGCTCCGTCAAACCAAGGTGCCGGCCCTCTTTGTTGAATCCAGTGTCGATGAACGTCCTATGAAAACTGTGTCTAAAGATACCGACATCCCAATCTATGCAAAGATCTTCACTGATTCCATTGCCAAAGAAGGAGAAAAGGGCGATAGCTACTACAGCATGATGAAATGGAACTTAGACAAGATCGCAGAAGGATTGAGTCAGTAGACCCTTTAGATTTCTAAACAAATCAGTGGCCCCTCCTCCGGTATTGCGGTACAATAAAAACAAAAAAAGGAGTCTTTTTATGGCAACATTTTTAGGAAACCCTGTTACCTTTACCGGATCTCAACTTCAAGTAGGGGAAATGGCTCATGATTTTTCATTGATCACTCCAGCTCTTGAAAAGAAATCTTTAGCTGATTTTGCTGGGAAGAAAAAAGTTCTCAGTGTGATCCCTTCTATTGATACAGGTATCTGTTCCACTCAAACACGTCACTTCAACCAGGCCCTCTCTGACATGGAGGACACTGTGGTCTTGACGGTTTCCGTCGACCTTCCTTTCGCCCAAGGCAAATGGTGTGCTGCTGAAGAGATCGAAAATGCCATCATGCTCTCAGACTACTTCGACCATTCCTTCGGGAAAGCCTACGGCCTCTTGATCAATGAATGGCATTTGCTTGCGCGTGCTGTCTTGGTCTTAGATGCAGACAACAAGGTGACTTACGTTGAGTACCTCGACAACATCAACAGCGAACCCAATTACGACGCTGCAATCGAAGCCGTCAAGGCACTTGGGTAAACGAAAAAGAGGTCTGCGACCTCTTTTTTTAATATAAACAAACTACTTTTACGTAAAAGAACCTAAATGATGCAGAAAAAAAAATAAAATGAGGTAGACACTATTAGGCTCATTCAACATATACTGAAACTTTCCGCCGTGAGAAAAGTGCTAGAAACATGATTGTTTCTAGCACTCGGGAGTTTTGAAACTTTAGGTTCAAAACTAAGTCATGGAACTTCGTGGATTGCTGAAATCATCCACTGGATAATTTCACCTAACGTCGCCAGCGTAAGCGAGGGATGCCTCTGAGGAAACTTCGCACGCACTTTGCTACTTGTTGCTTGTAGCTCTTACCTCCCTGTGCAAAAACTCCTTTTCGACTCCAATAACCTTGCTCTCCGCGGTCATTCTTCGGAGCTAGATAGCGAACACCTTGCTGATAGAGGATCCGCTTGCGAAAGGCTGGATCCCACGCTTTGACGGGGGCAATATCCAAGTCCTTATGGGTCCGGCCCCTAGCCAACCCGTAGTTAAAACTGGCACCATTGACAATGCCATTTTCAGAAACTTCTACTGGATCGACTTCATTGAGAAAATGCCCAGCTAGATCGAGAATATACTCCGTATGAAAATTTAACAAGACCTTGAAATTGACTTGTCGGGAGGCCCCTGATGGATAATGAAGGTGACCATCTGGCCCTAGGGAGACCTTGTTATGAAGGCGGGCTGCCGCATAGGCATCAATCTTAATTCCTTTTGTCTCCTGTAAGTAAGCTTGTAAGGCCTCCTCGTCAGTCTGTCCAGCTCTCGCATTATGCATTCGAATCCATTGTGCCTGGTAACTTGAAAGTAGGTAGCGCAACTGGTGAACCTGGCGTTTCAAAAGCTGATCTCCTGACTGATTTGCTAAGAGATCTCTTTCAAAGGCGACCTGCACGACGCGTGAAAATGCCTTCCAAAAGTCGGATCCTGGCGGACAATCTGGAGCCATCCTACTCAGAAGAAAGGCTGTTTCTTCACAAGTTCCAGACAAGTCACTCGGCATAAGGAGAATTTTCATGACTCCCCTCAGTAAGTCTTGGGCAGCAGTCTCCGTTAGATCTTTGATCTCTTGAAACCACATGTTTTGAAACAGAGGACTAGCAAAGAAAAAGACAGACTGGTATTGTTTTTGGTAGGCTTGTGGATCTTTAAATCCCTGCAAGTGCCTCTCTAGATAGGCCAAACTATTCTCTCTCCAGCCTAGTCTCGCTAAGTCCTGTCTGTTCATAATGCCGTCCTTTCTATGCTACTATACTACCATCTTTTGGAGCTTGAGACAATTCTCATTACTCCACTAGCGTTTTTGAGGATTTTTTTGATATACTAGAAGTGAGCGAAGAAAAGAGGAAAGCATGACACCAAACAAAGAAGATTACCTCAAGTGCATTTATGAAATTGGCACAGAAGTAGAAAAAATCAGTAATAAGGAAATCGCCAGTCGCATGCAGGTCTCTCCACCCGCTGTAACCGAGATGATTAAGCGCATGATCTCTGAGGGCCTCTTGGTGAAAGATAAGACCCATGGCTATCTACTAACAGATCTGGGCTCGCAATTGGTCTCTGATCTCTACCGCAAGCACCGCTTGATCGAAGTATTTCTGCTGAAAAATCTTGGCTACACAACTGAAGAAGTCCATGAAGAGGCAGAAGTTCTCGAGCATACCGTTTCTGAACATTTCATCGACCGGCTGGATCACATGCTTGGAAATCCTAAGAGTTGCCCTCACGGTGGGACAATTCCAAAGAAAGGCGAAAGGCTTGTCGAAGCCTACCAAGACCGTCTTAGTGAAACGACCCAACCTGGTCTGTATATTCTGCAAAGGGTCTATGACACCTATGAATTGTTAAAATTCTTAGACCAGATCCATCTCCAAATTGGTGATACCATCACGTTTCAACGGTACGATGACTACACAGGCCTCTATCACTTCGTTATCCATGGACAAGAAATTTCTATCAACCAAGTGATCGCCCAACAACTCTATATCGAAAAACATGCAGTCTAACCCGACTGCATGTTTTCTTACTTATGGATTTTTTGTATCTAGCAAAATCGTCACTGGACCATCATTGATCAATTCAATCGCCATATCGGCTCCAAAGATCCCTCGTTTGACAGGGACTTCTTTTTCTAATTGATCATTAAAGGCATCATATAACTGACTGGCCATCTCTGGCTTGGCAGCCCCTATAAAAGCAGGACGGTTGCCTTTTTTTGTCTCCGCAAAGAGGGTAAATTGAGAGATTGACAAGATTTCTCCTTGGATATCTTTGACCGAAAGATTCATCTTATCTTCCTCATCTGAGAAAATACGCATCTGCGATACCTTGCGGACCGCATAATCTAAATCCTTCTGGTCATCCTCAGGTCCTACTCCCACTAAGAGCAGCAAGCCTTGCTGGATCGCATTGTAGACTTGACCATCAATGGAAACCGAGGCACTCTTGACCCGTTGAATCACTAATTTCATTTTATTATCCTATTTTATAAATCTATCGAGCATTCACTGCTGACCTTCAAAGAAAATCGACATCAGACAAGGCAGTGAGACGCAGGTATATTATCTAAAAATCAAAGGCTGTTCAGTTGCTTTTAGTGCGAGGCAGCGAGACGAAGACATACTATCTGAAAAGTAAAGGCTGTTCAGTTGCTTTTAGTGCAAGGCAGCGAGACGAAGACAGTACTGTAGTACGGCAAGGCGAGCTAACGAAGCAATAAAAGATAACTGAGCAGCCGACTAGCCGTTGGTACGCTTAACAGAGTACACCTCCGGTACACTCTTAATCTTATCCACAACTGTTGTCAACATAGACAAGTTTGGAATCCCAAAGGAAATGTGGATATTGGCAAATTTCATATCTTTGGTTGGTTGGGCATTGACGGTCGAGACCATCTTAGCTGTATTGGAGAGGACTTGTAGCACATCGTTCAGAAGTCCGGCACGGTTGAGTCCGTAAATATCGATGTGAGCGATGTAGTCCTTGGTCGTGTTGTTATCTTCCCACTCGACATCGATCAAGCGTTGCTCGTAGTTGTCTTGAGCTCGGAGATTCATACAGTCCTGACGGTGAATCGCAACACCGCGTCCTTTGGTGATGTAGCCGACGATTTCATCACCTGGAACTGGATTACAACACTTAGCAATCCGAATCAAGAGCCCAGAAGCACCTTGGATAACCACGCCACCTTCGTGACGGACCTTCAAGGTGTCTTTTTTATTTTCAACCTTGACCTCGCCACCTTTGACCAGCTCTTCTGCTTCTGCGCGTGCCTTAGCCCGCTCTTCTTCCCGGCGTTCATCCTCCGTCAAGCGGTTAAAGATGGTAATAGCTCCGATCTCTCCAAAACCAATCGCCGCAAACAAGGCTTCTTCTGTCTTATAGCTTGATTTTTGTAGCACTTTGTCCATGTGCTTTTTGTCCATGAACTTATTGGCTACCAAGTCATGCTCGTGGAATTGGGCCATCAAGAGGTCCCGACCACGGTTAATAGATAATTCCTTGTCTTGATTTTTAAAGAACTGACGAATCTTGTTGCGCGCCTTGCTAGTTTTAACAAGGGTTAGCCAGTCACGACTCGGACCAAAGGAGTTAGCATTGGT
The DNA here is from genome assembly GCA_032477695.1 of Streptococcus parasanguinis. GTDB lineage: Bacteria > Bacillota > Bacilli > Lactobacillales > Streptococcaceae > Streptococcus > Streptococcus parasanguinis_Y. The sequence goes on from JAWDWJ010000008.1 coordinate 120,955, forward strand.
GATAATCTCCACCTGGTCTCCCGTCCGAAGTTTGGTATTAAGGGGCACCATCCGGCCGTTGACCTTGGCACCAATCGCTTTTTCCCCAACCTTGGTGTGGATTTCATAGGCAAAATCGATCGGCCCGGAATCTTTTGGAAGCGAGCGCACGGTTCCATCTGGTGTGAAGACGTAAATCTCTTCTGCCAGGATGTCTTCTTTTACATTTTCAACAAATTCTTTGGCATCGCCTGACTGGTCTTGGAGTTCCATCATCTCCTTGATCCAGTTCATCCCAATAGCCGATTCCTTGCTGTTGACTTGACCCTTAATGCCTTTTTTATAGGCCCAGTGAGCCGCAACCCCATACTCAGCAACCTCGTGCATTTCCTTGGTTCGGATCTGGAACTCAATCGGTCCTTTAGGGCCGTATACAGTCGTATGAATGGACTGATAGCCATTAGCCTTCCGGTTGGCAATATAGTCCTTAAAGCGCCCCGGCATTGGCTTCCAGAGTTCATGGATGTAGCCTAGCATAGCATAGACATCGCTGGGGGTATCCAGGATACAGCGGATGGCAATCAAGTCATAGATTTCATCAAAGCGTTTCTTCTTATCCTGCATTTTGCGATAGATCGAATAGATATGCTTTGGTCGACCATAAATTTTCCCATGCAAATGGCGTTCCCCAGCATAGGTCTCAATCTTGTGGACAACCTCTTCCACCAACTCTTCTCGCTCGCGACGTTTTTCCTTCATCATATGAGAAATCTTGTAGAATTCTGTCTCATTCAAATAACGGAAAGACAAATCCTCAAGCTCCCACTTGACGCTGGAAATCCCGAGACGGTGGGCTAGTGGCGCATAGATTTCCATGGTCTCACGCGAAATGCGCTCTTGCTTATCCTTGCGCAAGTGCTTGAGAGTACGCATATTATGCAAGCGGTCGGCTAGTTTGACCAAAATGACACGGATATCTTGAGACATGGCCATAAGCATCTTGCGATGGTTTTCCGCCAACTGCTCTTCATGGGACTTGTACTTGACCTTCCCGAGCTTGGTCACACCATCGACAATCACGCGCACATCATGACCAAATTCGCGCTCTAAATCATCTAAAGTCGCATCCGTATCTTCCACGACATCATGCAAAAAGCCGCAGGCGACCGTCACAGCATCCAGTTTCAGCTTAGCAAGGATTCCTGCCACTTGAATCGGGTGAATGATATAAGGCTCACCAGACTGACGAAATTGGCCACTATGGCAGTCAACCGCATAGACCAAAGCCTTTTGCACAAAAGCAACATCCTCAGGTGACAAATACTTTTTTGTAAGGGCAACGACTTGGTCCCCAGTTAAATTCTCTTCTTTTGGCATTCGTTTTCTCCAGTTTCTTGGATACTATTTTAACACTTTTAGAAGCAGATGGGAACCAATGAAGCTACTTTAATATACGGTTACTACTCGAAGATCATTCTGGGATCCACCTTGCTTTCATCATTCGTAAAAGTTTTTTGTAAAAAAATAACGAAGCGATTTCTTCACTTCGTTAGTTCATTAATTCTGTAACAACACTCACAGCGCTGAGAGCGTAGAGTGGAGCGGTTTCTGCTCGTAGGATGCGAGGACCAAATCCTGCAAGGACTGCTCCTTTAGCTTCAAAACTTTCAATTTCAGCAGGTGAGAGACCACCCTCTGGTCCAAAGATAAAGAGCAGTTTGCTTCCAGCTTCTAGTCCGGTCAGCGACTGAAGTAAAGCTGCTGCCTCTCCTTCTTTGGCTGACTCTTCATAAGCCACTACGATAGAGTCAAACTGGTCCAGTTGGGCTAGAAAGTCTGCCTTTTTCTCAAAAAGGGTAATACTTGGGACAAGATTCCGCTTGCTTTGCTCGGCTGCACCAAGGGCGATTTTTTCTAGTTTTTCGACCTTCTTGCCCAATTTCTTTCCATCCCACTTGGCAACGGACCAGTCTGCGGGAAAGGCCCAAATTTGACTAGCACCCAGTTCTGTTACTTTTTGAGTGATAAACTCCAGCTTGTCCCCCTTGGGGAAACCTGATGCGATGGTCACTTGGACTGGCAGTTCCACATTGTCATCAAGTTCTTCAACCAACTCAAACTGACGAGCCTCTACATTAACCACGCGCGCCAAGCGCTTGATCCCATCATCAAAAACTAGTGTAACTTCGTCATCCTCTTTCAAGCGCATGACCTGAAACATGTGCTTGCTGGTTTCCTTGTCCTCGATAGTGACAGGTGAGCTAGCCAAACCTTTTACAAAATACTGTTGCATGCTAGCCTCCAATCACACCGGAGACATCCTTGGTCTTCTTGAAGACGCAGGCGTTCCATTCTCCTTGGATCATATGGGTTTCAAGGAAAAATCCAGCCGCTTCTGCTGACTCACGCACCATCTCCCACTTGTCCTTGATAATGCCACTCATGATCAGGTAACCTTCGTCCTTGACCAAGCGATAAGCATCATCCGTCAGATGAATGAGGATATCCGCCAAGATATTGGCTACGATGACATCTGCCTCAATATCCACACCTTTGAGCAAATCACCTGGGGCTACATGGATATTTTCCATGCCAGGGTTGAGTTCAATATTTTCCTGAGCGACGCGAACCGCTACATCATCAAGATCATAGGCAAATATTTCCTTAGCACCCAGAAGTGAGCTAGCAATAGAAAGGACGCCTGAACCTGTCCCCACATCTAGCACTGTCTCCCCACCACGAAGAACCTGCTCCAAGGCAAAAAGACTCATCTTGGTTGTTGGGTGGGTCCCAGTTCCAAAGGCCATACCAGGATCTAGCTTGATAATCTTTTCTCCAGCCGTCGCCTCATAGTCTGTCCATGACGGCACGATGGTCAAATCATGGGTAATGCGAGCTGGTTCATAGTATTTCTTCCAGTTGTCGGCCCAGTCTTCCTCAGCCAGAGCAGTCGTCCCCATCTTGACCTCACCCAGATCCATAAAGTCTGTCAATTCTGCTAAGCGAGCCTGCAAATCAGCCTCGACCTCTGCCACATCCACCGTATCCGGATAGTAGGCCGTCACCACGATTTCTTCTTGCTGTTCAATTTCAGGGAAAATCTCACCGAAGCGGTCCACATTTCCTACATAGTCCATACTGTCTTCAATCGCAACACCTTGGGCGCCTAACTCGATCAAGAGGTTAGAGACTAGTTCCTCACCCTCACGCTTCACTGTAACCTTTAACTCTTGCCATGTTTCCATCTGATTCTCCTTAACAATCCATTATTTCTTCTAATTCTTTTAAAGTCTTACCGTCCTTATTTTTCCAATCCGTTCGACCATTCGTATTCATGCCTAGTACAAAAGCAGCTGCATAAGATGGACTGGAGAACAGTTGTTTTTCTTGTAAAACACCATCTTTAATCACATTTGATTTGATTAATTCCTTACGTAATTCTTTTAGACTTGCTGGTATTGCGGGTGAATCAACCTCATCCACTTGACTGCCTTCTAAAACAACAAAACCTTCCGAAGTCTGTTCGCAGATAGCTTCAATCATTCGATTTGATTTCTTTGTTTTTCTCTTCAAATAGAGATAAGTTGAAGTTTCATCAGAAACATTCTGATCTGCTTTCTTGGTCATAGGAACAAACACTCGGTACCCCAAGGTTCCTACAATCATCAAAGTATTTTCTACAACCTCATCCAACTCAGACTGCTTTTCTTCTATTACATTCCCAGAATTGGGCTCATTCCCATTTTTGACAATAAAGCGCCCCGCGTCCTTTGCTAGTTGTGTAAATTTATTTTCCAAGTAACTAATTTCTGTGGGGCCAAAGGAATTATTCTGCGTCGTCAAAATAATCACATCATTAAAATAATCTGCATGGTTATCACGAGTATGTTCCTGAACACGTAAAAGGACACCTTCACCATTTTTGCGATTCGTCGCCTGCCCGATGTAGGTAACATCCTTTTGCTTATTTTCATCACGACCAAATAAGAAATAAATGCCACTTTGCTTCATTTCATCACGTGATTTTAAATCTGATAATTGAATGCGTGGAATTTTATAGATCACACCTGTCCAATTGGACAAGGTACATTTGATTATACCAGTAACTTCTCCATCCATGAGAAACATGTTGATATTTTTACTACGCTTCATCCTAATTTTTTCTCCACATAATCTCTCACTCGTTCTTGCAATTGGGGAACAACTCGATCTGAAGTTAAAAACTCTTCAAAGCTCACTAACTTATAGCTCTGTCCTTCATCTCCAAAGTCAATGTGTTCAAACTCTTCTTGGGCTAGATTGCCAACTAGAAAAACGAACTGTTTCTTCTCATCCAAGATGCCAGGATAGATCTCGGACCATATCACTTCCTCTTTCGACAGTTGAATATTCAATTCCTCATAAACCTCACGCGCCACACACTCAAAAGGTGTCTCATTTCCTTCCCGACCACCACCTGGCAAGTCCCACATATTGGGGTAAGGAATCGTTTCTTTATCATCGCGCAAGATGGTCAAAATTTGCCCCTCACAAATCAAGGTAATTTTACAACCGGTAAATTCGAACCGCTCTTCTAAGCAATCCTCAAGCATGAGCTTTCCCTCCTAATATCTCGGATAGGGATAAAAGGTGCTTTCTTCTAGGCCAACTTTGCCTTCTTCAAAAACTTCTTGGTTCCAGACGATCTCAAAGCTCTCTGCTTCTTCGTCTGCTAAGAAATCCATGAGCTCATCCAAGGCCAACTCGGCTGTATCTCGAAGGAAAGTCACAAAATAGGCTAGAAACTCACGAGACAAGCCTTTTTTAGGCTCATAAGGAATCGCTGTTAAATAGGCATCTTCCTCCACATGAGACTTGGCTGGATTGTAGAAGATAACGGCTTCTTCAAAGAAAATATCCTCATCAGATTCTTCTCCAGCTTCATCAACCAGGGCAACCCCTCCCGTATTCTGCGCTTCCAAGAGAAAAGCCACTTCTACCGCATGGTTTTTCTTATCCCAATTGATCTCAAAATCAAAAGGAAAAACCTTGTCCATCTCCTCTTCTAAAACATCCAAAAATCCGTATTTAGACATAGCGTCCTCTTTCTAATTTCCCACTCTTAGAGCGGAATATGATACAATAGTTACTACAATCTTACCATAAAAAACGCCTCTTTGAAAGGAGACAAAGCTAGAAAGGAGAAGGAAATGCCCGACAATCTCGCACTCCGTATGCGACCACGAACGATCGATCAAGTCATCGGTCAACAGCACCTGGTCGGAGAAGGCAAAATCATTCGTCGCATGGTCGAAGCCAATCGTCTGTCCTCTATGATTCTCTATGGACCTCCGGGCATCGGAAAGACCAGTATCGCTTCTGCAATCGCAGGAACCACCAAGTATGCCTTTCGGACCTTTAATGCAACGGTTGACAGTAAAAAACGCCTCCAAGAAATCGCAGAGGAGGCCAAATTTTCTGGTGGCTTGGTCCTGCTCTTGGACGAAATCCATCGCCTCGATAAAACCAAGCAAGATTTCCTCCTGCCTTTGCTCGAAAGCGGTCTGGTCATCATGATCGGTGCAACGACAGAAAATCCCTTTTTCTCTGTCACACCCGCTATTCGTAGCCGCGTACAAATCTTTGAGCTGGAACCATTGACGACGGAGGAGGTCAAGCAAGCTCTGAAGACAGCGTTGGATGATCCCGAGCGTGGCTTTGATTTTCCAGTCGTGCTCGATGAGGACGCTTTGGATTTTATCGCTACCTCGACCAATGGAGATCTTCGCTCTGCCTTTAATTCTCTCGATCTGGCGGTGCTGTCGACCTCTGAAAATGCAGAAGGTATCCGCCATATTACGCTAGAGATCATGGAAAATAGCCTCCAGCGCAGCTACATCACCATGGACAAAGATGGAGACGGCCACTACGACGTGCTCTCTGCTCTGCAAAAATCTATCCGTGGTTCGGATGTCGATGCTAGTCTCCACTACGCCGCTCGTTTGATCGAAGCCGGAGATCTACCCAGCCTCGCTCGTCGCTTGACTGTCATTGCTTATGAGGATATCGGTCTGGCCAATCCAGATGCGCAGATTCATACCGTAACAGCCCTTCAAGCAGCTGAGCGCATCGGCTTTCCTGAGGCCCGCATTCTCATCGCCAACATCGTCATCGATCTAGCCCTTTCGCCTAAATCCAACTCAGCCTACGTTGCCATGGACAAGGCGCTGGCTGATCTTAGAAGTTCTGGCAACCTTCCTATTCCTCGCCACCTCCGCGATGGTCATTATGCTGGAAGCAAGGAACTGGGAAATGCGCAAAACTATAAATATCCTCACAACTACCCTGGCAACTGGGTCAATCAGGACTACCTGCCAGACAAGCTCAAACACGCTTCCTACTTTATTCCCAATGAAAATGGCAAGTACGAGCGTGCTCTCGGAGCCACCAAGGAGAAGATTGATCAATTTAAGAAAAAGTGACATCGGTTTCAAAAAATTGAGATTTTCCCTTGAAATATTTTCAAAATGTGGTATCATATACATATAGAAACGCTGTGGTGTACGACTTCACACTTAAGTGTTGACCGACTATTTTTTGTATTATTAGGGAAACAAAAGACTTCTGGCAGTATGCAGGCCGTTTCACGCGGAAGCAGCTAAGTCAGAGCGAGTTGCCCACCTGCTTAATTGCGCGGGTTCAATACAAATCGTGAAGTATCGGCACCAATACAGCTTTTTATATTTGCCTCCTTAGCTCAGTTGGTAGAGCAGTAGACTCTTAATCTATGGGTCACAGGTTCGAGCCCTGTAGGGGGCATCTAAATCAACAGGAAAAAGCCTTGATTTATAAGGCTTTTTTGCTTGTCTATAACTGATTTGCCCCATCATTTGCCCCACATTTTTTTATGAGCAATCTTTCCAGACATCTCTAATTTGATTAAATTCTTCAAAAATTTTCTCTTCTAAAGTGTGTCCATATACTTCTACTAACATTGAAATATCTTTATGCCCTAGAATTTTTGCAATAACTCCAAGGTCAAATCCTTTGTGCCAGAGGTAGCTTCCATAGGTATGACGTGCTCCTTTTGTCGTGATAATTGGATAAATATCTAATTCATTTAAAAGAACACTCAAAGCTTTATTGACACTTGCAATATCTGGTACCAAGTGAATATATCCATAATGCTGAAAAATCATTTTATACCTATTCTTGATTCCTAGCTCTTTATTAGCTTTCTCTTGTTCAATTTTTAGGTCTTGTAATATCTTAATACATTCTTCGTCTATCGGTACCATCCGAATAGACGTTTTGTTTTTTGGAGGGACAAATTTATGAGAAAGGGTATTAAACCTCCTATATGTTTTTAGCAGTCCTCTGTCAAAGTCAACTTCATTCCAAGTTAACGCTATTAACTCTCCAAACCTCATGCCTGTTTTTAATAGAAAATAGATGATATAAGGAACAATTGAACGTTGGTAATCAAATTTTTTCTTTACTGCTAAAAGTAAATCCAGATAGTCCCTTTCTGTATGTAAATATTTCTCTTCTGTCATCTGTTGTTCTTTGGATGAAAATAACTCGACATGTTGTGTAAAATCATCTATTAGAACTTTGTCTGCAATTGCCATTTGGATGCTCTGATGAATCCCAGTATTCAATCTGCCAAGAAAATTTCTACCAACTGTTTGTCCATACTTATTCATAATTCTTTGGTATTCACTCGCACGAATTTGAGTGACTTTTTTATTTCCAAATAATCTTTCAATTGTGTTTTTACGGAGAAGATATTTTTTCTTTGTCTCTTCCGACCTACTACTCGGTAGAATTTTTAGTTCAAGCCATTCTTGATATAGATCGACAAGAGAAATATCTCTAGAAATTCTTTTTCCTAAACGAAGTTCTTGCAGAATCGGCTCAGCTTCTGACTCTGCAAGTTTTTTTGTTTTAAAACCGCTATTATGAGCAACAGTTTTTCCTTCGTTACGAATTTCATAGGTCCATAAGTTACTATCTCCTCGCTTTCGATAACGAACACTTGCCATATTACGCCACCTCTGTTCCTAGAATCTCATTTACAACACTTTTTGGAACAACCATCAAACGTTTGCGATTATAAAATGTATAGCCTCGTGATACAAGTAATTCTCTTGCCTGATGGATGATATCATTTGCAGTGTGAGGGCGATAGCCCATTTCAATTAATTCTTTGTTGCTAATTAAATTATTATCCATAGTTATCCTCCTTATTGATTTTCTAAAGTCAGAAACTCACCTACAAGTAGTTGTAATTCTGTATTTAATTTAGGGAGATTCTGTATTAATACTTCTTTTAATTCTTCCGCAAATTGATTCGTTTCTTCTCTCAATAGTTTGCGGACTCTTGTTTTTTTCTTTTTGATGCTGTCTGATTTTAATTTTGGAAAAGCCAATGACAACAGTTCAGGATTGTTGAGAAAGATAATTGTAAATGCTCTTTGCTCCACTCGAATATGATCTAGCTTATAAAATCCGAAATTATCAAGTCGATTCATAATATCTTGGACCATCTCCTCCCCAATCGCTTTGGTTCTGAGTTGGAACTCTAGTCTCCACCAAAACGGATTTACAGCCAAATCTAGCTTCTCTTCACGCTTGTGAGCAATGATTTCTTTATTCTTATCATATAACCTAACTTGTACATTACTACCGCTAGAACCCCAATATTTCGTCTCTAATTCGCCCCCTCGACCATAGAAGACCTTATGGGTAACACCACCTTTAATATGTTGCAAATTAACGATCTCAGGCCTGTTGAGAATGTCAAATGCCAAATCAAAACGAGACAATCGTACCGTCAATGAATTCAATCTGGCAAAGTACATTAATTGCCTCCATACTTTCATTCCATCAAATTCTTTTAAAGTATTAGGATTGAAATCAATTCGAATCAATTGTTCACCTCCATAAGTGGATAATTGAAAAAATATAATATTGATCGAATCATACTCATTAAAAACTTTAGCTAAAGTAAAGACATCATCTCGAACATTATCATATATTTCAAATGAGTCAACTCTTGTACTTATTGCCTGTTTCAGATTTTTGAAAATTCGTCTTAGGGAACCAGTGTCTGTATCCCAGATAACTGTTAATCTATCAATACTGACATCTAGTCGCTGTACTAATTCTCCTACATCACATCGTTCTTGAATGCTTCTTAAATCTTGTATAGAAACCAACAAAATTGTCCCCCCTTCTTTTTGATTTTTTAGGTCTCAGAAACACCGTCAAATCAACGTTTGCTCGTTCCGTCGTTCTTTGGGCGTTGCCCTAAGTGTACCTTTTTGCTGGCTGTTAGAATAGCCATCTTTTGCTTGGCTAGAAATTGTCTGGACGGCAGTCTGCAGGACTTCGCCTGACTTCCCGTCAGGCTCGTCCCTTGTCCTTGTCCACACAATTTCTAGCTCCAAGGCTTCGAATAGTCATAAGTCATCGTCTTGTCCTCAACTTCCTCCCCACTCACCAATCCTAAACTTACGAGCTATTTTGTATTATTTATAACTTATTTATAAGTTATAAATATATTTTATAAAAAATATTTTAATTAGTCAACTAAAAACTTGATTTGTAAGTTTATAGGTGATAAAATAAGTTAAAAATAAAAATAGGAGTTTCCCATGACCTTTATTATTCAAAATTTTGGACCCAATTTGGCACGACTACGCATAGAAAAAGGAGTAAGCCAAACTCAACTAGCTGAAGATTTAGGAATCGGTAAACAGTCCATCTCTGATTACGAAAAACAAAAAAGCTATCCTACCTTTGCAAATTTGGATAAGATAGCAGAATATTTTAATGCAACTCCAACCCAACTCTTTGGAACTAGTAAAGAGATTGAGTTAGAAAAGAGTGTTCTTGAATCTAATGAATACTCTGATAAAGTAAGTGAGATTTTAAAAGCTGTCAAATACATCGAAGATTTTCTAGAAACTGATGGACAGTACTTAGAGGATTTACTTTACCTAACAAGAGGCAACCAACTATACACAGAAGATGGAGATGAGTTGTATATTGATCCAACTTCTCAGAAAAGAACACTTCATAACCAATATGAACCTGGTTTTATTGTAGCAAGGGATAAATCTCCACTAGAACTCTTAATTGAAAATAAGGAATTGTTTGATAAATAGAAAAAGCGAGGATAACCTCGCTTCAGATTGAAGTTAAAATCTTTAGAAGACACTTTTATAAGGACTTTGTCTTCAATCTGTGAAAAGGAGTGAAAACTCCTTTTCTTTTTGTAAGTCAGACTGAAACTTCCAAATTGTTTATTTATTTTATTGACATTTTCTATAAAAATAAGTACAATAGTCTTATTAGCAAACTATACTATATAGGGGGTATTGAAATGAAATTTTCTAATCGTTTACTGCTATTCCTTGCAGGAGTTGTTTTTGTCCTTTTAGGACTTTTCCTATTTACAAACCCAGTAGCTAATCTTGTTGCTTACAGCTGGTGGATTTCATTTGGTTTACTGGTTTCTTCTATAGCAGCTATTTTAGGCTATTTCTCTGCACCAAAAGAGCTTCGCTCACCTTTTTATCTTTTCCAAGGATTTGTTAGTCTTCTCTTAGCTCTTTACCTCGTTGCTTATGGCTTTGTGACCCTGCCGGTCGTCATTCCGACCATTGTAGGAATTTGGTTAATTGTAGAAGCCATTATTGCTTTCTTTAAAGGCAATCGTCTAGGATTGATTTTCCCTATTATTGGTAGCAATATCACGTGGGTAGCCTTGCTTGAATTTTTACTAGGTCTAGTGATTCTGTTCAATCCAGTGGCTACAGGTGTCTTTGTCGTTTATGTCATTGCCTTTTCATTTTTAGTTACTGGCTTCACCTACATTATTGAGGCCTTTCGTAAATAGTCTAGTTGCTATTTCTATCGCATTCAAAAAAGCTGGGAAATCATATTCTCAGCTTTTTCGTCTCTTTAATTATCACTTTTTCGCATTCCATTCTACGTAGAAATTTGTTTTTCCATTTTATTCTCCAATTTGATCTCGCACTGACATTTATTTATAACAAAACTATATATCTAGAATAGCATAATCATTAGGTATTATAGGTTTTCAAACAAAATACGAGTCATTCGTTTTTGCCCCGCTTTTGCCCCATTTTTAAATCCTGACATTGAAAATACCTAAAAGTATTTCCCTAAAATCAGCTATATTTCAACATTTTTGTTTATTTTCAATATGAAAAGTTCTTACAAATCCATGTAGGGGGCATTTTTTATGCACAAAAAGCCTTGATTTATAAGGCTTTTTTGCTTGTCTTAAGAGTACTTAGCTCACTTTTTTATGAATACAAATAAGCGAGCTTCATGACAAAGCTCGCTTTTATCTAACACATCGTTATAATCTCAAAACCACCTCGGAGGTAGTTTGTTAATGAAAGTCTATATTAGGTATCATAATTCTAACAATAGCTGTTGAACAACTTCCAAAACATCCCTGAAAGAAATAGAAGTTGCATAAGGGTAATGAGACTGATAATTTTCCCAATGACGCGCCAATGTTATATCATCCTTCATCTCATCAATCATATTTTGAAAATCTACTACATCTAACGTTGTCTGACGATAGGAGAATGTTGCCTCGCAAGCTGATCGAAGCTTTTTACTATCCAATCGGCTTTTTTCCATACTATAAATTACATACACATCATAAAAATCCTTGCTTCGAGTGTTAAAGAAAGATCTTCGATAAATCGTTTCCAATTTTTCAGCCAATATTGTCTCCAAATTATAGGCCACGATCTCATAGTCAATCTCTTGAAAGAGACTATGATAACGATAGGAAACGGATTTGGGAGTAATAGGATCACCAGTCGCAATATCTAAAGGAATGGTCTGACGTATATTATCAAGCCGACATAAAATATGGATTCGATAACCACCATAAGGATCTTCATCTTTAATTTCACTTATCTTAGTAATTTCATAATGAACCAAATCATCAGTTAGGATTTCCTTTAAAGTACTTTCTAGTAGAGATTTGTCCATCTTAAATTGTTCTAAAATAAAATCCATATCAGAAGTTGTTCGACTTTCAACACCAATAATATTGGATAAAAGAAATCCTCCCTTGAATACAAAGTTATGACTATACGGACTAGATGCTATCTTTGCAAGTATCGTTTCTAGAAAATAATAAGTTAGCACAACATTGAAATCTACCTGTTTTTCGTTTGAAATTTTATGGCACAGAGCAATCAATCTATCTTTATTCATATAAGACCTCCATCAATGATTGGACGTTTTCGAGCACATGAAACTCTCGCGCATATTTGTAGAGTTTTCGTAGATCTTTTTTTGAAGATTGAATATATCTCTTTAAAGAAGTCGAAAATATTTCCACATCTATCTTTTGTCGCTCGCGAATGAGATCGCATATCGATCTCTCCAAATCATATACCCTTACTTCATTTCCGAAGGACGTTTGTAGCTTTGTCACACCGACTTCATACAATTCTTTCTGGATGAAATGCCTTTTTACCTCCTTAGGAAATCGATGAGGATTATAACCTGTATAGACCGTCACTTCTTTGTATTTAGGGATAACATCTATCAGCCCATGGAGATACAATGCTGATAGATAAGAATAAATCACTTTTTGATGTTGGAGTTGGAAAATGGCATACTCATCATACTGAGACCAATCGGTGATATAAATCCCTCTGGCAACCTTTATGAGTTGACCATTTTCCACCATTCGATTTAGGTAAGGCTTTGGGATCCCTTTTTTAACTACATCAGATGTTCTAATAATAGACTGATGATCTAGCATTTCCTGTATTTGTTTTTGAATCATTTCAGCATTCCTATTGTTGTTACTTCTGTGCTTTTATTATATCATATCACACGCACAAAAGTAACAATAACGATTATTCATAAAAAGATGCCGGACAAATAGCTCCGACATCACTTTCCAAAATCCTCTCTCCAAATATCCTTGACGGTCACATCGTCCCAATTCTTTGGACTGAAGCGGCTGGAGTAGATGGAGGTCCAGTTCACAGTTCACCGGTCCACCACTCGCGCTTCAAAGTGGGCTGGTTTATCGTCTACATTGGTGATGGTGATGTTGTAGGGCTTTCGTTCCGTCACCCCAAATACTTCCTCTACTTCCCCTTGAATCACTATTCCATCGTTTTCTAAATAGAAACTCTTACTTTTATCATTTGGTAAGTCTTTACGCTCTGTTTTGTCTTTTAAAAAAATGAGCTCCGTTATTGTTTGCTTTTCAACATTATAGACTATGTGACTATCTTTCATCCCCCAACCTTTTCGACCGGACAATTTTAACTTAGCATCATCAAATTTTTTAAACTGGAGTTCCGACCTATATTCTAGCTGGTCCGTATTGGGATAAACTCTCAATTGAACACTTTGACCAGGCTGGAGGGTGTAGCTTCCATAAGTAAGGATCGAATAAACAAACCAGACTGCAAATGAAGCATATAAGAATCCAATGATCTTTCGTGAACGTTTGCTTGTAAAACGACGCAAAAGCAAGACGAGAGAAATAATAAATATCAGGGGTGTTACCATTTGTCTTCCTTTCTTACCAGCATTGACCCGGTTATGATTTCTACAGCAGCTTTTCATTTCACTCCTAGCCACACTTTCCATCTAGTATACCATAACCTGAAATGATCTAATCACAAGAACCCTACCAAACATTTGACAGCTCTTCACCGAATCCGCTATGATAAGGGTACTTGAAATTCCGAGTTTTCATAGCATTTAAAATGTAAGGAGTCCAAAATGAAAATCTATTATTCAAAATTTGTTGGTGTCGGTTATCTAATCTTTGCGGCGGGTGTATCCTTTCAATTTTTCTTTTCTCCCGCTCATGGATTGATCGACTTTTCTCGACTAAATCTTCCCACTGTGATTTCAACCATTCTCTTTTTCGCTGCTATCTACGCAACAATTGCAGGCATCAAAAGACTAACTAGCCACAGAGTCTCCTTTGAATTCACCTTTGAAGGTATTTATGTCTACCCTGGGCTTTTCTTCTCAAAAGAAATCTTCATTCCAAAAGAAGAATTGTTGCGAGCATCGTATGTTGAAGTGGACGTCAGCGACCCTGATCATGTCAACAGCAAGGCTTGCTATTTAGATTTTAACCTCAGAGAAGTCACCCAGCTAGAAGATATTTCTAAGTCAAACATCATCATCAATACAAGCACCTTGAAATTGCGTCTCGCCCTTAGCCTCTGTCGATTTAGAGAGGAAGAAAAAGCCGAGTTAGCGACCTATCTAAAAGAAAACTACGGCATTGATTTTTTCTATTAGCATGTAATAAAAAAGCCCTCCATTAGAACTTTAGAATAGCAAGATCTTTCCAAGCACTTGAAGGAAGAGTACAGAAGAACCATTTTATTGCAAAAAAAGCCTTGAGTTGTTCTCAAGGCTTTTTTAACTGCTCTTAGTTCCCCATTTTCCCTTTGGGTACGAGCAGATAGAAAAATAGCAAATTCAATCCAAATACGGCAACAAAGAGTGCTAATTGGGTGGCATCAATCGTTTGTTTCTCAGTCAAATCTTGGATCAGCTTTGTATAATAATAACCTGGGAAAGCCCGTTGTAACTTTCCAACCAAGTCCATAAATCCTCCACTTGCGCCAAGCGTATCAAAGGGAATAATGGTCATGGCGGCTAAAATAATAACTGGAAAGCCAATGGTATCAATCGTCTTGGCATCTACCCTGACCCCTAGTACAAAGCCAATCACACTAAAGTAGATCCCCATCAAGGATAAGAGGAAAAATTGTACCAACAGGCTAGTCGTCACTGGAAAGTGAAAACCTAGAACAGCAACTACTAGCACCGCTAAAAAGATCAAGCTGTTCAGAATCAGTTGTACGATGCTTTGATCCCATAAATAGTTCTTGACACTATAGCTTGTAAAGTGGGATTCAAAAGAATAAAAGCCGATGTCTGAGGCGATACGCTTACTAAAAGTTGCAAGGCTATTGCCAATGACCCCGATAAATACGGCAATGCCTAATAAAATACTTGGCGAAACCCCTTTTTGAAGCTGATAAAAGAAGATATACCAGCCTATGGGTAAAATAATGGTAAATAATACAAAGCGCTTATTTCGTAAAACTTGTTTTAATTGAATCTTTCTCATGCTTGTTCCCCTCCTTTATTCATCTCTTCTCGGAAATACTGCTCAATGGTTTGACCAGCCTGGTGAATGTCCTCAACAGCTTTTGCGGCAGCAATTCGACCATCTTTTAAAATCAAGACTTTTGTAAAAAAGGCATCAATTTGGTTAAAATCATGGGTCACCACAACAGATGTAAACTCTTGCTGCTCCAGCAATTTCCAAAAATTATCCACTGCTTCCAAGTCCATACCAGTCGTTGGCTCATCTAAAAAAATCAACCTTGGATGATTCAAAATGGTTAACAACAAGGACAAGCGTCTCTTTTGACCACCAGAAAGACTTCCCACCATCTGCTCTTTTGAGCCTCTCAATTCGACCATCTCTAAGAGTCCATTGATATCAGCCTGCTTCAGCTGATTCATCCGGCTTTTTAATTCGACGAATTCAGCGACGGTTAGATCCTCGATGAGCAGATCCCCCTGAGGCATCATCCCAATTTCTCTTTGAAAATCAAGCGAAGTCTTTATCGTTCCCGAATCGGCCTGGAGCTGCCCAGCGATAATGTTGAACAGGGTGCTTTTTCCTGCTCCATTATTTCCCAGCAAGGCAATTTTGTCTCCTTCTTCTATCGAAAAAGACACTCCCTTTAATACAGCTTTCTCCTTAAATGATTTTGTAATAGATGCTACCTGAAACATAGGATCCCTCTTTTCTTATTGATCTTGTGTACAGTATACTTCAAAGGGACAGTCTTTGTAGCTCTCTGTCAGAATCGGTCAGAAAATCGTCGTGAATGGTCAAAAAAGAGGCTGGGACAAAAG
This sequence comes from Streptococcus parasanguinis, assembly GCA_032477695.1. Taxonomy (GTDB): domain Bacteria; phylum Bacillota; class Bacilli; order Lactobacillales; family Streptococcaceae; genus Streptococcus; species Streptococcus parasanguinis_Y. Next base: position 136,897 of record JAWDWJ010000008.1, read on the forward strand.
TCCTAGCCTCTCAATTATTTTTGGATTGTCGAGCAAGACGCAGTGGTTGAGTGGGCTCTACTACGCTGATTTCATCAG
>JAWDWJ010000009.1:0-57909 GCA_032477695.1 Streptococcus parasanguinis
CTCTACTACGCTGATTTCATCAGCTTTTACAGCCCTACTCAACTGTGCGGAGGTGGGACGACGAAATCGAATTCTAACGAATGACCGATTTCTGTCCCAATCTCTCTTTCTTTCGTAGCAAATACCAGCGATTTTATAGAAAATATGGCATACTAGACTTAGAAGAAAGCGAGGTAATCTCATGGAACAATTTTTAGAAGATATTAAAGATCTTGAAGTGACAACTGTCGCTCGTGCGCAAGAAGCGATCGATCAAAAAGAAACAGCGACCTTCTTTATCGGACGCAAGACTTGTCCTTACTGCCGGAAGTTCGCTGCTAAATTAGCAACTGTCGTAGCTGAAACAAAAGCTCATATCTACTTCATCAATAGTGAAGAACCAAGTCAGCTAGACGCATTACAAGCCTTCCGCTCAACTTACGGTATCCCAACTGTCCCAGGATTTTTACATGTCGAAGCCGGTGAAGTCACTGTTCGTTGCGACTCATCCATGTCCGAAGAAGAAATCAAAGCATTCGCTCATCTATAAAATAATTAGCTAGAGAATAATCTCTAGCTAATTTTCATTTTCCGAAAAAGATGTCCAAATCTTTTGCTGGGGTTTAGCAAAAGGATAATCAGAAAATTCGTCAGGTTTTAACCAAACAGTTGATTCACTTGATTGCTGCACTCCTTCTTTCACCAGACCAAATCGAATCTGAACCTGCCACTTACGATGCGAAAAGACATGCTGAACAATAGGGTAAGACTTGTCCTGCCAATCAATGGCCAAGTCATAGTCCTGTTCAAAGGAAAGAATTTCTGAGTTATCCCCTGCTTCTCCATTACCATCTAATAAAGACAATTGCCCAAAGGTATCAGAAAGGCTATCCACTTCGATCAAAGGGAAATGCCAAAAACCAGACAAAAGCCCTTCTCGCTCATTTTTCTCCAGCAAGTAGCGCCCTTGACTATCCTTGATAATAAAGGCTGTTAGATAGACAGGTACCGGTTTCTTCTTAGGAGCCTTGATGGGATAACGATCCATGGTTCCATGTTGGTAGGCCGCGCTAAACTCCTTGACAGGACTTTCTTCTGGCCGTGGATTGACTGGGGACTCAATATCGGAGCCCAAATCCATCAAAGCCTGATTAAAATCACCCGGCCGGGCCGGATCGATCAAGATTTCCATCATAGCTTGAAAAATCTTACGATTGGTTGGGATTCCGATATCGTAGTCGACCTCAAATAAACGAGCTAAAACACGCATGACATTGCCATCCACTGCTGGCTCTGGCAAGCTAAAAGCAATACTGGCAATGGCACCAGCTGTATAAGGTCCAATCCCCTTCAATTTAGATATTTCCTCATAACTTGATGGAAACACTCCTCCGTGATTTTCCATTATCTGCTGGGCAGCTTTCTGCATGTTACGGACACGTGAGTAATAGCCCAAGCCTTCCCAAGCTTTTAAGAGTTTTTCTTCAGGGGCTTGAGCCAATTCAGCGACCGTCGGAAACCAGTCTAAAAAACGCTCATAATAAGGAATCACCGTATCGACACGTGTCTGCTGGAGCATAATCTCTGAGATCCAAATTTTATAAGGATCCTGGGTCCTTCTCCAGGGGAGATCCCGTTTATGGGCATCATACCAGGCTAATAACTTTTCTCGGAAGGAGGCGATTTTTTCCTCCTCCCACATGGTAATCCCGTAATCTTTTAAATCTAACATATTCCTAGTATACCATAGAATAAGTTAGTGTTTAGAAATGATGAATTGATAAAGAAAAAGAGGCTGGGACAAAAGTCCTAGCATCTCAATTATTTTTGGATTGTCGAGCAAGACGCAGTGGTTGAGTGGGCTCTAGTACGCTGATTTCATCAGCTTTTACAGCCCTACTCAACTGTGCGGAGGTGGGACGACGAAATCGAATTTTAACGAATTACCAATTTCTGTCCCACTCTCTAAATGCATTTCTTATTGTTCCACAGCTTGAGCTGCTGTAATCAAGGTTAATTTGTAAACGTCATCTGCATTACATCCACGAGAGAGGTCGTTGACTGGTTTATTCAATCCTTGCAAGACAGGACCTACTGCTGCAAAGCCACCAAGACGTTCAGCCATCTTGTATCCAATGTTACCTGCTTCAATACCAGGGAAGATAAAGACATTAGCTTGACCTGCCACCTTGCTTCCTGGAGCCTTCAAGGCTGCAGTTGCAGGGACAAAAGCTGCGTCAAATTGCAATTCCCCATCAATTTCAAGGTCTGGACGAAGTTCATGAGCAAGCTTAGTCGCTTCAACAACCTTATCAACACTTTCACCGAAACCAGATCCTTTTGTTGAATAGCTCAACATAGCAATTTTTGGATCAATACCAAACATCTTGGCAGTGATAGCTGAATTGATGGCAATTTCTGCTAATCCTTCAGCATCTGGATTGATGTTGATGGCACAGTCCCCAAACAAGTAGCGTTCAGATCCACGAACCATAAGGAAAGCCCCTGAAGTCCGTTTTACATTTGGACGAGTTTTGATAATTTGAAGAGCCGGACGAACAGTTGCGGCTGTTGAGTGAATCGCACCAGATACCATCCCATCAACAATTCCCATGTGCACCAACATGACACCAAAATAGTTAACGTCGTCTTTCAAAACTTGACGCGCTTCTTCTTCTGTCATTTTGCCCTTACGACGTTCTACTAAGGAAGCTACCATTTCTTCAAAACCTGGATAAGAATGAGGATCGATGACTTCATATCCATCCAAAACCCCTTCGATTTCAAGATAAATCCGAATTTTATCTGGATTACCAAGCAAGACAGGGGTTACTTCTGTCTCGTTCACAATGCGTTTTGTCGCTTGGAGGATACGAGGTTCTTCACCTTCTGGTAATACAATACGTGCATTCTTACCAACGAGGTTGGCTTTGAGATTTTCGAAAACTTCCATGAGTTTTACTCCTTTTAATAATTAATAACTAGTTTGAAGCTGTGTTAATACAGCTTGGAAATCTGGAGGCAGTGGACTTTCTATGACCAATTCTTCCTCTAGAAATGGATGATAATAGGATAGACGATGACAATGAAGGGCCTGGCGCTCAATACCGTCTTCTAGACTTCCCCCATAGAGATCATCTCCCAAGAGCGGAAAACCAATATGGGAAAAATGAACGCGGATCTGGTGGGTTCGACCTGTGTGTAACTGAATATCCACTAGGTGAATATCACCAAAAGATTGAACAACCTGGTAGCTTGTATGAGCATACTTGCCACCTTTAGCTACCTTTCGGGTGATAATTGAATCTTCATCACGCGCAATCGGAGCAATAATCTCTCCGACAGGATCCAGCTTCCCAGATCCCTTGACCAAGGCATAATAGCGTTTTTGAATCGTTTTAGACTGCAATTGCTTATCTAATCGAGCATGAGCATAACCATGTTTGGCAAAGAGCATAACGCCACTAGTGTCCTTGTCCAGGCGAGTGACAATGTGAACCTGCTGGTTCTCGTAGCCCTGTTTCACATAATAGCCTTTTACAAAATTGGCTAAGGTATTGGAATGAATCGCACTTGGAATAGAAGCAATCCCAAAGGGTTTGTTTAAGACCAAAAAATGATCATCTTCAAACAAAATATCCAAAGGCCGATCCATGGGCTTTAGGGTTTCAAAACCTTCTTCTGCTGGAATATCAATGACCAAGCGATCCCCAATATCCAACAAATAAATTGCATTCTCCGGACGTCCATTGACAAGGATCTGGCCACCACGAAACTTAATCTTTGCTAAGAGACCCTTAGAAACCTCATGCTTTTTCAGGAAAGTCTTAACCTTGACATGCTCATCGACAATGAATTCAAATCTCATTCTCTATCATCTCCGATAAAGGCATCCTTGACCCGATTCCAGAAGCTGGTGTGACTGGAACTTGCCACAAAATTAATCTTATGGTTGTCAATCTGATATTCTACCTTTGCAATATTACGGTAAGAATAGGTTGAATTGTCGACAGAGATAATGTGGAAGCCAGGTCTTGTCGGTGTAATCTCGATCTTATCCTTTTTAGGGACAATGACAGAAGAACCCAAGGTACGATAGACACGATTGTTGAGACTGGCGATCTCAGCAATCTGCAGCGCCTCAATAGTTGGGTGAAGGACTGCTCCTCCCAAGGATTTGTTGTAAGCCGTACTTCCTGTAGGAGTCGAAACGGTAATCCCGTCTCCTCTGAAGCGCTCAAAATCCACTCCATTAATCGTGAGATCAGCAACCATGGTCCGGTCGCTTCTCTTAATCGTTGCTTCGTTCAACGCTCTCATGGTACGGGTTTCCCCATTTTCGAAAGTAATCTTGACATTCAAAATAGGGTAGGAAACCTTAGCTCCTGTATCATATTTTAAGTTCTCAACCAGCTTATCGATTTCACTGTCTAAGTAATCCGTATAGAATCCTAAGTGTCCGGTATGGACGCCAACAAATCGCACCCGATCCAACTGGTGTTCATACTTGTGAAAGGCTGATAGCAACATCCCATCGCCACCAATTGAAATTACAATATCCGGGTGCTTCTCCGTCAAAATAAAATTATTTTTCCGAAGCTTGTAGCGCAACTGCTGAAAAACCTCTTCACTTTGACGCTTGCGATTGCGAATAATGGATACTTTTTTACCTGTAGTCTTCATCTGTGTCATCACTATTTCCAACGCCATCATTTAACTTACGATGAAGTGGATCAAACAGGGCTTGAGCCTCCTGAATCGCATCCCGAATTGCCCCCATCTCTTCATCCAAGAGATAGGCCAGGTTTGCTGTCGTCTCTAAGCGTTTTTTGATCTCGTCTGGAAAGTCTCCTTTATATTTATAATTGAGCGAATGTTCAATGGTTGCCCAAAAATTCATGGACAAGGTCCGAATTTGAATCTCTGCTAAGATCGTTTCATTTCCATCAATGGTATCGACCGGGTACTCGACCACGACGTGGTAACTCCGGTAGCCACTTGATTTCTTGTGGCGGATATAGTCTCGCTCTTGGACCACGCGCATATCCTGCCGTTGTCTCAGAACCTCTAGGATCTCATCCACATCGTCCACAAACTGAACCATGATGCGAAGACCAGCAATATCTTGCATATCCTGAGCCAGATTTTCTTCAGAAATATTTCTTCGGATCATCTTTTCTCGGATACTTTCAATCGGTTTGACCCGTCCTGTGACAAACTCAATTGGAGAATGCTTTTGTTGCTTACGATATTGCTTACGAATCCCACGCAGTTTGATTTTCAATTCTCCAACTGCTTGGATATACGGATCTAAGAAGTTTTCCCAATCAATTGCCATCCTACCACCTTGTAATCTGAACCATTTTTGTATACAATAAACACATCTCTTATTATATCATGAATCGCTTTCGAAAAAAAGCAAAGGACTACAAAATGAACCATTTAGAAATTGAATACAAAACCTTGCTAGACAAGGAGGAATACCAATCCCTTCTTCCACTTTTTGCTGATACAGAATTGGTTGTCCAAACCAATCACTATATCGATACACCCGACCAGCTCATCCGTAAGGAAAAAATGGCCTTGCGGGTGCGTACTTTCACAGATCAGGCTGAATTGACTCTCAAGGTCCCTGAAGCAGTTGGCCATTTCGAGTACAATCAAAACCTCAGCCCAGAAGAAACCGAGGCGATCCTTCAACACCAACAGTTTCCTGACGGAGAAATCAAAAACCTCTTGATCTCTAAAGAAATTCCCATTGAACAACTCGCTGTCTGGGGAAGCCTTACAACAGAACGATTCGAAAAAGAAACAGCTGCAGGCTTAGTAGCACTAGACCACAGTCTTTATCTAGATACTGAAGATTATGAGTTAGAAATCGAGGTGGAAACTGCTGAGCAGGAAGAAAATTTCAATCAGTTCATCAAAGAGCATGGAATCGTCTTCAAAACTGCTAAAAATAAAATCGCCAGATTGGCGGAAAGATTGTAAAATAGCTGAAATTATCGTAAATTTTTGCTAAAATAGTGCTAAGATCAAAAATCTAAATGAGGTTAGAATCACATGTCAGATAAAAAAAATATGAAGCTCTTCTCTCTCAATTCAAATCCAGAGATTGCCCAGAAAATTGCGGATCACGCTGGGGTTCCACTCGGAAAAATTTCATCCCGTCAATTCTCAGATGGTGAAATCCAAGTCAATATTGAGGAAAGTGTTCGTGGATATGATATTTATATCATTCAATCAACCAGTTTCCCTGTCAACAATCACTTGATGGAACTGTTAATTATGGTGGATGCTTGCCAACGGGCCAGCGCAAATACTGTCAATGTGGTCATGCCTTACTTCGGTTATGCTCGCCAAGACCGGACTGCTGCTCCTCGCGAACCAATTACAGCTAAATTAGTAGCAAACATGTTGGTCAAAGCTGGGGTAGATCGTGTCGTAACACTCGATCTCCACGCTGTTCAGGTCCAAGGTTTCTTTGATATCGCCGTAGATAACCTCTTTACGATTCCACTCTTTGCTGAACACTACATTAACAAAGGTTTGACAGGTTCAGACGTCGTTGTCGTGAGTCCGAAAAACTCTGGTGTCAAACGAGCTCGTAGTTTAGCAGAATATCTTGATGCTCCAATCGCGATTATTGATTACGAACAAGATGATGCGAACCGTGATTATGGCTATATCATCGGAGATGTCAAAGGTAAAAAAGCTATTTTAATCGACGATATCCTCAATACTGGGAAGACTTTTTCGGAAGCCTCAAAAATCGTTGAACGCGAAGGAGCTACTGAAATTTATGCTGTTTCAAGCCATGGTTTATTTGTGAAAGGAGCTGTCGAGTTATTAGACCAAGCTCCGATCAAAGAAATCTTGGTAACCGATTCTGTTGCTCCAAATGGGCCAACACCTAAAAATATCAACTATCTGACAGCTAGCGAACTGATCGCTGAAGCTATTGTTCGCATTCAAGAAAGAAAACCTGTTAGTCCTCTATTTGCCTACCACAAGAAATAAGGTCTTAATGTGATATATTTTGATAATGCCGCAACAACTCCCCTTCTACCTGAAGTCATTGATAAAATGTCTGAAACCATGAAGTCCACTTTTGGAAATCCATCAAGCCTTCATGCTCATGGACGGATGGCTAGTAAACTTCTCCGAGAATCTCGCGAGCAGATTGCTCAGTCTCTTCATACTCTTCCAAATCGTATTTTCTTCACTTCAGGTGGATCAGAAAGTAATAATACCGTTATAAAAGGCTACTGCTTGAAACATCAAGCAGATGGCAAACACATCATTACTACCGCTTTGGAACACCATGCGGTTCTAGAACCCATCGAATATCTTGTAGAACGTTTCGGATTTGAAGTTACGATCGTCCAACCAAGAGAGGGACGCATTCAGGCTAGTGATATCAAGGCTGCACTTAGACCGGATACCATTCTTGTCTCAACCATGTTTGCCAATAACGAGACAGGCGATCTTCTACCGATTATAGAAATCGGAGAATTCTTAAAAGATCATCCAGCTGCCTTTCATGTTGATGCTGTCCAAGCAGTTGGGAAAGTCCCTGTCTATCCCGAAGAGTTAGGGATTGATTTTCTCAGTGCTTCTGCCCACAAATTCCATGGCCCCAAGGGAGTCGGTTTCCTTTATGCAGCTGTCCCAGACTTTGATAATCTCATCCATGGTGGCGATCAGGAAAATAAGATGAGGGCCAGCACGGAAAATCTCATTTCAATTGTAGGGATGGCGACTGCGCTACAGCAAGCCACACTTCATCAAGAAGAAAATTTCCAACAAGTTCAAAAACTCGGTCAAGAACTAGTTAATGGTTTAGCAGACTACGACTTCTACGTAAATGCGAGTGACGATCATCTTCCCTTCGTTTGGAATATTGGCTTCCCAGACGTCCAAAATGATGTCTTGCTGATGAGACTGGATCTGGCTGGGATATCTGTCTCTACAGGCTCTGCTTGTACCGCTGGTACAGTTCAACCCAGCCATGTCCTTGAGGCGCTCTATGGAAAAGATAGCTCACGCCTAAAAGAATCCCTTCGAATTAGTTTTTCAGAACTCAATAGCGTAGAGGAGGTTCAAGACTTCCTCTCAAAACTTAAAGAAATTTTATCATAGGAGAACAATATGGCTTTTGAAACAAGTGTTTCATTGAAAGACTGCAAATATACCTATAGTCTACACCCAAATGTTAAAAAATATACCTTACGTGACAATACATTTGCTGTTACAAAAGTTGGAAATTACGAGTTAAATCGTTTGCTCGAAGCTGTTCCAAATAGCGGTGAAGGCTTCTTGCTTAAAATTATCTTCAACAAAGACCTCACAGGTTTTAAAATCAATATTACAGATAAGTCTGGACTTCGTCTGGTTAATATCTTTAAAAATCCAGAAAATGACATTATCCAACAAAAATTTTATTTCCTAATGGATAGTCTTGTCGAAAGAGAAATTTTCAACAAAACAGAGGTCTAATATGGTAACCCTAACTTATATCGACGCTTACCAAGTAGAACGAATGACTACTTATCCCGACCTTGCAGCCTGCATCCTAGCATTTTCAGGCTGTGTAACCCTGCCTGACTCTTACTCAATTGTTTCCATTGAATACAAGGGGGAAAAACTCCCCTATAAGGGGAGAGTCGATGGGCTCTATGCTTTTTTGAAAAAGGTAGAGCAAGCTGAAAACTAAGCTGATGCTGATGGAACTCTCCCATCACCATCAGCTTTTTCTTTAGACAAAAATATTTTTGAAAAACCGTTCAAGATAGTTGATTTTTTCACAATCTTCCTATACAATAAGAGGGAAAGGTTGTGATATTGTGAAACATGATAAAAATACTCCAATTCCACGCGCAACAGCAAAACGCTTATCGCTCTACTACCGCATTTTTAAACGCTTTAACTCTGAAAAAATAGAGCGCGCCAATTCCAAGCAAATTGCGGATGCAATTGGGATTGACTCTGCTACTGTTCGCAGAGATTTTTCTTATTTTGGTGAATTGGGAAGACGTGGATTTGGTTATGATGTAAAAAAACTGATGAACTTCTTTGCAGATCTTTTAAATGACAATGCTATTACTAATGTCGCTATTGTTGGGATCGGAAATATGGGAAGCGCCCTTCTTAATTACCGTTTCCATGAGCGAAATAAAATGAAAATTGTCATGGCTTTTGATGTAGATGATCATGAACTGATTAATACCAAAAGTAAGGATGGGATCCCCATTTATGGGATTTCTACGATCAAAGAGAATCTCAAAAAAGAAGGCATTCAAACAGCCATTCTAACTGTTCCAAGTGTTAAGGCTCAAGAAGTTGCTAGTCTTTTAGTAGATGCTGGTGTCAAAGGAATTCTAAGCTTTTCTCCAGTCCATCTGACAGTTCCTAAAGAGGTTGTTGTCCAATATGTCGATCTTACTAGTGAATTGCAAACACTTCTTTATTTTATGCGTAAAAACGAAGAATAAAGACTTATACATTAACAAGAAAAGAGGCTGAGACAAAAATCCTAGCCTCTCAATTATTTTTGGATTGTAGAGCAAGACGCAGTGGTTGAGTGGGCTCTACTACGCTGATTTCATCAGCTTTTACAGCCCTACTCAACTAATAGGGTTAAACCCATCACTTCACAGGCCTCTAAAACTCGTTGCGTTACTTCATCATCATTTTTACTGGGAAATACGGCACCAGATGGATGATTGTGAGCCAAGATGATAGAGGTTGCCATGTGCTTCAGTGCATAATGCAGGATTTCACGCGGCTCCGCAATACTTCGATTCACCGTTCCAATAAAAATGGTCTGTTGATGGATAATTTCATTCTGCGTATTCAAATAGAGGGCAACCAGGTGCTCCTGTTTCTTATGGCCGATTTCCTGTTGAATTTTATGGGCCAATTTCTGGCTGCTCATGATTTGTTCAGAACTCATTAATTCATCTTTATGAATTCTTCGCCCAAACTCAATCACAGCCTGAAGTTCGATGGCCTTCACCCGGCCAATGCCAGAGATTTCCTGTAGCTCCTCTAGGGTTAATTGACTTAACTCTTTTAAACTATTAACTGAGCTCAAAAGCCCTTGTGCAATCTCATAAACGCTTTTTTGCTTATTGCCTGTCCGTAAGAGAATGGATAACAATTCTTGATGACTCAGCTTATCCACCCCTTCAGAAACCAAACGTTCTCTAGGAAGCAAAGATGGTTCAATAAATGATATGTCGTACATAATTTCCTCCTCACTTATTAATTCGTAATAAATGGAGAAAACGACAACCTTTCATTATTTACAGGCGATTTCCTGCTTCAAATCATCTAACACTAAGACTTCATCTTTATTAAAGCGGATCTGGTAACCTGTTTGAACTTGTTCAAGCTCCTTTAAAAACTGTTGAATTTCACAGCGAATCAAGTACTCCTGGCTCTGAGGTATGGCCTCTAAAGCTTGGTAGACCTGCTCTACTTCGTAGATTCCTTTCGTAATTAAACCATTTCGTGGAAAATCATTTACTAAGAGATTGTAGAAATGATGCAAGAGATGATAAATTCGCTCTTTCGTCACTATTCTACCTCCTTATCATACTCTTTCTCCTCTTATTATATACTGATTTTCCCTTAATATTATGACAAGTTCCTTACATTATATTACCAATCTCTTACAATTTTACAAGAATTTCTCCCAGCCTCCTACATAGAAAAGGCCCAGACATTTCTGTCTCGGGCTTTATTTTCTTAAAGTTGCATTTGATTATAAGACTTGCTGAATGAATCCAGGATGTCTTTTGGAGCCTTGTCATAGTCAACAGAGGTTTCCAAATTTCCTTTTACAATCGTACGGTAAGTCGCTGCAGCATCCTCACAGGTCACTAAAGTGATCTCATTAACGCCTTCACGATCTTGAATGACATCTACACGATCTGGAGTCACTGTCTCAACTGACGAGATGACATAAGTATAGATTTTTTCTTTGTCCGTGATGTAGATCTTCATTCCCGCCTTGGCTTTCTCTAATGGTGAGAATAACATGGCATTTGCTCCAGTTAGGCCAAATACATGGTGACTAGCAAGAGAATAATTGCCTTGCCCCATGACTTGGTTTTCCTTCATGGTCCCTGCTCCGTAGTAGAGGGCTACATTTTCAAGCCCCTTAAAGATCGGAAGGTTCATGTTTAATTCAGGAATCGAAATCCCCCCAATTACTGGTAGCTTTTGAGCTTGCCATTGGGCATTGATGACGGCTTCCGTCGAGAGTGACTGGACATGTTGGAAATCAAAGCTCGTCTTCACTTCTTTATTCTTGTCAATGGTTTTTTTATCGACCTTGCTAACCTGATATTGGTTGGTATGCCAAACCATAATCATGTTTCGGATCGGAGCATTGAAAATCAAGAGAAGCGAGAGAATAATCAAAAGTGTTGCAACGATGTTGATAAGAGTATTGCGTAAACTCTTTTTCTTTTTTCTTTTGCGTGACATGCTGTCCCCTTATCTATTCGTTTTCTTCCACTACTTCTTCATCTTTTTCATCGGGCTGGACTGTTGTAAAGGTCACAATTTTCGCATCCTGATCCAGTCTCATGACTTTCACACCCTGTGTTGAACGACCAGTTTGAGAGATATTCCCAACACTTGTACGGATCATGACTCCTGTATCAGTAATGATCATCAGATCTTCATCTCCTTTAACGGTTAAAAGACCAGCTAAAGGACCATTTTTCTCTGTGATATTGGCTGTCTTGATTCCTTTACCGCCACGGCCTTTGGTTGGGTATTCGCTAGCCATTGTCCGCTTACCATACCCTTTTTCAGTAATGACCAATACTTCGTCCTGGTCGGTGATAACACTTGCCCCAACAACCTTGTCTCCATCACGGAGATTCACACCACGTACACCTGTAGCAGAACGTCCCATATTCCGAACTACTGCCTCATTAAAGCGGACTGAATATCCATATTTGGTACCAATAATGACATCAGTATTGCCATCTGTAAGGAAGACATTGATCAATTCATCCTCATCACGTAGGTTCAGAGCTTTCAGACCGTTCTGACGGATATTTGAAAATTCTGCTACGTTAGTGCGCTTAACTACACCTTGTCGCGTCGTAAAGAAGAGATAAGCCTCATCACTGCGATCTTGCTCCACATTGATAATGGTTTGAATCGATTCACCTTCGTCCAATTTTAGGAGGTTAACAATCGGCAATCCTTTAGCTGTCCGGCCATATTCGGGAATCTCATAACCTTTCAAACGATAAACCCGCCCCTTATTCGTAAAGAAGAGCAAATGATCATGGGTGCTCGTAGATACGAGTTCGCTAACAAAGTCATCGTCTTTCACACCGGTTCCTTGGACACCACGTCCACCACGTTTTTGTGCAGTAAATTCAGCTTGGTCCAAGCGTTTGATGTATCCTTTATTAGAAAGGGTGATTAAGACATCTGTTTCTTCAATCAAGTCCTCATCTTCAAGAGAAAGGACTTCACCAATCATCAACTCAGTTCGACGAGCATCGCCAAACTTGCGTTTGACTTCTTCTAATTCTTCCTTGATGATAGTCGCCACACGCTCTGGTTTAGCCAAAATATCAGCCAAATCAGCAATCAAGGCAACCAAGTCGTCATATTCACTCTGGATCTTGTCTCGTTCCAAACCGGTCAAACGACGAAGACGCATGTCCAAAATGGCTTGACTTTGACGTTCAGAGAGCTTGAACTTCGACATCAACTCAGCTTGTGCTTCAGCGTCTGTCTGGCTATTGCGGATGATTCGGATTACTTCATCAATGTGATCCAAAGCAATAAGCAAGCCTTCTAAAATATGGGCACGAGCTTCAGCTTTTTCTTTATCAAAGATGGTCCGGCGAGTCACCACTTCTGTTTGGTGCTCGATATACGCACCTAAAATTTGACGAAGAGAAAGGATCTTTGGAACACCGTTTTGAATGGCCAACATATTGAAGCCAAAGTTGGTTTGCATTTGCGTCATCTTAAAGAGGTTGTTCAAAATGACATTAGCCGAAGCATCTCGGCGGACCTCAATCACAAAACGAACCCCTTCACGGTTTGATTCATCCCGTACAGCTGTAATCCCTTCGATCCGTTTTTCTTGCACCAAGCGAACGATGTGCTCGTGCACCTTGGTTTTATTGACCATATAAGGGAACTCAGTGACAACAATCCGTTCACGGCCACTCTTGGTTACTTCAATCTCTGTACGAGAACGAAGAACAATTGAACCTTTCCCTGTTTCATAGGCCTTATGAATACCTGATTTCCCCATGACCAAGGCTCCGGTTGGAAAATCTGGACCAGGCAGCACTTCCATGAGTTCACGAGTGGTCACTTCAGGATTGTCCATCATCAATTTGACGGCATCTATTGTTTCACCGAGATTATGAGGTGGAATATTGGTAGCCATACCTACAGCAATCCCTGTAGCTCCATTCACAAGAAGGTTAGGGAAGCGTGCTGGTAGCACCATGGGCTCCCGCTCACTGGCATCATAGTTATCTGCAAAATCAACTGTATTCTTATTGATATCCCGCAACATCTCAAGTGCGATCTTGCTCATACGGGCTTCGGTATACCGTTGTGCAGCGGCCCCATCTCCGTCCATAGAACCAAAGTTCCCATGGCCGTCCACTAGCATATAGCGATAGCTCCACCATTGCGCCATCCGAACCATGGCTTCATAAATAGAGGAATCCCCGTGTGGGTGGTATTTACCCATAACATCCCCTGTGATACGGGCTGACTTCTTATGTGGTTTATCTGGCGTAACACCCAATTCATTCATACCATACAAAATACGACGGTGAACGGGTTTTAAACCATCCCGAACATCAGGTAGGGCACGAGCTACGATAACACTCATCGCATAATCGATAAAACTCGTCTTCATTTCTGATGTTAAATTCACATCAATTAGATTATTATCCTGCATTCAAAAAATGCCTCTCTTTACTTAATTCACCATACTATTATAACACATTTTAGCCTATTTTTCTTCTTAGGAACACAAACGTAAAAACGTTTACATCAAGGATTCATACTGTTTCAGATGACAAAGACTTTCAAAAGTGGTAGAATGAAGTCGTATGAGAATCTATCTCAAAAAAAAATGAAGGAGACGTTTAGACTCATGGATTTGACTAAACAACACAAAAAAGTTATCCTTGTCGGTGACGGTGCCGTAGGTTCATCTTATGCATTTGCACTTGTCAACCAAGGAATTGCACAAGAGCTTGGAATTATCGAAATTCCTCAATTGCACGAAAAAGCTGTCGGAGATGCGCTTGACCTTAGCCACGCCCTTGCCTTCACTTCACCTAAGAAGATCTATGCGGCTGAGTACGCTGACTGTGCGGATGCTGACCTTGTTGTAATTACTGCAGGTGCTCCTCAAAAACCAGGTGAAACTCGCCTTGATCTTGTTGGTAAAAACCTTGCCATTAACAAGTCAATCGTATCACAAGTTATTGAATCAGGATTTAACGGTATCTTCCTTGTAGCTGCTAACCCAGTTGACGTTTTGACATACTCTACATGGAAATTCTCAGGATTCCCTAAAGAACGCGTTATCGGTTCTGGTACTTCTCTTGACTCAGCTCGTTTCCGTCAAGCACTTGCTGAAAAATTGGACGTTGATGCTCGTTCAGTGCACGCCTACATCATGGGTGAACACGGGGACTCAGAATTCGCTGTATGGTCACACGCTAACATCGCTGGTGTAAACCTTGAAGAATTCCTTAAAGATACTCAAAACGTTCAAGAAACTGAATTGATCGAATTGTTCGAAGGTGTTCGTGATGCTGCTTACACCATCATCAACAAAAAAGGTGCAACATACTACGGTATCGCTGTTGCCCTTGCTCGTATCACTAAAGCAATCCTTGATGATGAAAATGCAGTACTTCCACTTTCTGTATTCCAAGAAGGTCAATATGGTGTTAGCAACGTCTTTATCGGTCAACCTGCTATCGTAGGTGCACACGGTATTGTTCGTCCAGTGAACATCCCATTGAACGATGCGGAACAACAAAAAATGAAAGCTTCTGCTGATGAATTGCAAGCAATCATTGATGAAGCATGGAAAAACCCTGAATTCCAAGAAGCATCTATCAACTAATTCAATTAAAAAAGACTCTCAAATTTGAGAGTCTTTTTTTGAGCTATGAACATAAGATAAAAAGGCTGAGAGACTTCTCAACCTTTTCTTCTTTCCACCCTGAGGGAATCGAACCCCCATCTCAAGAACCGGAATCTTACGTGATATCCATTACACTAAGGGTGGCAACTGTTATAGTATATCAAATTCTTGAGAATTTTACAAGTAAAAAAGAGAGTGGGACAGAAATCGGTAATTCGTTAGAATTCGATTTCGTTGTCCCACCTCCGCACAGTTGAGTAGGGCTGTAAAAGCTGATGAGATCAGCGTAGTAGAGCCCACTCAACCCCTGCGTCTTGCTCGACAATCCAAAAACAATTGAGAGGCTAGGACTTTTGTCCCAGCCTCTTTTGAATATTACAATTCGATATCGCCAAACAAGTCAGCCATTGAGAATCCAGTTTGAGTTTCTGGAAGATCAAAGTCGCGTTTTTCTTGTTTTGGACGACGTGGACGAGATTGACGTTTTTCTTGTTTTTCGCCTTCTTCTTGAGCTGGACGTTCTTCAAGAGCTTTGATAGAAAGTGATACACGTTCATCTGCAGCATTTACTTCAAGAACTTTAACAGTTACTTCTTGTCCAACTTTAAGAACATCTTTTGGATTTTCAACACGTTTGTGTGAAATTTGTGAGATGTGTACAAGTCCGTCGATACCTGGCAATACTTCAACGAATGCACCGAAGTCAGTCAAACGTTTAACAGTTCCTTCGATAACATCACCAGCAGCCAATTTTTGTTCAACGCCATCCCAAGGTCCAGGTGTTGTAGCTTTCAATGAAAGTGATACACGACCTTCTTCTTCGTTCAAGTCAAGAACTTTCACTTGGATTTCTTCACCTACAGTTACAACTGATTTAGGTGATACGTTGCGTTCGTGTGACAATTCTGTCAAGTGAACCAATCCATCAACACCACCAAGGTCGATGAAAGCACCGAAGCTTGTGATACGTGCAACTTTACCAGTTACGACATCGCCAACGTTCAATTTACCAAATACTTCTGCGCGTGCTGCAGCTGATTCAGCTTCAACAACTTCACGACGTGAAAGGATAAAGCGGTTTTCTTTTGGATCTACTTCTTTGATTTTAGCATCAAATTCTTGACCTACGAAACGTTCAGTGTTACGTACAAAACGAGTATCAAGCATTGAAGCTGGAATAAATCCACGAAGTCCTTCAAATTCTACTGAAAGTCCGCCCTTAACAGCGCGAGTTCCTTTAACAGTAACAACTTCTTCTTCACGTCCAACCAATTTGTCCCATGCTTTGCGAGCTTCCAAACGTTTTTTAGATACAAGGTAAGTTACTGTATCAGTATCTTTACCAACTACTTGACGAAGAACAAGCAATTCAAGTGTTTCACCTGGTTTTACCAAGTCGTTGATGTCAGCATCACGATCGTTTGTCAATTCGCGAAGAGTCAAGACACCTTCGACACCAGTTCCAGAGATTGCAACGTTAGCTTGGTTCGCGTCAACTGTCAATACTTCAGCAGTAACAACGTCACCTGGTTCAACTTGGCTAACACTGTTTAGCAAATCTTCAAATTCATTCATCTAAAAAATCCTCCAACAATCAAGTTTTCTAAAACTTGACATACTTATAATTATTTTTCCTAAGCAAGCACTCGCAATGAGATCAACTACAATCTTTAACGACTCATCCTATAAAGAAATAAAATACCTAGATAGATATTTTATCACTTATCCGATATTACCTAAGAACTGGGGTAGCTGGATTCGAACCAACGCATGAGGGAGTCAAAGTCCCTTGCCTTACCGCTTGGCTATACCCCAAAAAGAGCGCTGACATTAGTCACTTTATCATCGTCACAATGAACACTAATGGAGAGAGAGGGATTCGAACCCCCGAACCCGAAGGAGCGGATTTACAGTCCGCCGCGTTTAGCCTCTTCGCTATCTCTCCATATAAATCAACAGGATCTATTATACCATTGATTTACTATGATTGCAAGCCCTTATTTATTCAAATTATAATTTTCTATTAAAATTTCAACGGCTTTTTCAAGTTTTTTGTAAAGTGAATCCACATTTCCATTTTTGATAATGGCAAACTGACCTGCCATGTCTGCAATTTCACCAATCGTTTTCTTTCCAATGGACAAAGTGAATCCATCAAAAGTGTCTTTTCCGACGGTTACTTTACTATCAACGATTTGAATCTCAATTTTCTTATCTTTTTTACTCATTTCAACCCTCTTTTCACTTTTTCTATTTTACAAAAATTCTCTTGATGACGCAAGAGAAAAGGGAGTGGGCAGAAAGAATTTAGTTAGAAATTCCTTCTTTAACCCACCCCCGAAAAAGTCATTCGGCACTCTTTTGAGCCTAAAAGCGAATGAAGAGAAACTTTAGCTACTACGTCCTTCGTTAAGGCTGTTTCTCATTGAAGCCTGGACACTTTTGGCTCAGACTCCTTCGGTTTAATCGACTTTGACAATCCATCCTTCTGGCGCTTCGACATCACCAAATTGGATACCGGTCAACTCGTCATAGAGCTTCCGTGTGACAGGACCTACTTCTGTTTCAGAATAGAAGACATGGAAGTCATCACCGTGTTGAACGCCTCCGATCGGAGAGATGACAGCTGCGGTACCACAAGCTCCTGCTTCTACAAAGCGATCCAAGTCATTGATAAAGACATCCCCTTCAATTGGTGTCATACCAAGACGGTGTTCTGCCAAGTAAAGCAAAGAGTACTTGGTGATAGATGGCAAAATAGAAGGACTCAATGGCGTCACAAATTCGTTATTAGCAGTGATACCAAAGAAGTTTGCAGAACCAACTTCTTCAATCTTGGTGTGAGTCGCTGGATCGAGGTAAATCACGTCAGAGAAGTTACGATCATGGGCAATCTTACCTGGCAACATACTAGCTGCGTAGTTCCCACCAACTTTTGCAGCCCCAGTACCATGTGGAGCAGCACGGTCGTACTCATCTTGAATCAAGAAGTTCGTTGGAACCAAACCACCTTTAAAGTAGTTACCGACAGGCATTGCAAAGATGGTAAAGATATACTCATCTGCTGGGTGCACACCAATAATATCACCAACCCCAATCAAAAGTGGACGAAGGTAAAGGGTAGCTCGAGTACCATATGGTGGAACATACTCTTCATTGGCTTTTACCACTGCCTTACAAGCATCCACAAACATATCAACAGGTACTTGAGGCATCAGCAACCGATCTGCTGTGCGTTGCAAACGTTTGGCATTTTGATCTGGACGGAACAATTGGATACTTCCATCTTTTGTACGGTAGGCTTTCAACCCTTCAAAGGCTTGCTGACCGTAATGCAAACTTGGAGAAGATTCGGACAAATGCAAGGTCGCATCTTCTGTCAATTCTCCTTTTTCCCAAGCTCCATTGCGATAATATGCCAAATAGCGATAAGGTAATTTCATATATGAAAAGCCAAGGTTTTCCCAATCAAGTGATACTGTCATGATAATGCTCCTTTTAATTCTTTCTATTCCTAGTCGATCTGATGCAGGTCGATTCAGTTTCTCAATCTATGTACACTATTGTACACCATTTCATGAGAATTTCAAGCGAAATTTTCAATTTTCAGAAAATTTATTTTCAAAGAAAGTCAGTCCTAGAATGGACCGACGCTTTCTTTTATTTGATAGTAGCTGAAAAAACTTCTTGATCTGAAATGGTATCGTTGACAAAGGATCCATTGCTTGTTCTTTCAGAAATGCTTAATTGTGTCAAATCAACTTCTGTCACCTGACCTGTTGTGGAAGTGATCTGAAGAATTTGATCTTGTACTGCCACTTCTTCTTGGCTCGTAAAGAGATCAAAATCTCCCTGGTCAGTGAAGACTGGACCTGCCTTGAAGACGCGGTGTGGTTTATTTTTCAACTCACGCAAGACCTGTAGTCCCCGTTTAGCCCGACTGGTCACAGGAATATCGTCTTGTAACATCCGTTTGAGACTGCCTCGCTGGGTCAGAATGTACATGCTTGGAGTCGTCGACTTAAAGGCTGCAGCAACTTGATCTCCGTCTTTGAGGTTAATGGCTTTGACCCCTGCTGCTTTAGCTCCTACGACAGGGACCTCTTCAATATTGAAGCGCAACCCGTAACCATTTTTAGTAATGATCATGATGTCTTCAAGGACAACTGGCGCAACTGCTACGATACGGTCGTCTTGGTCTTTTAGCTTAGCATACTTAGTCGATTTAGAACGATAAGTCCGCCATGGGCTCAATTCTTTTCGTTCAAAACGCTTGATTTGTCCTTGTTGAGTTGCTGCAAAGTAGGTTACTCCCTCAAACTGATCCACAATCTCCGCAAAGAGAATTTCTTCCTCTTGCTCGAAATTGGTCAAGGTCTGACTGAGGTGCTCTCCGATATCCTTCCACTTGGTATCTGTCAATTCATGAATTGGTCGATAAATGGCATTCCCCAAGTTGGTAAAGAGTAAGAGATGCTGAGTCGTCTTAGCAGGCTCTATAAAAATCAACTCGTCATCGTCTCGCTTACCGACTTCTTCCAGTGTTGATGCATTGAAAGAACGAGGTGAGGTCCGTTTGATATATCCAGCACGGGTTACGCTGACAAAGGTTTCCTCTTCAACAATGAGACTGGCTGTATCGATCTCGATCGTTTTAGCCGTGTCTTGCAATTCACTGCGACGCGGATTCCCAAAGAGCTTCTTGACTTCACGCAACTCCTTCTTCATGAGATTGAACATGGTCCGTTCATCCCCAATGATGGCTGCCAAGGTCGCGATTTGCTCCTTGAGACTAGCATGTTCTTCTTCCAAGGTCACGATATCGGTATTGGTCAAGCGGTACAATTGCAAGGTAACAATAGCTTCTGCTTGTTCTTCCGTGAAATCGTAGCTGACCTTGAGGTTTTCCTTAGCATCTGCCTTATTATCAGAAGCACGGATCAAGGCGATGACTTCATCGAGGATGGAAATCACGCGGATCAAGCCCTCTACGATATGGAGGCGTCGTTCTGCCTTTTCCTTGTCAAAGCGCGAGCGAGCGACAATGATATCCCGACGGTGAGCAATGTAGCTAGAGAGAATCGGTACGATCCCCACTTGACGAGGTGTGTAGTTATCAATCGCCACCATATTGAAGTTGTAGTTGACCTGCAAGTCTGTGTACTTGAACAAGTAGTTCAAGATTAGATCAGCATTGGCATCTTTCTTCAACTCAATGGCAATACGAAGACCATCTCGGTCAGACTCATCCCGGACTTCCGCAATACCCGCCACCTTGTTGTTAACACGGACATCGTCGATCTTCTTGACCAAAACTGCCTTGTTGATCTCATAAGGGATTTCGGTAACGACGATTTGCTGCTTACCGCCTTTGAGCTGCTCAATCTCGGTTTTAGAGCGGACAACCACCCGGCCCTTACCAGTTTCATAGGCTTTCTTGATCTCATCGCGACCTTGGATAATGGCACCAGTTGGGAAATCAGGTCCAGGTAAAAACTCCATGAGTTTGTCTACCTTGGCAGATGGATGGTCGATCATGTAGACCACAGCATCAATGACTTCAGCAAGGTTGTGTGGCGGAATATCTGTCGCGTAACCAGCTGAAATCCCTGTTGCCCCATTGACCAAGAGATTTGGAAAAGCGGCAGGCAAAACAGTTGGCTCTTTTTCTGTATCGTCAAAGTTCCAGGCAAACGGCACTGTGTTCTTTTCGATATCTTGCAAAAGATAACCCGCAATTTCAGACAAGCGCGCCTCGGTATAACGCATGGCCGCTGGTGGATCCCCATCCATGGAACCATTGTTTCCGTGCATTTCAACTAGAATCTCACGGTTTTTCCAGTCTTGAGACATGCGGACCATGGCATCATAGATAGAACTATCCCCGTGAGGGTGGAAATTCCCCATGATATTTCCGACAGACTTGGCAGACTTGCGGTAGCCCTTGTCATGGGTATTGCCGTCCTTATTCATAGAATAAAGGATCCGCCGTTGAACAGGTTTCAAGCCATCCCGAATATCAGGAAGAGCCCGTTCTTGAATAATGTATTTGGAGTAGCGACCAAAGCGCTCTCCCATGATGTCCTCTAAAGACATATTTTGGATATTAGACATAAGATACAAAGCCCGTAAAATACAAAGTGAAAATAAGAAATTTATCTTTTTCACACAGCGCTTAGGGCGTATTCAACTCCTTTCAAAGAATGTTGAGTAGTCTTTTATATTTTTATATATAGAGGAATTCAGTTACACCAAGTAACCAAACGTTCCTTTCTGATATTTAAAATAAATTCATTAATGATTAGAAAGTTTCTCTTTAGCATAAGAAGTCATTTTCTCTGCAACTTCCATATCGTAAGTAAATCCCATCTTTTGGGCCAGAATTTGAGCTTCTCGATTGAATAGCCCCATGGTAGCAAATAAAGACTGAGTGATTTTATCAAAACTGGATAAATCAAGCAAAACTGAGAACTCCTTCTCTTGCCCGGCTGGTAGATAATGGAAGAGGTACTTGTAGTTCTTTCCGATGTCAACTACTCCCTTATCGCTTGTCACCTGCCAAGCTAAGACCTTGAGCAATTCTTGCTGACAAATGCCATAGAGGTGGTCGGTCGCATAAATAAGCTGATTTCTTCGAATGGCCTTTACGACATAAGCCGATACCCACCAAAATTCATTGCAGGTGACTACAAATTCCTCTTCAGTAGGCGGAGCGGTCCAGTAGCGCTTCAGATTAAGCTGATAGGCTTCAAACAAGCCTTTGTCGTCCTTTATAACTTCAAAATTTGCTTCGCTGTCCACCCACTCTTGAATGTACTCTTTGGGGCAGAGGGTCAAATCGATACGGTTGCCGTCTTCAAAGAGCATGAGGTAAAGACGACGGTGTCCAAGGACATTGTGCTGTTCAATCAGCCGTATTCCAAACTGGTCTAGCCAAGATAAATCAGATATCAAGTCCTCCAGATTCTCAACAATATAAACCACATCATAATCTTGAAACTCATCTCTTAGAGAGTGGATATCGGATCGCGAACCGGATAAGGCCACTGCTTCCACTTGCAAGGACTCAGCTATCTGCAAAATCAGATTCATCATTTCTGCATCAGTTCTCATGTCGATTCCTTACCATTTCTACATCCCAGCTTATTTAATTTATAAGTAGAAAGAAATTAAAAAACTGTATTTTCTTCTAAGGTAAACTTAACGTTATCTTCAATCCATTGACGACGTGGTGCAGCCTTATCTCCCATAAGGACAGAGACGCGGCGTTCTGCACGCGCTAGATCATCAATGGTGACACGGATCAGGGTACGAGTTTCTGGATTCATGGTCGTTTCCCAAAGCTGATCCGCATTCATCTCACCCAACCCTTTGTATCGTTGGAGGGTTGCCCCACGGCCAAAGGTCCGACGCAACTCTTCTAATTCGCTATCTGTCCAAGCATAGGCTACTTCTTCTTTCTTGCCTTTGCCTTTCGACATCTTATAAAGAGGAGGAAGTGCAATGTAGACATGCCCTGCTTCTACCAAAGGGCGCATATAGCGATAGAAGAAAGTTAAGAGGAGGGTTTGAATGTGGGCACCATCCGTATCCGCGTCGGTCATGATAATGATCTTATCGTAGTTGGCGTCTTCCACAGAAAAATCTGCCCCAACTCCAGCACCGATGGTGTAGATCATGGTGTTGATTTCCTCGTTCTTGAGGATATCACTCATATTGGCCTTCTCAGTATTAAGAACCTTCCCACGAAGTGGAAGAATCGCTTGGAACTTCCGATCCCGTCCTTGTTTGGCAGAACCGCCGGCTGAGTCTCCTTCGACTAGATAAAGTTCGTTTTTCTTAGGATTTTTAGACTGGGCTGGTGTCAATTTACCAGACAAAAGTCCCTTGTCTTTTTTGCTCTTCTTGCCATTTCGACTCTCATCCCGCGCTTTTCGAGCAGCTTCACGCGCATCCCGGGCTTTAATAGCCTTACGAATGAGATTAGAGGCCAACTCCCCATTTTCCATGAGGAAGAAAGTCAATTTATCAGAAACAATGCTATCGACCACTGGACGAGCCAAGGGACTTCCTAATTTGTCTTTGGTTTGCCCTTCAAACTGCAAATGAGCTTCTGGAACCAGGATAGAGAGAACAGCAGACAAACCTTCACGGTAGTCTGATCCTTCCAGATTCTTGTCTTTTTCTTTGAGAAGTCCTGTCTTTCTTGCATAGTCGTTCATAGCCTTGGTAATGGCTGTCTTCAGACCCGTCTCGTGGGTTCCCCCATCTTTGGTGCGGACATTATTAACGAAGGACAAGATATTATCTGAGTAGCCATCATTGTATTGCATGGCCACTTCCACCTGAAAACCATCTGATTCGCCACTAAAGTAGAGAACCGGTGTCAAAGTTTCCTTGTCCTCGTTCAAGTACTCTACGAAATCTTGGACACCATTTTCATAGTGAAAGGCCACATGGTTATCTTCTTCCTTGCGGAGATTGGTCAGCGTCAGCGTCACGTCCTTCAGCAAGAAGGCTGATTCTTTGATTCGCTCAGCAATGGTATTAAATTTGAAATCCGTCGTTGAAAAGATGGTTGGATCTGGCATGAAGGTAACCTTAGTCCCTGTCTTAGACTTGGGAGCAGAGCCGATCTTTTCAAGGGTTGTAACTGGTTTTCCCCCATCTTCAAAACGTTGCTTATAGACAGCTCCATCACGAGTAATTTCTACCTCTAGCCAGCTAGAAAGGGCATTGACGACAGAAGATCCCACTCCGTGAAGACCTCCAGATGTCTTATAGCCTCCTTGACCAAACTTCCCTCCGGCGTGGAGGACCGTAAAGATCACCTCAACGGTTGGTTTGCCCATAGCATGCATCCCGGTCGGCATTCCACGTCCCTGGTCTTCTACCGATAGAGAACCATCTTTATTAATCGTTACATCGATTTGTGAGCCAAAGCCAGACAAGGCTTCATCGACCGCATTGTCCACGATCTCCCAGACCATGTGATGCAAGCCATTTCCATCGGTCGATCCGATATACATCCCTGGACGTTTACGGACCGCATCCAACCCTTCTAGTACCTGAATGGCATCGTCATTATAATTATTAATATTGATTTCCTTTTTTGCCACAAGGAACCTCCTGTTTGTTCATCTTTTCTATATTACAGTTTTTTAGGAAATTTTGCAAAATTTTTTCTCTTTATATGGAGATTTCTATATCACAGTAAAAAATGCTAGCTAAGCACTTTCTTCAGATGTCACACTTGAACTCCAGAAATTGCTTTTTCTATCGATGGCTTTTTGATATAATGAGAGTATGATAAAAGAAATAAGTGTTTTAATTTTAGCCTATCTGTTAGGCTCCATTCCTTCGGGATTATGGATTGGGAAAATCTTTTTCCATATTAATTTACGGGAACATGGCTCGGGCAATACAGGAACGACCAATACCTTTCGGATTTTAGGGAAGAAAGCTGGGATCATTGTCTTTGCAATTGATTTCTTGAAAGGAACTTTGGCCGTTCTCCTTCCGACTTTCTTTAGAATTCAGGGGATCTCGCCGATGGTCTTTGGTCTCTTAGCCGTTTTGGGGCACACTTTCCCAATTTTTGCTGGATTTAAGGGTGGAAAGGCAGTGGCGACGAGTGCTGGTGTCTTACTTGGTTTCTCGCCTATCCTGCTACTCATTTTAGCAGTTTATTTTGTAGCCAGCCTGTATTTAACCAGTATGATTTCGTTTTCGAGTGTTACCGTTGCGCTACTCGCCATTCTTTCGGTCCTCCTTCTTCCTTTGACTGGATGGATCTTGCACAGCTATGATCCGCTTTTTACAGTCATTGTCTTGGCCCTAGCAACCTTGATCATTCTTCGTCACAAGGACAATATCCAACGGATCAAAGAGAAAAAAGAAAATCTCATCCCTTGGGGAAAGAATATCACCCATCAACAACCAAAAAACTAGAGCATGCGCTCTAGTTTTTTATGTTCATTAAATAGAAGATATCTGGAAGAAAGCAAATAGGGGTCTCTCCTACCTCTTTATTCTATAACTTTACTTTCAAGAGTCTCTCTATTTCTTGATAAAGTATCTTTGTTGGCTGGTAGGCTTTGCTTTTCTGAGCCAGATCCTTTAGGTGCGACCAATCTTCCCGAGAAACCAATTCATTAAATAAGCGCAAAACTTCGGAATCTGTCTTTTTACGAGATACCAATCCTACTTGGAATAACTCAGCCCGAACCGCATTGTCAAACTGGTCATAGTCCTGGGGCAAAATCAGACTAGGAATCCCCTCTTCGATACACCCCATCAAAATCCCAGCACCTGCATGATGAATGGCA
Source organism: Streptococcus parasanguinis (assembly GCA_032477695.1). Taxonomy (GTDB): domain Bacteria; phylum Bacillota; class Bacilli; order Lactobacillales; family Streptococcaceae; genus Streptococcus; species Streptococcus parasanguinis_Y. Next base: position 25,480 of record JAWDWJ010000009.1, read on the forward strand.
AAGTCCATTTGATCCAGAACATCTGAATAAGGGAGGTAATCAAAAATCAGAAGATTATCTGACAACATCCTTGGTGGATGCTCCAAACCACTAGGGTCGCCTAGGGTTACGTAAAAGACATAGTCAGGATGTTCTTGGCTCAAAAGCTTTGCCATCTCCACCATCCGCTCTTTTTCCCATTTTAAATGAGTGCCACAGGTAACGAGGACCCGCTTTTTAGAACTCGTAAAATACTGTTTCTGTTCTTGAGGAAGTCGATCAAAAGAGAGACAGCGATAACCAACCCATTTAAGCTGGGACGGAAAATCGTCTCGAAACTCCAACTCTTTCATGCCTAGAGCCAAGATTGAATAGGGAGAATAGACCGCTTCTGTCCCATCTTCACGGTAGAGTTTAAAATCCTGTATGGTATCAAGATTCTTCTTAACCAGCGCAAATCCAACTTTCTTTGCCAGACGGATGACTTGCCTCCCCAGAGCATCTCTCCACTTGTAGAAGGTCCCCTGGTGCGGTTTCCAGCCACCTAGATAAGCAGGCGTTGTCGTGCGACTTTCAATCGCTACTGGACTTGGAATGGTCGTAATCCAGGGGATGCCCAAACGATCTGCTAAAACTCCAGCAGGAGCGGCTACAAAATCTGCAATAATCAAGTCTGGTTGTCCTTCAGAGTCCCAAATTCGATTTATCTCGTTGAAAACTTCAGGAATCAGTTTGCTATTAGCCCTTAGTTGTTGGTACATGATAAAGAGATTTGCTTGCTTGGCTGTATTGGCTATATCTTCCATGACTGTCGGACGGTCAGGAAACAAGGCAAGGCATTCGAAACCAATCTGCTCGACCAATGCCTTTTTTTGAAAACCTGTGATGACTCGAACCTGAAAACGAGGATCCTCCAGCAAGGGCTTGACCAAAGTCAAAGTCGGAAATAAATGACCACTAAAGGGGACGCTAATCACATCGATTTTTATCACTTTGTCTAATCCAGTCATAAATGATTCCTTTCACATCTTCTCTGTATTCATAGCTATAATGATTCGTATCCACTTGGATATCCGCTGAATGGCGGTCCAAAATTCGTGAATAAGGATCTTTTTTGCCTTTGATAACCAATACCTCTACCTCCTTTTGACGTAAAAGAAGCTGGGAAACAGGGCCAAGCGCTATCACGCGCAACCTTGGTAAGGATACCTCCTTCCCTACGCTTCTTAGCCACTGCGTCAGCATATTAACCCCTGAACTCTTACAAATAAGAACCACCTCCTGCGCTTCCAACAAGGGAGACAAGTGTTGTTGTAGGAGCTTTTGAAAGCGAGAGTTCAAAATGGTATGCCAATAATAGATGATATTGGATGCAGAAGCCGACAGTAGGGATACTTGAGGAAACTTTATATGTTCAAAATCTTGATTGAAGGGAAAATTGCTGGCTACTACTGAATAGCCTGATGGACAAATTGCATGAAGGAGGTCTAGTTGCCCTGCTGTCAGTCCGGCACAGGAGAAGTCACTGCTCCCACTGAGAAAGAGGACCAAGCGATTAGAGTTTAGCATGGTCTGATCAAGAGATAAATCAGACAAACGGTCTAGATAGGACTTTAGCTTACTCATAACGAATCTTTCCGTCCGTCACACGAATCTTCCGCCCCCGCCAATTAATCACAGGAGGAGTCATCAGAACATAAATAAACAGCCAAGGAAGCAGGATATCATTCAGCACCTCGTAGATGACTTCATCCAAGTGGAGGTGACTGGGTAGAATGCTTTGTCGATAGAGGAGCATCCATACTGCCTTGAATCCCAGTAAGCCCAAGACTAGAAGAGAATACGGCCAACCTAAAAAAAGACTTAAGATCAAAGTTGGAAGAGGTAGAAAACTCGGTAAACCTATGAGACTAAACAGCTTCCAATCCAGGTGTTCTTTGAGGTAGATAGAGCTAAAGAGAAGCCAACGCTTCATCTGGAGCAAATATTGCTTGGCATCCTTGATAGTCGTTCGAACATTACAGGTAACTCGCGTTTGAATAATGGATATTCCTTTACTACTCAAAAAATCGGCCACGGCTAAATCATCACATAGATAATCCTTAATCGCTGTGAAGAGCTTCTGGCCTTTTGCAAGTTCTACCGGTAGGATATAAAACATCCCGTTGATGGAGTGATTCGCCTCAACTTCTGCCATTGTAAAATAGGTAATAAAGGAATTGCCATTTACAAATGCTGCGACCAGCCTGGACCAGAAATTGCTTCTCTCCTGGTTATAAGGAATACCTGTCAGAATGACCTCTTGACCCAAATAGGCGGTCAGCTCACCCATTTTAGAAAAATCAATCACACTATCATCGTCCAAAACAATCAGATAAGGCCGGGTCAGCTCCTCTACAACCTGCTCAATCTTGTAACTCTTGGGATTAATCCCCTGAGGGACGTCTTCAATGAGAAAAATTCGAATGCGGTGGGCAAAGGATGCGTCTTTACAAATCCGATCTGCTACTCGCTGGGCTTCTGTATCAGACTGATCAATCAACCAGTAGAATTCTACTGCTTCAGTTTGCTGGAGATTGGCCCGCAAATCACTCTCTAAACGAGGATCCCCAGAAAGGATGGGTTGGACCACCGTAAAAAGCTCTTCTGGAAAGTCCGCAGTATGAACCTGACCTCTTTTATAATAAGTAAAGGACAGCAACCAACGGATGAGAAATAAAAGAAGATAAGTAACGGCTAAAAATATAAATACAAATTTCATCTATTCAGTCCCTTTTTTAAATATATAGCAAGGAGACGGATGATCCACCTTTGGGGAAGCAGGCGACCTAGCCAAACTAGCAAGCGATAGCGAAGGCCGATAACAGCATAGGAAGTATCTCCCTCTATGAATCGGATCAACTGCTGAGCGACTTTCTCAGGCTTCATCTGCAAGCGACTGCCTCCCAATGCTTCTACTAGTTTAGTTTGAAAAATTGCTGTTTGGACTGGTCCAAGAATATAGAGACCTAGCTGGACCTGGGAATCTGATTGCCTCAGTTCCTCCTGGAGAGCAAGAGTGTAGGTCTGCAAGGCCGCCTTACTAGCACTGTAGGCTGCTAGATAGGGATGAGGAAAAAGAGCTGCCAACGAAGACAGCTGGACCAGCTGGATCTTCTGATTCTTTAGCACCACCTGCTTGATTAGCTGGACTGGACTATGGTAGTTGACTTGCCAGAGGTCTTGCTCACTGGCTGAATCAAGTTCACATCCTAGGGAAAAATAGGCTAGTCCCGAACAATTGACGAGAAGATCAGCATCTAGACTCTCTACAAAAGCTTCTAGAGCCACTTGATCTAGCATATCTAATGTTAGGATTGAAAGCTGCGCCTTACTCCCAGTTAGTTCTTTTTGGACTTGGGAGAGTTTGTCAGCATCTCGACTCACTAAAATCAGATGCTCCAAACGTTGTGCCAATTCTTTCGCTAATTGACGACCAATCCCTCCTGTAGCTCCTATAATGATCCCTTTTTTAATTGTATCTTCCATCTTCATAACTCTAGTGTACCAAATTTCAACCAGTTAGAAAACTCTTACTACCATTCACCAGCTTTACAGTTCAACCCCTACTTGTCAAAAAGGTCTCTAACGTAAAAATAGAGTCCTTTTTGTCTTTTGTCTATTTCCCAACCGTACTTCAATAACTACTAGCTATTAGGCGATCAAATAGGAAAGGTCGGTTTAATAAAACTACTGGAGCTGTGATGATTACAAATAGTACAACATAAAAAAGCAAGAGCAAACAAGCAGAGGAACAAGAGTCTACCTGTAGCTTTATTAAACTCACTCATTATAGTCACTAGGCTCAATGGAATCAAGAAGAAATAGGTATCTCATAAGATTTCTCTTAGATCAGTATCCACTATAAAGCATCGACTAGGTCCATCAGTATTTCCATAGGTGTTTTTTTCCTACGACCATTAACCGTTTCGATAAGATGATAAACTTTTAAACGATTGTCATTGCTAAAGACAAACTCAAAGCGGAATTCGCGTCCGTTGGGTGCCACTGTATCAAATTTCGTTTTATATTTATCATGAACGGGGCTAACTGGAAACTTATTGAAGAGCAAGCGTCGTTTCTCCCCTGCTTCTTTCAAACAGTTTTCTAGCTCCTGACAATAGTTATAAAACAGCTGATAGAGATCCTCTTCTGAAATTCTTCTTCTCCGAACTAATGATGTAAAATCCGAAAAACTTCTGCGAGGAATTTCAATGCTAAATGAGAAGCCCTCCTGATTGATTCTTTCTAAAAATGCATCTCTTGAAATCATAGAACCACTCTTTCTTTTGTCAATCTGTAGTGAACCCTTATTGTTTCTATACATCGTCAATCCATAATGTAATCAAGCAGGTCCATCAGGGTGAGTTTCTTACGACCATTGACTGTCTCAAATAGATTATAAACTCTTAGTTCTTGATTCTTTTTGAAAGCAAACTCAAAGCGGAACTCGCGGCCATTGCATGCAGCTACATAAAATCCGGTCTGATACTTCCTCTTATTCACTACAGCTTGCATTTGCCGGTCTTCTACCTCTCTACAAAGTAAAAGAAAGATCTGATAGAGTTGCTCCTCAGAGAGCCTTTTTCTTCGAACCAATGACTTGAAGTTATTGTACGTCCACCATGGGATTTGGATGTTGAAGGAAAAACATTCCTGATTGGCTTTATCGATAAATGCTTTTCTGGAGACCATACTAACTCCTCTTCTATTGGAACATCGTTTGACTTTATTATACCATCTTTTATCCTTTCACAAAAAAAGCATCCCAAATGGAATGCTTTTTTCTGTTTCTTAATAGTATTCCCCTTGGCGGTAGTTCCAAGAGTTGAAATGATCAGATAAGTGCATCATGATCTTATCGATATCCAATCCTTTACGGATCACAACTGGACAAGTATTGACAGAACGGCTACCTGCTCCTTGTTCTGGAATCAGTTTTCCTTCGGCATCAACCATAGAGACCATCACACCTTGTTCATAGCGAGTTTCAATGGTCTTGTCTGGTTGGATAGAAGCTACATAATCATCTGCTTCGATGACCAAGTCCACGGCACCTTCGATGCGCTCACCAATTCCTTCGACCTTCCCGCGGTTTCCTTTACCGGAAGGGTTGGCTGAAGAAGCGTAAACCATCTTGCCTTCTTTTTCCCACATTTCTTTGGCAATTTGCTCACCAGCTTTACCAAATTTGATGACAAAACAGCTGGTTCCACGAACGTCTGTCATGAGTTCTTCACGTCCATCTCCGAAAGCCTGCAATTTTGCATAGGCATCTTCACGCCAAGGAAGGATACAACCAAGCAAGATATCTTCATCCCAATGTTTTTGGTAGAAGGCTTCGATTTCAGGATTCAATTGCGCAAGGGCACGAAGTTCATCCATGCTTCCGCAGAGAACCACACCTGGTTTGTTGCGGTTGCGTTCTTTGGCTTCAAACTTCCGTTCCAAGCCAGCCTTGTCACTGGTCATGATGATGTAGCCAACTTTGGTAGGGCAGACGATACAGCCACCCTCTCCTTTAAGAATATCAAATCCTTCTTGTGAAAGTTGTCCGTCCCATTGAATGTGTTTTGTCATAAGTCTCTTTCCTTTTCTATTCTTTTTAGTATTGTATCAAAATATAGTCTCAAATTCAATATATTTTCAGAAAATTCGTAATTCGGTATACAATTTTATCATTGCCAGTAAGCTGGCCGGTTCTTCTCATAAGCTGCGATCAAGTCTTCATACTGAAGCGTAATCCCGATATCATCCAAACCATTGAGCAATTTGTGTTTCCAATCTTGATCGATCTCAAAGCGAAACTCTCCAACAGGCGAGAGGATCTTCTGCTCTTCCAAATCTACTGTCACTGGATCTGTCGGCTTCAAATTTGCCAATTTTTGACGAACCTCTAGCGGTTGGACAATAGGCAGCATGCCATTATTGAGCTCATTATTGTAATGGATATCTCCGAAGGATCCGGCGATAACGACTTTAAAGCCATAATCAGCTAAAGCCCAGGCTGCGTGCTCCCGAGAGGAACCAGCGCCAAAATTGTCACCAGTGATCAAAATGGTTGCCTTGCGGTATTCAGGATTGTTAAAGATAAAATCTGGATCCTCAGTATACTGGTCATCCAAATAGCGCCAAGCATACATGAGGTATTTCCCAAAACCTTTCTTATCAATCAACTTCAAGAATTGCTTGGGGAGGATTTGGTCGGTATCAATATTATCGTTCATCAAAGGAACCGTAGTCCCCGTATAAATGGTAAATTTCTCCATGCTTCCTCCTTTTACTGGACTTCTGGCATTTGGCGCACATCGACAAAGCGGCCGGCGATTGCTGCTGCAGCGGCCATTGCTGGGCTACAGAGATGGGTTTTAGCCCCAAATCCTTGGCGGTCTTCAAAGTTCCGGTTGCTAGTAGAGGCACAGTGGACCCCATCTGGAACCTTGTCTGGGTTCATTCCTAGACACATGGAGCATCCTGGATCACGCCATTCAAAGCCCGCATCCATGAAGATCTTGTCTAAGCCTAATATTTCGGCAGCTTGCTTAACCGGACGAGAGCCAGGTACCACAATAGCAGTTAAGTTTGGCGCAATTTTTTTGCCTTTCACAAACTTGGCTGCCAACTCCAAATCGCTGAGACGCGCATTGGTACAAGAACCGATAAAGATATAGCCTAATTCAATGTCTGCTGGTTTTTGACCAGGTTCTAGATCCATATAATGATAGGCACGTTCATCGTTCATGTCCCGAATCTCTGGAAAGGGAGTTTCAAAGTCCACTCCCATAGAAGGATTTGTCCCCCAAGTCACCATCGGAGCTAAGTCAGATACATCCATACGGATGACCTTATCATAAACAGCATCGTCATCACTAACCAGAGTCTTCCAATCAGCTACTGCGGCCTCAAAATCATCTGGCACACATTCGCGTCCCCGGAGGTAGTCAAAGGTCGTCTCATCTGGATTCATGATCCCCATTTTGGACCCAAACTCGATAGACATGTTACAGATGGTCATGCGTTCTTCCATGGTCAAGCGATCAATCGCTTCTCCTCGATACTCTACGACATAGCCAACTCCGCAAGCAACACCGTAGAGCGCTATCAAAGCTAGGATGTAATCCTTTGAATAGATCCCTTTTTGTGGGGTTCCGGTGAATTCGACCAACATTTTCTTTGGTTTGACTTGCCAGATGGTTTGGGTAGCAAAGACATGCTCCACTTCACTGGTTCCAATCCCAAAGGCAATGGCACCAAAGGCTCCGTGAGTTGCGGTATGGCTGTCTCCACAGACAATAAATTTTCCAGGCTGGGTCCGACCGGTTTCAGGGCCCACCATATGAACGATTCCTTGCTTAGCAGAACCATGAGCAGCATGATCAATCCCAAAGTCCACCACATTCTCAGCTAATTTATCAATCTGGGCTTTTGAAATCACATCTCGAATATCAAAAATATTGACCGTTGGAACATTGTGATCAAAGGTTCCAAAGGTTAAATCAGGTCGTCGAACCTTGCGTCCTGCATCCCGTAATCCTTGAAAGGCTTGCGGACTCGTCACTTCGTGGATGTAGTGTTGGTCCACATACATGAGTTGGGGTTGTCCTTCCACTCCTGTAATCACGTGGCGGTCCCAAAGTTTATCAAAGATAGATTTTCCACTCATTGTCTTTCTCCATTTATCTTGTTATTAGGAAATCCATTGAAGGATTAGAAAGAGGACACCTGCTAAAAGAAGGCTACTGCCCCACCAGGTGGCTTGAAAATACCATTTCCGCACCTTGTGGTGAAAGAGATATCCACTTAGTAGAGCTCCGAATCCACCAAGCAGCCAGCTCTCAAGTAACAGGACCTTTTCAGGAATCCGCCATCTGTTTTGAATGGCTTTTCGCTTATCTAAGCCATAGGTCAGAAAGACCATACCATTCCAAAGAGCAATGACCATTAAACAGCGATCTCTCCAAGTCATCTTAGAGATTCCTTATGATAGCTGCTGTCATCTCTGCAGTCGAAGCCTGACCACCTAGATCTCGGGTTAAAATCCCCTGATTCAAGGTTTGATTGACCGCTTCTTCGATCATTTCTGCACCTGCTGTTTCTCCAAAACTGTCTCGGAGCATCATGGCAACGGACAGGATCATGGAAATTGGATTGGCAATGCCTTGACCAGCAATATCAGGTGCTGAACCATGAATCGGTTCGTACATACTTGGTCCTTGGTCAGAATGACTAGCAGATGGCATCACGCCTAGTGTTCCTGGAAGTACGCTCGATTCATCAGATAAGATATCTCCGAATAGATTCTCTGTCACTACGACATCAAAACGGGCTGGATTGGTAATCATGATCATGGCCGCACTATCGACAAGCTGGTGCTCTAAGGTCACATCTGGAAATTCTTTCGCAACTTCTTCTGCCACTAGGCGCCACAATTTAGAAGTTGCAAGGACATTTTGCTTATCGATACTGGTCACTTTCTTGCCACGTCCTTGCGCGATCTTGAAGGCTTGGCGCATAATCCGACGGATTTCTTCTGCACTGTAATCGTTGATATCGCGCGCTGTATCTTCTTTCAAGATATGCTCTCCAAAATAAATCCCACCTGTCAATTCACGCACGACCACGAAATCGACACCCTCGATACGCTCTGGCTTCAAAGGAGACAAGTGTTTCAAGGCGTCAAAAATCCGTACAGGACGAATATTGGCAAAGAGATTTAATTCCTTACGAATAGCGAGCAGGCCTTGTTCTGGACGAACAGGAGCATTGTCATACTCAGGACTCCCGATGGCTGCGAGAAGAATAGCATCCGCTCCTTTAGCTGCTTTTAGAGTATCTTGGGGAAGTGGGTGGCCAGCGGCATCAATTCCAGCACCCCCAAAAGGTTTGTCTTCTAGACTATAATCAAAGCCAATTTTGGGAGCAACGGCTGCGAGGACCTCCAGTCCAGCTGCCATGATCTCAGGGCCAATCCCATCTCCTGCAAGTGTTACAATTTTCTTTGTCATGTTCATTTCCTCTTAGGCTTGTGGAAGATCCCGGTAGGAGACAGCTCGTCCCATCTCACCCGCATTCTCTTTTTGAACCAGCGTGTTGGCATTGATATAAGCGATGGCAGAGGCTTTCAATACGTCGAAGTCCAAACCAGATGCATTGAAAATCGTATCTGTATCGATATTTTCCACTGATACCAAGACACGGGCTTGGGCATCGATCCCATCAGTCACTGCATCGATATTATAAGATGTCAAGCGAACAGTTTGGTTGAAGAATTTATCAATCGCATTAAAGATCGCTTCAACCGACCCTTGACCATTGGCAAGGAATTCGAGCACTTCCCCTTCTTCATTGCGGAGGCTAACTGCTGCTGTAATCGTTTCGTCTGGATTGGTTGTCAAGCGGAGATCGTTAAATTGGAATCCTTCTGGATTTTCCACTGCTGTACCGGCTACAAGGGCGCGGATATCGGCATCTGTGATCTCGTGTTTTTTATCTGCCAGAGATTTGAACTTCGCAAACAATGGCTTGATATCTTCTTCTGTGAAATCCAGTCCCAACTCATGCAGTTTTTCGACAAAGGCATGGCGACCAGATAATTTTCCAAGCGGGAGACTATTGCTCTTGACACCCACCAATTCAGGTGTGATGATTTCATAGGTAAGAGGATTTTTAAGGACTCCATCTTGGTGGATCCCAGACTCGTGTGAGAAGGCATTGCCACCAACAACCGCCTTGTTTTTAGGAATTGGAATACCAGAGTAACGAGAAACCAACTCAGAGGTGTTGATGGTTTCATTAAGGACAATCGGACTCTCCACTTGGAAATAGTCTTCACGAATATTGAGAGCAACTGCTACTTCTTCAAGCGCCGCATTGCCGGCCCGCTCCCCGATGCCATTGATGGTTCCTTCAACACGACGGGCACCATTTTTAACAGCAGCGAGGCTATTGGCCACCGCCATACCTAGGTCATCATGGCAATGAGGAGAATAGATAATCTCGCGATCTGTCTTGACATGGTCAATCAAGTATTTGAAAATGGCACCGTACTCCGCTGGTGTCGTGAAACCGACTGTATCAGGAATGTTGATATAGCTGGCCCCTGCATCGACTGCAGTCTGGACAACTTGCAAGAGGAAATCCAATTCCGTCCGGGTCGCATCTTCTGGCGAGAATTCAACAATTTCAAATTTTGAGCGAGCGTAAGAAACGTGCTCTTTGATCGTTTCAAGGATTTCTTCCTTTGTCTTGTTGAGTTTAAACTCCCGGTGAATCGGACTGGTTGCGATAAAGACGTGAATTTGTGGATACTTAGCATCCTTCAAAGCTTCATAGCAGGCATCAATATCTGATTTGACAGAACGGGCCAAACCTGTCACGGCTGTCTTGGTCAAGACCTTGGCAATCTCTTGAACAGCTGTGAAGGAATCAGGACTAGCTGCAGGAAAACCTGCTTCAATAGCAGAAATGCCCCACTTTTCCAATTGTTTAGCAATGGCAATCTTATCTTTGATAGAGAAATTAACTCCTGGAGTCTGTTCGCCATCCCGAAGGCTGGTATCTAAAAATTCAACTTTACGCATAGGGTCTCCTCATTTCTATGTAGTGGATATAAAGAAAAACATCTCACTCGGTTAACCAAGCGAGATGTTTTTGCCCGCTTGGTAAGCCAAACAGGACTAATGCTTCTGCACTAGCCCTTATACCTCAACAACAAAGCAAATTGAATAAACTTAGCTGTTTTCATGTTTGACTTTCTCCTTTGTTCAATGTCTTGTTTAGTATTTTAGCATAGGGAAAAAGCAATGTCAAGAATTTTCTACAATATTCTGAATTTTTTGAATAGAAACAAAATAGAGTTTTCAATTCTAATTAGACTATAGACAGCCTGTTTTTACATAAGAAAACCGAGATGCTCTTAAAAAATTATAATGATATAAACAATTAGGATCATTTAAACACATCATATAATGAAACTTTCCGCCGTGAGAAAAGTGCTAGAAACACGGTTGTTTCTAGCACTCGGAATTATTGAACCTAAGGAAAGTTTTTAAGATGACTTTGACTTCAATCTGAATAGCCTCTTTCGCCCTACTTCTTCTGATACAAATCAAAAACGATCTTGTCATTATAGAGGTCAATGGTATTGGCCTTAACATAGATTCCAAAGTCATTGTCAATTTCTGGCAATACAATGGTGATGGTAGACTGCTTGGGTGAGATCTGAACAAATTTTGGGATATTTTTATTTTTACTCAAGAGCTGCAAGACCATCCTTTGTGGAATTTGAAAGGTTCCAACTGAAAAATCCTTCACCGTCAAGAGAATGTTCCCATTTTCCAATTTGGATGGTTGAAAGTAAATGTATAAGGGATAATCCTTCCCCAAGAGACTCAACTGTCCTTCTAATAGGATTTGCTGATTGTCCGCATAGACCTTGTAGTCGGACAGCTTATATTTTTTCAGAAGCGATTTGATGGTATCATTGAGTTGATCACGAGTCGTTGTCATGGTTCCAACTTTGACATCTTTAGTGCCAACTGCTTGATGAAGCTGACTAACATCTTCTCTTGGCGTCGCTAAGCGTCCTTGCACAACTAAAGCCAAGGCTAAGAGAAGGCTGACCAAACCTAAAAACAACCATTTCCAAATATTGATTTTTTGAAGGAAGGGGACCTTCTCGTTGATGGGATTATTTTTGACTCCAAGTTTTCTTCGTGGCATTGATTTTCTCCAATATTGCTTGTTTCATCTTTTCATAGCCCGTATTGTTAGGGTGAAAGCTATCCTCTTCATACAGGGCATCATTGATAACGGTTGTCTTCCCGTCACTGATTTCTGATACGCCCATTTTGCCATCAATTCCTTTATAGAGCAGATCATTGATCGGAACGAAATAGACCTGATCAAATTGCGCGATGGTTTCTTCCGTCGTCTCATTCCAACGATTTACAGCCGTCTGGATACTAGTTAATTCAGGAAAATTCAGATAAAGAGGATTGTAGATCCCCACTACATAAATGGGAAGATGGGGATTGTCCTTTCTGGCCTTTGTAATAATTTCTTTGAGGTTCGCTGTATAACTCTTGAGCGGCTTTTGGATATCTGATAGAGAAAAATCACTCAGATGATCGACAACGACTTTGCGCAAATCATTTCCCCCAACCGTTAAGGTCATGACACGCGCCTTTTTGAGATCCTTCTGAAGGTCTGTTTGCTTCTTGAGCCGATCTAAGATCTGAGCACTTGTATTCCCAGCTACTCCATAGTTGACAGGCTGATACTGGCCGTCATTTTCATTGGACAGACTTTGGGCAAGGATGGGCACGAAGCCCCCTTGCTTGGTGCTATCCCCTACTCCTTCGGTCAGTGAATCTCCTAGAGCTACATAAGTATAGGTGACTTCTTTCGTAGCCATTTTGGGCTTGGTCATACGAGGAGATGCAATTGGTAGCAAAGCACAAAATAGAAAGACAAAGACAAGAAGGCTGGTTAAAAAGAAAACCAAGCCTTGCATCATTTTTTTAAGATTCATATGAATACGATCACTTATCCTTGAAAAATCACTTGTCCATCACAGATCGTATAAGCAACTTTTCCTTTTAATGTTTCACCTACAAATGGTGAATTGCCTGCTTTTGAAGCGAAATGATCCGATACCAGACGATCTGCTTCTGGATCAAAGATGGTTAAATCTGCCGGTCCATCCACTGCGATATAGCCAGCATCAAAATCATAGAGACGTGCTGGATTATAGGACATCTTTTCAAGCAATTGCATCAAGCTTAAATGGCCAGCATGCACCAAGTAGGTCAAACCAAGAGAAAGCGAAGTTTCAAGCCCAGTCATGCCAGATGGTGCTTTGGTAATATCAGGGACATTCTTCTCATCCGCATGGTGAGGCGCGTGGTCCGTCGCAATCACAGAGATGACGCCTGACTTCAATCCTTCAATCACTGCTAGACGGTCTGATTCCAAGCGAAGAGGTGGATTCATCTTAGCATTGCTTCCCTTAGTCAAGAGCAGACTTTCTGTTTTCGAAAAGTGTTGAGGTGCCACTTCTGCCGTCACATGAGCTCCTAATCCTTGGGCAAATTCCACCACCTTGACACTTTCTTCCTTGGAAAGGTGTTGGATATGGAGGTGAGCACCTGTCGCATGGGCAATCATGGCATCACGCGCAGCCATTGAATATTCGGCTACACCCGTCGCCCCACAGACATGGAAGTGTTCCTTAGCAATGTTTTCATTCAAACCTAGAATGCCATTCAACTCAGGGTCTTCTTCATGCAGACTAATAAAGGTCCCTAGACGCTTAGCTTCTTCCAAGGCTTGGCGGACAACCTTAGTACTTTGAAGGGGAATCCCATCATCTGAAAATCCTACTGCACCAGCCTTAAGCAGGCCTTCAAAATCTGTTAGGTGTTGACCGTCAAAGTTCTTAGTCACCGTCGCTACCGTATGAATGTGGAGATTTTCCTTGGCTGCAGAAGCTAAGACTTCTTCTAAGGTAGCAATATCTGAAATGGTCGGATTGGTATTGGCCATCATAACCACTCGAGTAAAACCACCAGCAGCTGCGGCTAAGGCACCCGTATGGATGTCTTCTTTATGAGTTTGACCGGGTTCACGGAAATGCACGTGTACATCGATCAAACCAGGAGCAACCACCAGACCAGTAGCATCAAGGACTTCTTGTCCATCCGTTGGGAGGTTTTTAGCGATCTCTACAATTTTCTTTCCTTCAATGCGAAGATCACAGACTTGATCCAAGCCAGTTTTGGGATCCATTACGCGACCATTTTTAATGACAACCATTGCATTCTCCTTTATTCATAAAAATCAACATGCGACTCTAACAAGCGGTCGCCGTCATAGCGAAACATTGCTGAAAAGAAGGGTTTATCCTCCAACAACCACTCGACAAAGGTGTGGTCCCCTTCCCAGGTCGGTTTTGAGAGGACTTGATCATAAGGTACCCACTCCAAGGTCCCTTCGTTACACTCGATCAGTTCTCCTTCAAAATCTGTTACCTTGAAGACATAGGTGTACCAGTCCAAATCTGGAGTAAACTCCGGAAAGGTAATAATCCCTTTCAAAACTGGCTTGGCTCTAAGGCCGGTCTCCTCAAAAATTTCACGCGCCGCACACTCCTGTGGGGTTTCCCCGCGTTCTAATTTTCCACCAACTCCGATCCATTTGCCTTCATGGACATCATTGGGCTTTTTATTGCGATGCAACATGAGAAATTCTTTCCCATTGTCAATGTAACAAATCGTTGCTAATTGTGGCATTTCTTTCTCCTATCTTAACCAATCAATCGGCTCGCGTCCCGCCTCTTTCAAAAATTGATTGGTTTTTGAAAAGGGTTGGGAACCAAAGAATCCTCGGTAGGCCGATAAGGGACTCGGGTGAGCTGATTCAAGGACCAAATGTCGATCGTGGGTAATCAGAGGCTTTTTCTTACGGGCATAAGATCCCCAGAGGATAAAGACAACTGGCTCCTCCAACTCATTGACCACCTTGATCACAGCATCTGTGAAAGGCTCCCAAATTTGTCCTGCATGACCATTAGCCTGACCAGCAGGCACTGTCAAACAGGCATTGAGCAAGAGCACTCCTTGCTCTGCCCAAGAGGTCAGATCATGGGAACGCTTCTCTCCGATATCTGAGCGCAATTCTTTGAGAATATTTTGCAAAGAAGGCGGCGCTTGTACATGATCCGGAACAGAAAAACTTAAGCCCTGCGCTTGATCTGGTCCATGGTAGGGGTCTTGGCCTAAGATCAATACCTTGACCTGATCCATCTCTGTCGTCTGCAAGGCCTTAAAGACCTTGTCACGCGGTGGATAAACCACTCCTTTGCTATAGACTTCATTCATAAAATCATTGATCTGGTGAAAATACCCTTCTGGAAGATGGGATTTGATGGCTTCATGCCAGGGTGAATGTTGCATGGAAACTCTCCGCTATCCAATAAATTCTTACCTTTCATTATACCACATTTGGCGCAGATCCACTGGATAAAAAAGAGGCTGGACATTTTTGTCCAACCTCAATTTCTGCCTGTCAAACAAGCCAGAGCTTTTAGGTATTTTCTTTCTTGGTAAATCCTGCTAGACCGATCGAAGCGACTAGTAAAATTTGCGGTAAGAATTGGATGAGGTAGCGGGTCTTCCCGCCTTCAAAGATGGTCAAGAAGAGCAAGCCACCAAAGACCGCTAAGGAAAGGAAGTTAAATTCATCTGTATCTCGACGTTTGAGATAAGCTCCAACCAAACCAGCCGATAGGATGATCCAGATCACCTGCTTCACAAATTCATAATACTTGTACTGCGGTCGATCAATGCTGAGGAAATAGGTCCGCACCCATTTTGCCAGACCATTATTTTTAGTCAGGGGTGCATAGAGAGGATTGATAAAAGGCGTCTTCTCATACTCTACATCTCGGTAAAGCCACCCTAGAGTCCCTTCTGCTACCGTCAAGGATTGCTTGTAGTAGATATGCCCGATCAAACCGAACGGTCCATACTCCTTGAGACGGCGCTTGATTTCTTTGATCACATTTTCTTTTTTAAAGAGACCATTGTTGTAATCCGAGCGCTTATCCTCATCAATATAGGCTAACAAACCTTCTTTCATATCTTCTTGGTTGTGCCCCATATCTGTCAAGCCCAGATTGATAAACAAGAGCGGTCCTTTAGCCAGCCCTTCTTGTTTCAAGATCGGTACAACTCTTTGATGATTAACCGCCGTATTCAATCCTGTAAAGACAAAGCCCGTCATCATGACCGTCACCGTAGCAATCTTTCCAAAGGCCTTCCAATTTCCTCTGAAAAAGAGCACAGCCCAAAAGGCAATCATGACAATAATCGTCGTTGGACGGATCAACATGGATACGCCAGATAAGATCCCCAAGCCAACAATCTTCTTCCAGGAGACTGCTTGATCTTCCTTTAATAGATCCAAAGCCCACCATAACTGAAGAGCGATCAAAGGATGTGGTGGAATATCCGTATACATGGAATAGAAATAAGGCGAGTAACAGATCAAGCTCACATAGAAGAGATAGACCAGATCAGCCGTTTTTTGATTGAAATGCTTCTGGGAAAGCTTGTACAAGAGGACTGCACCCAGATTGACATAGAGGATATTGAGAGCCTGCATGACCCACAGACCGCTAGAGCCAAATAAGACATAGAAAAACTTCTCGTAAAGAAAGAGCGGAATGTTATTGGGATTGCGACTGAGGTAGTTGGTGATAGAGGATTGCTTCAGAAGATCAAAAGCCCCTTTGAAAACAACCGCAGCATCCCGACGGATAAAGAGCTCCGCACAGACCATGACAATCACCTGAAAGACAACCGCTCCAAGCAAGAAGCCTTTTTTGTGCCGGGTCAACCAAGCAAAGGCACTCTTTAGCCCATCGCGTTTCAACCAGGCTAGCAGAAATAGCAATCCAGCACCTAAAATGGCTAGCCATGAAATCTCTCTCAGATAAATCACACTGATCAAGAACCAGTGGACCATCACTAGCAACATGACAACATGAAGCATCCCAAATAGAATACGTTTACTTTTCGATAACATAGGTCCATTATATCAAAAAAACAGCATTTCTGCTGTTTTGGGGTGGTACGAAAACATTTAGGTCGGGGAATAATCTTTAATCTTTAGGATCTTCCTTGAAATCAAACTCTATTTCCCGAGGCTCTGTGAATTCAAGGCCTCTATAAAAGAGAACAACCAACAAATATAAAATCAATCCCAAAAACAAGCGCATTTGAACGAAATATGCTAGAAACAGGACTATAGCACTTAAACAAACGAGGGCAAACAATTGACGTTTTCTTATTTTTCGCATTCACCACACCTCGGTTCCATTTGCTGTTTTTTGAAGATACTCTGTAGGCTTTATCTGACCAACTAATGATAGTTCTGCTCCATTTTTCTTAACAAACTGCTTCAACTGCACATATCTGGCAATAGTGACCAACCATAAAGTGATCATAACTGCAAAGAGAAACAAAAGGACATTTATCGCTCCTTCTCTAACATTCAAATCAAGATTTGCTTTTCCAAAGAAAAGGTCCATGGGAAGGATCTTTCTAAATGTCCTTGCTAATAATAGGCCTAGTGGAACACCAATCAAAGAAGAAATATTCGCTGGTGCTTTCTTTGAAAAAATTTGATCTTTAAACAAATGGTTGGTCTGGTACACTTTACGGTATCTGTCAAAAGGGATTTTACTATTGCGTTTGATAATAAATTCTTCCCCTTGATCTGTTACCAACAAAAAGTAGCCCCAGAGAGGCTTTTTCCCATTCAAACTGATATTAAAACATTGACCTCTTTTGATCATTGAAAATCCTCTCATTCAACCAAACATATATGAATGTGCTTTTTATTTAAGATGGGGCTGAACAATTCAACCTAACAAGGCTAGAATGCATACTAACCCAAGATAAATTCCAACCGTTAGAATCATTCCGATTTTATAGAAACCGACTAAGCCAGCATATCGTTCGACAAAACCGATCTGTGGGTCGACTGGATTATAAAAGACTGTCATGGGAGACCCGATTGGGAATATCATCCGCAAATCCAGATTTTTACCGGCTCCAAGAACATAGGTTCTATCGAAAACATTGGCCTGCCTAGATTTGGAAGAAGTCTCCCTAAAATAAGCATAGGTGAAGGTCTTTTGGTATCTTTCGCCCCCGACTTGATACTCCACCACAGGCAGTGAAATAAGCAGTTGATTTTTGGAATCAAAATCAACTACTTCTCCCATAACTCTTGCGGTTGATTCTGTTTTCACTTTTATTTCACGGCGATACAAGGTGTAAAAGATAAGCAGCATGATCAAGAAAACAAGGGTCAAGATTCCCAAACTAAGCCAGAATGTTGTTACTGTCATTGATTTTTTACCCTTTCACATAAACTAGTTGGTTTCAAATCCCTTAAAAAGTCATCTTATTCTCCCCTTTTCAACCAATTCTGTTGCTGTGCTTTTTCTGCAAGATCTTTTGCTTTATTAAGATCCAGTGAATTTGAATCTGATGGGGCATTGGATTCGATTTCTTCTTTCAATTCTTGTAAAGTTTGAACGTCTTTCGGAGTCAAATTGGAGATCGTGCTAGATTCTTTTTCTGTCGAATTTTCTGGCACAGACTGGATCTCGCGATAGGTTTTAATCACTTCAGTTCCTGCGTCTGTTGTCGGAAGAGGACGATAAAACATAAAGAAACCAATAATGACAATCAGAAGAGCCGTAATGGATACAAGAAACCCTTTTTGCACATTCTCTGCAGTTATTTTAGTATCTTTAGTAGACAAACTCTTCCATTCTGGATGTTCTTCCTCAGCTTCTTTTTTGGCGTTGAAAGCAGGGGTAACCAAGACTTGGTTCATCAAAGTCAGTGCCCCCAAGGCCATCAATAAAAATGGGATATGACGTGATTTACTAATGACCACTAAAATTCCTCCCGCAATAGCGATCAAACTTATGACGATATTAACAGTAAACCAGACCCGAGCCTGTTTCTTCATTTGCAAATAATGTTCTTTTGTCATCTTATTCTCCCTTAAAAATAGTTTTTCCTTCATCCATAAAAACAATTACTACTATCATACCGGATTTTACTTTGAGATTCAAGTTAACCACCAACTAGTGAAAAGAGTATAAAAAAGAAGCGTTAGAAACGCTTCCGTCCTATTATTTATCTTGCCAAGTTTCTTGGTTTTCCTTGAAACGGTGCAACAACTCTAAACCTTCAGAAGTGATGTAACCTTGTTCTTCTGCCAAATGAATCAATTCTGTATAGTTAGACAAGGTTTCAAGTTGAACTCCAGCTTCCGCAAATTTCTTATCGGCTTTCTCCAATTGGTAGGTGAAGATGGCTACCACACCAAGAACGTCCGCCCCTTCACGCTTGGCAGCTGCGACAGCATCCAAGACAGATCCACCAGTAGAAATCAAATCTTCCACTACGACCATCTTTTGACCTTGTGGTACACGGCCTTCAATTTGATTACCAGCACCGTGGTCTTTTGGTTTGCTACGAATGTAGGCAAATGGCAAATTCATCTTGTCCGCAATAATCGCACCGTGAGGAATTCCTGCAGTTGCTGTACCTGCAATCACTTCCACTTCAGGGAAAGCTTCCTTGATTTTATCTACAAATCCATTTTCGATCAAGGTACGAGTTTCAGGATAAGCGAGGGTTACACGGTTATCTGTATAAATAGGGGATTTGATCCCAGATGCCCAAGTGAAAGGTTCTTCTGGTTTCAAATAAACCGCTTCGATTTTCAAAAGATGGCTAGCAATATCTTTAGCTAATGACATAACGACTCCTTTTTACGATTTTAATCATATACGAATTAAATCATTTTTTGATTTAAACAACAACATTACAGGTTAGTGAATGCGTTAGGGAAGGCCCCGTAGAGCTACAAAAATTTCACTTTTAGTAGCGATTAGTGTTCCGACGATTTAGAGGATAAAACGATTATTTTTATCCTCTAAATCTAGTGAATAGTTTAGGGAAGGCCCTATCGGGCTTCGATTATTCCGACGATCACAGAAGAGAAACGATCATTTTCTCTTCTGTGATCTAGTG
Organism: Streptococcus parasanguinis; assembly: GCA_032477695.1. Taxonomy (GTDB): domain Bacteria; phylum Bacillota; class Bacilli; order Lactobacillales; family Streptococcaceae; genus Streptococcus; species Streptococcus parasanguinis_Y. The sequence goes on from JAWDWJ010000009.1 coordinate 45,120, forward strand.
AATGCGTTAGGGAAGGTCCCGTAGGACTTTTTAAATTCCGACACTTAGTTGAAAGAAACGATCATTTTTTTTCAACTAAGTTAGTGAATAGTTTAGGAAAGATCCCATCGGACTTTCCGTAGAACGTCTTGAAGCATAGCTTCTTAGACGTTCTTAACTATTCCACTGTCTCTTAATTTCATGGTAAGCGTCCCATGGGTTTTCTGCTTGGATGATTGGGCGTCCAACGACAATATAGTCAGATCCAATTTTATGAGCTTCTTGTGGGGTCATAACCCGTTTTTGGTCACCGATTTCAGCTCCAGCAGGACGAATCCCTGGTGTGACACAGACAAAGTCTGATGAAGTGGCATCTTTGATCAAGGCTACTTCATGAGCTGAGCAGACAACGCCATCCAAGCCAGCTTCTTGGGCCTTGCGAGCATAATTGACTACAGATTCTTGGACCGTTGTTTGGATGTTTTGGCAATCACGCATGTCTTCTTCACTGGTAGAAGTCAACTGGGTCACGGCTACCAACTTAGCCCCTTCACCAAGAGCTGCCTTGGCTTCGCGCATCATCTCTACACCACCGGCTGCGTGGACCGTCACCATATCTACTCCGAAAGTCCCCAGTACGGACATGGCTGATTTGACTGTATTTGGGATATCATGCAATTTTAAATCAAGGAAAATACTGTGTCCAAGCCCTTTGAGGTAATGTACAATTTCAGGACCAACTGCATAGAAAAATTCCATTCCGATTTTTACAAATAATTTTTCGTCTTCTGGAAAATGCTCTAAAAAGTGTTTGACATCCTCGAAAGCTGGGAAGTCAAGGGCGATAATAGGACGTTCTTCACGCATGGATTACTCCTTTTTTGATTGATCATTTTGTCTACAAAAAAACCTTGCCCGAGGCAAGGTTACACGAAAATTAGGTAGGAACAACTACCATGATTCACCGTCTAGACCTTAGGAGCCTCTCTGGACTGCTTTAAAGGTTTTTATTTATTGTAGTACGATATTTGGGAAAAGTCAAGGATTTACAGTAGATTTTCCCGTACATGTTTTCGGAAGTTCTCAAGGGTGTCAATACCATAGCGATCCATGACCTGTGGCAGATCTTCTATGATGGATGGACATGCATAAGGATCAGTGAAATTAGCGGTTCCAACTCCAATCGCAGAAGCCCCTGCAATCATCATTTCAATGGCTGCTTCGACTGAATCGACACCTCCCATTCCGATAATCGGAAGTTTAGTGGATTGAGCAACCTGGCGGATGAGTTTCAAAGCAACTGGGAAAACGGCTGGACCCGACATACCTCCTGTGCCATTGGCAATGATGGGCTTACCAGTCTTGAGGTCAAAGCGCATCCCAACCAAGGTATTGATCATGGTTAAGCCAGTCGCCCCTGCATCTTCTGCTGCTTTTGCGACCTGCGTGATGTCTGCCACACTAGGCGTTAACTTGACATAGACAGGGACGGAGGACGCTTCTACCGCTGCTTTCACAGCCGCATAGGCCAACTCAGGAACCTGCCCGATTAAGAGGCCGTTGTTCCCATGGTCTACGTTTGGACAAGAGATATTGAGCTCAATGGCCTTGACATTTGGTGCTTGCGAGATCTTCCTAGATACCGTTGCATACTCTTCATTGGAGAAGCCGGCTACGTTGGCAATAATCGGTAGGTCTGGATAATGTTGGGCCAACCAAGGGAGTTTCTCTGCTAGGACCACGTCTACGCCTGGATTTTGGAGCCCAATGGCATTGAGCATGCCTGCCGGTGTCTCAGCAACTCGTGGAGTCGGATTTCCGAAGCGTGCCTCAGCAGTTGTCGCCTTGATCATGATGGATCCAAGCAGGTCTAAGTCATAGTATTTGGCATATTCTTGACCAAAGCCAAAACAGCCAGATGCCGGAATAATCGGGTTTTTCAAGTCTAAACCAGGTAAGGATACGGCTAGTCGATTTGCTGTCATAAGGTCCTCCTACATCACAATCGTACCGGTTTCAAAGACCGGTCCGTCTTCACACACGCGCTTATTGGCTGCTTGGCTTTCATTTTCTAGATGCACCACACAGGCATAGCAAGCACCCATCCCACAAGCCATACGCGATTCCATAGAAATGTAGGCGCGGGGATGGTCATGGAATTTGGTATTGACATATTTGAGCATGCCAGGGGCTCCACAAGAATAGATAGCGTCAAACTTCTGGTCCATCGAATCAACAATGGTTGAGACATAGCCTTTAGTGCCATAAGTCCCATCGTCTGTCGTTACAGTGACATGAGCCACCTGAGAAAGCTCTTCTTCCAAAATGACGGCTTCTTTGGTCGCAAAGCCGACAACCACTTCAACTTCTACCCCTTGCTCATGGAGTTGTTTGGCCACTTGGACCAAGGGAGGAACACCGATACCGCCACCGATGATCAAGGCTTTCTGACCTTGGCCGAGATTGGTGAGATTAAAGCCATTTCCCTGTGGCCCCATGACGCTGAGTTTGCTACCGATTGGCAATTGGGAAAAGATAGCTGTCCCCCCACCTTCGATGCGGTAGATCAAGCGACACGTCTGTGTCTCAGGATCAATCTCAGAAATTGAAATCGGACGGCGAAGGAGCTTGGCCCCATCAGGGACGCGGATATGAAGGAATTGACCTGGCAGCATCTGCGCCACCATTTCCCCCTTCAAGATCATAGAATAGATGCGGGGAGCGATTTCTTCTTGAGCGACGAGCTCCATCTCCTCCATCATGATTTTGCCAAAGCGTTTTTTACAACTGTCACTGACCATTGGTTTCCTCTTCTTTCTTTCAGCAAAAAAGACCTCGCAAAAGCAAGGCCCTACAAATGATCAGCTAGACACAGTCTGCTGATCTTTTTTCTGTCTTTCCTTGCAGGCCTCTCTGGACCTCTTAAAGGTTAAATTTGTCTCATTATATCGCGCTCCTTCTCGCTTGTCAAGTAGAAATCGGTAGCTTACGAAGCTTTCTTGGGGTCAAAATCTTCTGGGATCGGTTTGATGTATTGCATGGCAATTCGATTTTCAGGCTTACGATCAACTATATAAAGAACAAGTAAAAAGAGCCATTCCAAGGGTTTCATTAGGTAGTAAATCAGGTCCATAGCCCATTTCTTCTTGATGTGTTTAGCAAAGGGATAGCCATAGCGGTCGTAATTGCGACGCAAGAAGCGATGGAATCGCGGCGTCTTTTCTTCTAGTACCTGTTCAAAGGCATTGGCAATACAAAGCTGGCGATTGACAACGACTGGATGACCGTGGCGGATGCCCATCCGCTGGGGCTTGACAACTTTTTCATGCCCACCAGCCGCAACCGTACAGAGATAGTGCTCATCAATGATAAGATTCTGAGGAGGGATCTTCTGTGAGAAGGCCCAATCAGCTGTATTGGTCCATGCCTTGATCATGGAATCCGGCTGCTGCCCAAAGAGCATGAGAACAAGGACAACAAGGGCAAGGGTTGGAATAGCGATAAGGACCGCTAGCCATGGCCAGTTGCGCGACTTGTTTAAGAGCTGATGGAGCCATTGAAGTAGACGATTCTCATAGCTTATCTCTGTTCGATCTTCCTGCCACTCCTTAATGCGAACCCATAAGAGATGGATGGAATAGATCAGTAAGAAAAAGGTGTGAAAACTTGCTACCTGCAGTTGATTATCAAAAACTAAGAGGAGAACCACTCCTCCTAGAATGCCACTAATACAGAAGACATTTGCTAACGGCGAAAGTGAATTCGCATCCCGGTAGGAATAGATAATCAAGGCTAGTAAAGTAAGAGCTGCCAGTGTAAAGAAGGTCGGATAGGCGCCAGACCAGATCAAGGCATGTTTCTGAGAATTGATCAAGGGCTCATTCCATTCGTAAAAGGTCATCTCCTTGACGATGTAAATGAAAATCGCTTCGAGAAAGCAACCAAAGAGACCAAACCAAAGAACAATTGTAGGCTGTTGCTTTTTCTTTTTGACAGGCTTAGGATTAGGTGATTCTTGCTTTTCCTTCATAAGAGATGCGTCATCTTCTCTTGTCCCTTTTCCTTCCTTTGGCACCCTATCTTCAAACAAATCCGGATCTTTGAGAGCTTCTTCTTCAGCTTCTTTGAACTGGAGGCTAGACCACCGACCGATCCCATAGATAATGACAAAAATATTGGGAACAAAAAGGGCTAAGGTCACACCATAGGGCAAGACCTCCATCGTAAAGGATACTATAGCAAGAAAACTAAATTGAATGAATGGATCCTTAATTGCGTAGAGCGACTGACTAATAACCAAATAGATGTAAAAGGCCAATAGAATCAGAGCATTGGTCACAAAATTGATCTGCAACAGACCAGCTGTGAAATGGGTTTCCAATTCCTTATCCTTTTTCTTATACCAGGAAACGAGTTTTTTCATAAGATCTCCTCAATCAATTTTTTACCATTCTATCAATCAGATCTTACCTTCAGCAAGGCAAAACTGTATTTTTCCATCAAAATCAGTCCCCAGATGTAGATTTTGTTTCCAATCTTCTATTTTTTAACTATTTGATCTAGCCTACTTCCTATTACCTACCTCAGCCTGTCTTATTCTCATACAGTCCTTGAAAGACCACATTTTACGGGAAAAACGCGCTTTTTTATGTTAAAATAAAAGCATGAGAATACAACAATTACAATACATTATCAAAATCGTCGAAACCGGCTCTATGAATGAGGCCGCAAAACAACTCTTCATCACTCAACCTAGCCTTTCCAATGCTGTCAAGGACTTGGAAAATGAGATGGGAATTGAAATCTTTATCCGAAATCCCAAAGGGATCACTTTGACCCGCGATGGGATGGAGTTCCTCTCTTATGCCCGCCAGGTGGTGGAGCAGATTGACCTCTTGTCCGAGCGCTATAAAAATCCTGTGGGCTCTCGTGAGCTTTTCAGCGTCTCTTCACAGCACTACGCCTTCGTGGTTGAGGCCTTCGTTTCACTATTGAAGAAAAGCGACATGGAAAAATACGAGCTCTTCCTACGGGAGACGCGGACTTGGGAGATCATCGATGACGTCAAGAACTTCCGCAGCGAGGTTGGCGTACTCTTTTTGAATAGCTACAACCGCGATGTCCTCTCTAAGATGCTGGATGATAATCACCTGATTGCCACCCACCTCTTTACAGCGCAACCTCATATCTTTGTCAGCAAGACCAATCCTCTTGCCAAGAAAGAGATCGTTCACTTGTCAGATCTGGAAGATTTCCCATACCTTAGCTATGACCAAGGAACCCACAATTCCTTCTACTTCTCAGAAGAGATCCTCTCTCAAGAGCATCATAAGAAATCCATCGTCGTTAGTGACCGGGCGACCCTCTTTAATCTCTTGATTGGTCTAGATGGCTACACCATTGCGACCGGGATCCTCAACAGCAATCTCAACGGAAATAACATCGTCTCCATTCCCCTTGATATCGAAGACCCGATCGAGCTGGTCTACATCAAACATGAAAAAACAGCCCTCTCAAAAATGGGAGAAAAATTCATCGAATACTTGCTTGAGGAAGTGAAGTTTGATAAGTAAAAAAATATCTGAGTGATCCATGTTCACTCAGATATTTTTTATGGTCTTAATTGAGAAAATACTTCTCCAATTTTTCCTTCGATAACTAGGTCTGCTTGCTTGTCTTGTGGGATACTGGTTTTATTGATGACAACCAGCTTCTTCCCTTGGAAATACTGGATCAAGCTAGCTGCTGGGTAGACCACAAGAGAGGTTCCACCGATAATCAGCAAATCAGCCTCTTGGATGGCTTGGGCTGCTTGACTAAAGACCTCCATATCAAGAGGTTCCTCGTAGAGAGTCACATCCGGCTTGACCACCTTACCACAGTCAAAACAGTGTGGAACTGGGCCTTCTAAAGCTAGAAAGGCCTCTAAATCATAAAATCGCTGGCAACCCGTACAGTAATTACGGTCAGCACTACCATGGAGTTTCAAGACTTTCTTAGACCCCGCCATTTCATGGAGACTATCAATATTTTGTGTCACCACCGCCTTGAGTTTACCGGTCTCTTCAAGCCGAGCCAGATAGCGATGGGCTGCATTGGGCTTGGCATCTGGGTAGAGTAGGTATTTCTTATAGAAGTCGAAAAAGTCTTCTGGATAGCGCTCAAACATGGTATGGGAGACCAATTGCTCAGCTGTCAAATGCCGCCCCAACTGAACACTATAGACACCGTCTGAACTTCGAAAATCTGGAATATTTGACTCCGTGGAAACTCCTGCTCCACCGAAAAACACGATCCGTTGACTCTGATCAATCATCTCCTGTAATTGCGCAATCTTATCCATCTACTTCTCCTTTAGTAGCTCTTCCATGACAGCATTGGCCTGATCAAAATAAAAGTTAGCTTGATCGTAATGGATGCCTGTGTAGCTTGCAAGGTCAATCAAATTCTTCATAAAATCCTGAGAAGAGAAACCCGTCGTCCGATGGAGCTCTTCTTCATCAAAGGGCTTGATCAAGTGGGCCAAGGGGTTGCGAACTGATTTTTCTAACTCCCGCAATTGTTGGGTCGCAACTTTGACGCTATCTGACAAATCCAACTGCACAATCAACTCCGTCAAACTGGAGGAATTGACCACACTTTCGCTGTGGAATTGCTGCAGGATAGGGTTATCAGACGCATGCAGGCTCTCAAACTTCCAACGGTCATAACTCGATTCTTTGGAATTATGGATATAGTTTGTAATATCAGGAATTTTCAACTGAATCAATCGCATAAAGATCCGATAGATGGCTGGGCTGACGGCACGAACAAAGTCAATGATCTGTTCATTTCGCAATTTCGCCTCTAAGTCATAAAGGTAGTTGGCCAACTGTTCATCTTCTGTATCCTCATGCCAAAAAAGCTGAAAACCAGTCGCCTCTAGCAACTCGGTTCTCAACTTTTGATTCATGACGGGTTGGATATTGAGCTCTCGACGTTCCGCCATTAACTGCAGTAAACTCACAAGCAAATCCGGTACTTCTTCCTGCTGCTTGATAGAGCGCAGAGCCCGGCTGTAGTGATAATTTTGGAGATCGTAGAGCCATTCATCATGAAAGAATTTTGCCATTAGTCTGCAATCAAGGTCTCAAGACCGACTTTCATCATGTCTGTGAAAGTAGTTTGACGTTCTTCAGCAGTTGTGTCCTCATCTGGATTGACCAAACTGTCTGAAATAGTCATGATAGCAAGCGCATCAACATGGTGTTGAGCAGCAAGATAGTAAAGAGCTGCTGCTTCCATTTCTACAGCTTTCACACCCCATTTACCAAGCTCGATATTCTTTTCACCATAGTTTGAATAGAAAACATCTGATGACAAAACATTACCGACGTGAGTCGTCATGCCAAGGTCTTTGGCAATATGGTAAGCCTTGTCTAAAAGATCAAAGCTAGCGATTTGTGGGAAATCGTATTGAGGCCAGTCGTTGCGGATGATGTTTGAGTTGGTTGCAGCAGCTTGTGCCAAGACCAATTCACGAACATGGACATCCTCATTCAAAGAACCAGCCGTTCCCACACGGATCAATTTCTTCACACCGTAGTCGACAATCAACTCACGCGCATAGATAGAGATGGATGGCATCCCCATCCCAGTACCCATGACAGATACACGATGACCTTTATAAGTACCTGTGTAACCAAACATGTTACGGACTTCGTTAAAGCAAACAGCGTCTTCAAGGAAATTCTCAGCAATAAATTTCGCACGAAGAGGATCCCCAGGAAGAAGAATTTTATCAGCAATTTCACCCTGCTTAGCAGCAATATGGATAGACATAGTTTATGATACAAAGAGCGACCAGAAAGCGACTGAAAATTAGGAATCTGACGAGAAATCCTGATTTCTCAGTCAGATTATCTATTTTCCGAGCTTTCCGCTCGTGTTCAAATCAGAACACATGCTCTACCTTTCTTTTTTATTTTTTAGAATAGGCGTTAAAGAGACAAAGTAAAAATAGGAAATCCGACAAAGATGCACCGCATCTAGAAGGATTTATCTTTTTTACACAGTTCTCCGCCCGTATTCAGTTCAGCGAATACGGTAAACCCATCCTTTCTTTTTTTATTTATTTTGTTAATGAATCCAAAAACGCAAAGAGTTTGGCATTCATTTCTCGATAATCGTAAGCACGAATGGCTTCAGGTTTTTGAACAAAGGTCAATTTTTGACTTTGTTCTTCCAAAACATCTTCACCGTCAGCAGCAATCAAGAGATCGACTGCTTCTGGATCAAATTCCAAGTGGGCTTGAAAGGCATAATGTTTCGGACTAAAGCGAATAATCTGACGTGGACACCCTTGACTAGTAGCAAGAACAACAGCATCTTTTGTCAATCCTGGCATATCACCATGCCAGTGGCCAGTTTCAAGAGTTTTTCCAAACTCACCGACATGTGGATCTGTGAGTCCTTCAGGCGTCAAGGTCACTGGATAAACCCCAATCTCACGTTCCGGACTGTGCTCATACTTCGCTCCATAGGCAACAGACAGGAGCTGGGCACCCAGACAGACCCCAACAATATAACGATCTGCCTTCATGGCCTTTTGAATCAGTTCAATCTCTGCCTGAGGATCGTAGTATGGAAAAGCTTCTCGATCTTCATCTGGCGATTGAGGTCCTCCCATGACGATCAAAAAGTCAATCTCATCCACTGACTCTGGTAAGGTTTCATTCTCATAGACTTTAGTCGTGGTCACTTGATGGCCACGCTCCTGTGCCCATTTTAGATAAGCGCCCGGCACTTCAAAGGTTTCATGCAGTACAAAATGTACCTTCATCATTTCTTCTCCCATCTCTTTCGAATCACGTATGACAGACCAGCCGCAAGTACAAGCGGAATAGACAAATTCCAAGTTTGCCCTGTAAATCCAAGGCTCAGGGCAATGGCTGTCAGAGGAGCTTCTAGGGTCGTCCCTAAAAAGACTGTCGCTCCTAGTAGCATCCCTATAGCTGGATCCAGATGAATCCCAAGGACTGTCAAAAGCAAGGTCACTAGATAGCCAGATCCAATCCCTAAGGCAAATGATGGTGTCAAGGTCCCTCCATAGGCACCATTGCGCAAGAGGAGGTAAACCAGAAGCCCCTTCACTGCAAGAGTCAGTGGAAGATAAGGAATCGACTGGCTAGACAAGAGGGCTTGCGCTAGTACCTGGCCATTTCCCATAAAGATAGGGAAAAAGGCTACTAGGCTCCCCAGCACTAGAAAGGCTAGAGGAAGAGCCCAAAGAATCGTCCTATCCTTCCGCCGTTTGTGACTAGCCCGCTTGGCGAGGAAAGCAAAGGCCAGAGCCAAGGGAGTGACCAAGAAAGCAATCACAATAGCCTGTAAGAAGCTGCTAGACGACCATGAGACTGCGGACATGTGATAAACAGCCTCCTGACCAACGATGGACTGAGCGACCCAGGTGGCCAGATAAGTACTGGTCAAAACCAGTAGAAAATTCTGCCAACTGTAGGCGAGTCCTAAGGTCTCAAAGACGAACAAGCTACTGGCAAAGGGGACCTGATAGACCGCAGCTAAACCAGCTCCAGCACCACAGGCAATCAAGACTTTTCGCTCTTTGAGAGCTAGTGAGAATCCCTTCGCCAAGCGACCAGCTAGAAGAGCCCCGACCTCACGTGGGGCTCCTTCTTTTCCGACCGATGCGCCTGCTCCAACAATTGCCACCTGCATCCCTGCATGAAGGAGGTGGGCTAAGGGCGCTGGTTCCCTGTCTCCAGCTAAGTCAATTTGCTGACGAATAGACAGGATCTTATAACGCCTTTGCAGGACATACCAGAAGCCAGTTGCCAAGCACCCAGTCACACATAAGACCAAAAATCTACGGAGACCTCCAGCTTCTTGAAATTGCTGGAGCAAATCCGAACTAGCTTGGCCAAAAGCCAGCTCTTGCACCCCTTCTAGTAGATAATGACAGGCAATTCCGATCAGGCCCGTCCCAATCCCTAATGATAAGGTGGCTAGAAGCAACCTCAGTCCGTAGGGCAGACTTTGGAGTCGTACTTTCATTGGATTAGAGTTCAGCAAGAATCGCTTTCAGCAATCCTTTGAAGTCGCCTTTGACGCGCTCTGTCACTTCCACTACTTCTTCGTGGTTGAGCTCTTCTTGGAAACCAGCCGCAAAGTTGGTAATACATGAAATACCAAGAACCTTCAAGCCAGAATGCGCTGCAACAATGACTTCAGGAACGGTTGACATTCCGACAGCATCTGCTCCAAGTGTCTTATACGCACGGATTTCAGCTGGAGTTTCATAGGTAGGACCTGTCACACCGATATAAACCCCATCATCCAACTTGATACCCAATTTGTCAGCCACTTTATGAGCAGTCTCACGGTATTCAGGTGTGTAAGCTTTCGACATATCAGGGAAACGTGGACCAAAGTCATCCAAGTTTTCACCGATCAATGGGTTTTGACCAGTCATGTTGATGTGGTCTGTGATAGCCATCAAAGTACCAGGACCAAAGCCGATACCACCAGCAGCATTTGTAACAAGAACCCCTTCACAGCCCAAAACTTTCATGACACGAACTGGGAAAGTCACAACTTCCAATGGGTTTCCTTCGTAGAAGTGGAAACGTCCTTGAAGGGCCAAAACCTTGCGTCCAGCAAGATCACCGTAGACCAATTTACCAGCATGGCCGACAACTGTTGAACGACCCCAGTTTGGAATTTCAGAGTAGTCTACCACGACTGGATTTTCGATTTCTTCAGCCAGTTCTCCAAGACCTGATCCAAGGATCAAACCAAACTCAGGTGCTTCCATTCCTTTGCCCTTCAAAAAAGCAGCTGTTTCATTGATTTTTTCTAATAATGTCATTGCATATCTCCTTTATGATTTCCTTAAAAATTGGCCAATTTTGTCAAATGTATTGGCATTGCGAATGGTCAAAAGACGGTAATCCGGCATCTTGAGGACTTGTCTGTGGTAAGCGGTCTTTGTATAGGTCTCTTCTGAGTATTTGCCCCAGTAGATCCCTAGATTCCCACGATGGATAATTTCATCACCGAGCGAAAAAGAGGAAACCAGCTCCCAGACAGCATCCTGATCAAGGCCTACTGTGTAAAAGAGAACATCCTTGCGGGCCAGATCCTCCTGCCACCAGGCTGGTAGAGCGGCGAGATCTTGCGCATAGTCCTCAGCTGAAAAGAGAGAAAAAGACTGGATAAAGGGATAGTGTTCACGAAAGAAATGTCCCAGCAAATCTACCAATTCTGCTTTAGAACCAGCAGATTCAAAGAAGATATTGCCACTATTGATGTAGGTCTCTACCTCATCCAGCCCGATCGTTTGAAGCTCCTCTCGAAGCTCTGCCATCACGACCTTGTTTTTCCCGCCAACATTGATCCCTCTTACGAGGAGAGCGAAGCGTGTCATCTTAGTTCAATTGGTCTAAGAAGCTTTCACCGATCATGGCTTTTTCAACACCAAAGTTCTCTGCAATCGTTGCAGAGATATCAGAGAAATGGCCAACTGGAATCACACCATTGCCCTTGAAGGATGGGCTATAAGCCAAGAATGGGATGTATTCACGCGTATGGTCTGTACCAGCGTAGGTTGGGTCATTCCCGTGGTCTGCTGTGATCATCAAGAGATCATCTTCACGCATAGCTGCAATGATTTCTGGCAAGCGTTCGTCAAATTCATGCAAGCAATCGCGGTAGCCGTGAGCATTGCGACGGTGGCCGTAAAGAGCATCAAAGTCTACCAAGTTGGTAAATGAGAACCCTTCTTGGAACTCAGGAAGCCCCATGGTCTTAATTAAGGTATCCATACCGTGGCTATTTGATTTGTTGTGGCCCATATCGTGGTTGATACCAGCTCCGTTGAAGATGTCGTTGATCTTACCAACTGCATAAGTATCGATCTCCGCTTCGTTCAACTTGTCCAAAACAGTTGGCGCAAATGGTGAAACAGCCAAGTCACGACGGTTGGCTGTCCGTGTGAAGTTGCCAGGTTCCCCAACATAAGGGCGGGCAATGATACGTCCTAGAAGAGCTGGACGTTCCAAAGTGATGGAACGAGCGTATTCACAGATACGGTAGAGTTCATCCAAAGGAATGATGTCTTCGTGAGCCGCGATTTGAAGGACAGGGTCTGCTGACGTATAAATGATCAACTCACCAGTTTCCATTTGACGTGGTCCAAAGTCATCGATCACCGCTGTACCAGAATAAGGCTTGTTAGCTTCACGAATGACCTTACGTCCTGAGAATTCTTCAATCTTTGTAATAATTTCTTCTGGGAATCCATTCCAGAAGGTATCAAACGGTTCTGTAATGTTGAGCCCCATGATTTCCCAGTGACCAGTCATGGTGTCTTTCCCAAGAGAGACTTCTTGCAATTTTGTCGCATACCCAGTTGGGTTGCTTTCAGCTGGCACCGTCTTCAATGGTACTTCACGAGGAATATTTCCAAGACCGATTTTGGCCATGTTTGGTACATTCAAGCCAACGGTTTTAGAGATGTGGCCCAAAGTATCAGATGCTCCATCTGGAACACCTGCATTGACAAAGTTATTGGCATCTGGTGCAGCACCGATCCCAACTGAATCCAGCACAACTAAGTGCATGCGTTTAAATTTTGACATATACTGCCTCTTTCCTTTATTAAACTAGCTATATTATACCATATCCCTATAAGAAGAGAGCCGTTGATAGATCCGAGGCTGGGACAAAAGTCCTAGCCTCTCAATTATTTTTGGATTGTCGAGCAAGACGCAGTGGTTGAGTGGGCTCTACTACGCTGATTTCATCAGCTTTT
>JAWDWJ010000010.1:0-47200 GCA_032477695.1 Streptococcus parasanguinis
TGGGACAGAAATCGGTAATTCGTTAGAATTCGATTTCGTCGTCCCACCTCCGCACAGTTGAGTAGGGCTGTAAAAGCTGATGAAATCAGCGTAGTAGAGTCCACTCAACCACTGCGTCTTGATCGACAATCCAAAAATAATTTAGAGGCTAGGACTTTTGTCCCAGCCTCTTTTACTCTTATCTCAACGATTCCGTGCATACTCGATTAAATCGTATGGAAGCGTATTGGCACTTTCTCTTAGGGAATAGCTTTCTAATTCATTGACATTTTGTCGCATACGGCGCGCTTGCTTGGCGGTAATCAGGTGTTGCGCTTCATATTCAAAAATAATCTTACGCTCCAAATAATAGCCTCTCAACATTTCATCGATATTATTTGGTTTCACGCGATTAATAACCCGCTCCACAAAGGCCCCACTGGTAATAATAGCTGTCTCTCTCAGACGAGATTCTTGTAGGAAAGAGATCAAACTGCTCCGATAAACCCCCTTGAGGTCTTCCAAACTTTCGATAATGATTTCCGTATTGGCCAGATAAAGGGCCGCAATCTGGTCATAATCAATGGCCTCTAACTTACTGTCTTCTCGGGTCCACCAGTTTCGCAAGCCAGACCCAAAAGTTAAGATCTCATGAACTAATAAACGCAAGAGACGGAAAGACACCAAGAGGTAATAGGTTAAACGAGACGAAAGATTGCGATTGACACGTTGCTCCATATTGCGAAGATAGCGTTGGTAGACGCGGTAGCCCCGCTCTCGAATCTTCCCTTCTTCATAGGCTTGTTCCAAGCCGTCACTTTCAATACTCAAAATCAGGAGCTTCAACTGTTCCCAGTCCTTTTGAATGAGCCTGTTTTCTTGGCCTAGAATCAAGTTTTCTATGCGACCATGGTAGTTATCAATTGCCGCATACAAGGGCCCCTTGTGCTTGCTATTCTTTAGGTCTGCTTCTAATTCCATGACGACATCATTTAAAATCGCGATCTGCATCAGGTAGTCATTGGTTTCTTCCTTTTCTTCTGATAATTTTGGAAGTACCACTAAGCCAGCAATAAAGCTGACAAGGGTAACTCCTGCCACTAAAAAGAGTAGGATGGGGTATTCTTTTTCGATCTTGGTTGGAATCAAAAGAATCGTCGCAATCGAAACCGTTCCCTTCACACCCGAAAAAGTCAGCAATAAGGCATCTTTTAGATAATTTCTCAACGATTTTTTTAGTCGAGCCGTTCGGAACCAATAAAAGAGGTAAACCATGACAAAACGAATCAAAAAGAGCAAGGCTGTCAAAAGAAAGACAGAAAGAACTAAAAGAAGATTATTGTAAATGGGACTACTTAAGATGGGCTTGGAAATCATTTCCAATTCCATTCCTAAGATGACAAAGACCGACCCATTTAAGATAAAGTTGACCGTATTCCAGACAGTATGACTCACAGTATCTACCCGCGCTTCAAGGAGGGTAATGTGCTTAAAGCGACTGGCTTTTAGGATCCCTGACACAACTACTGCAATGATACCAGAGACATGGAGTTCTTCTGCTAGGAAGAAGGTCAACAGTGGGAGACTCAGTTCTAATAACAATTCACTGGCAATATCACTAGCGCGAACACTCAAGAGTAAGGTTTGCAGCCACCGGTTCACAAAGGCCGTCAAGATCCCCACCGCAAATCCTCCAATGATGGAGATTCCTAAGGAAACCCCTGCCTCTCCAAGAGAGAAACTTCCGGTCGCAAGGGCTGCCAAGGCCACTCGAAAGGCAACTAGACCTGAGGCATCATTTAGTAACCCTTCGCCTTTTAAGATATTCGAAACCCGCTTTGGAAAGCTAAAGCGCTCAGACAGAGAAGCAAAAGCTACTAAGTCGGTAGGCCCAAGGGCTGCCCCAACTGCCATACAGGCTGCTAAAGGAAGGCTCAGCCACAAGGAGTGAGCTGCCCAGCCCAAACTAATAGTTGAGATAAAAATCACTGGGAAAATCAAATAGAGGATGATCCGCCAGTGCTTTAAGACGGAAGTAATATCTGCTTCTTCTGCCTCTCGAAATAAGAGAGGGCCAATGACCAGCGCCAGAAAGAGCTCGGTATCCAAATGAAAATTTTCTTCTGGCACAAAGAGGGCCCAACCAATCCCTAGTAAAATTTGAATCAAGGGCAGAGGAAGGCTTGGCACAAGTTTATTGGTGGCATTTGAGACGATCAAAATCATCGAAAAGATCACTGCATAAAGGAGTAGTTCCATATCACTCCCTCCTTAGCGTTCTTGGCAGCAGGTCTCAAATTGCTGTTTTAACTCCGCAATCTTTTGGTCTGTCTTGGTTACATCCTTGTGCTCAATCTTCTTTTGGCACCGTTCCATCTCAAGCGCAACCAATTTCTTTTTTATTTTGAGCATCTTTTTGGTCATATGGGCTTCATCATAAAAACCGATTGCACGCTCGTGAATGGTTGATTCAACAAAATGGTGTCTCAATCCTTCAATTTTATTTTTTAAATATTCTTTATCCATGACGATAACTTTCTAATTTTTCAATCATGACCAAAAACGGTGGCTGATTCACTTGATTCAGTGTCCGGTAGATGGTCGCTGTATAGTCTTTTTGTGGGAGCTGGCTGACAAAGTCCAGCACTGCATCGCGCTCGATGTCTCCCCCTTCATGACCATAATAGATCATAATTGCCATTCGCCCCCCTTTTTGTAGGCGATCACAGATTTTCTCCATCGCTTCAATAGTGGTAGCTGGAAGGGTGATGACTGATTTATCCGCAGATGGCAGATACCCCAGATTGAAAATAGCTGCTTTGAGGGTCTCCACATATTGGTCCACATGCTGGTGACCATCCAAAATCAACCGGACATGCTGAAGCCCCAACTTTTCCAATCTTTCTTGGGTATTTACAAGGGCCTGCTCTTGGATATCAAAGGCATAGACCTGGCCTGCTAGTTTGGCTAAAAAAGCCGTATCATATCCATTTCCCATGGTAGCATCCACCACCACATCTTCTTTGGTGATGACTTCTGCTAAAAATTGATGGGCCATTTCAAGTGGTCGAAGCATTGGCACTCTCCTTTTCTTCTAGCTTACATCCTTGGGTACTTCCACGACGACGCATTTCAGTTTCAATAGCATTTAGGACTTCCCATTTGTTGAGACTCCACATAGGGCCAATCAACATATCCCGTGGCGCGTCCCCTGTAATCCGGTGGATGACAATGTGTTTGGGGATGATCTCCAACTGGTCACAGATGACCTTGACATATTCTTCCTGGCTCATGAGTTGGAGTCGTTCTTCATGATAGTCTCGTTGCATACGTGTATTGGTCATCAAATGCAAGAGATGCAACTTGATGCCATCAATTTCATTATCGGTCACACAACGGCGAACATTTTCCACCATCATCTCATGTGTCTCCCCAGGAAGGCCATTGATCAAATGGGATACGATCTCAGCCTTAGGCACCTGTTGGCGAATCCGCTTGACTGTTTCAACGTAGAGGTCATAACTATGGGCCCGATTGATTAATTGAGACGTCGCTTCATAAGTCGTCTGAAGCCCCAACTCAATCGTCACATGCATGCGCTCGGTCAGCTCTGCTAGATAGGCCAAGGTATCATCTGGTAAACAATCCGGACGCGTACCGATGTTGATTCCTACTACTCCTGGTTCATTGATGGCCTGCTCATAACGCTCTCGAATGACGTCCACCTTATCGTGGGTATTGGTGAAATTTTGAAAATAGACCAGGTACTTCTTCACATCCGGCCATTTCCGATGCATAAAATCAATCTCTTTGTAAAATTGTTCTCGAATCGGAGCTTCTGGGGCCACAATGGCATCTCCTGAACCTGAGACCGTGCAAAAAGTACAGCCACCATGGGCGACTGTTCCGTCACGATTAGGACAATCAAAGCCTGCATCAATAGGGACTTTAAAGGTCTTTTCTCCAAATAAGGTTCGATAATAATCATTCAAGGTATTGTAGGATTTCATACCCTTCATTATAGCAAAAAAAGAGTCGAACTCAAAACACGAGTCCAACTCCTAGTTGTTAGTTATTTTTGCTTCCCTGTAAAGCGCCATTGAAACCGCAAGCGATCGTACAAGGGGTACTCAAATTGCAAGACAGCAAGACCCAAAATCATACTGCCAAGAACGTCTGATGGGTAGTGGACCCCGACATAAATACGGGAGATCACAATGGTCACAATTCCCAGAATCAGAAGCCCCTGAAGACAATAGCGGGCCACTTTGTTTTTTATATGCTGGCCAACAATGATGATCAAGCTTCCCAAAACAAGGGTAGACGCCAGTGAATGACCACTTGGAAAAGAAAAGCCTTTTTCCTCTACTAGATGAAGAATACTTGGTCTCGGTCTCTGGTAGATATTCTTTAGAAGAAGAACCAAAAGACCAGTCAATACAAGATTGCTCCCCAGAAAGAGGGCTTCGCTGTACCATTTCTTATAGGCAAAGACAGCTAGCAGAAGACCCACCCAGATGACAATGATCTTGGTATCCATGACGTGGGTCACCTTGGTAAAGAAAGCCGTCAGTGGTGCAGGCAGATCGCCTCGAATAGTAGATTGAATCGCGCTATCAAAACCAGTTAATTGTTGCGGGTAGAAACGAATCACATACCCGAGAATGACAAAAATGAGAAGGGCGAAGCTTGCCTTCGCCCAATGTTGTTGTTTATTTTTCATATTTTTTCAAAATCGGTTGCAAAAGAGTGTAGATCAATCCAAATGCGATGGCCCAAATCACCCCTTCGATCAGGTTAAACGGTGCAACCATTGCGGCTAAATAGTGGACAAGCCCTAGTGTTTTCGATATATCATAGTTCATAAAGCGAGCATACAAAGGGATTGCATAGACATAGTTCACCAATACCATCGCGATACTCAAGCTGATCGTTCCAATAATCGTAGCCAGGACAAATCGGCCATGGCTCCGTTCCTTGTTCCAAATCCATGCAAAAGCAAGGACAAAAACAAGAACTCCAATGATATTGATTGGTAGTCCGATCAAGGTTTCAAGCCCCTTATTATTAAGAGCTAATTTAAGAACAGATCGGATCAAGGTCACCCAAACAGCACTTTTAAAATCCAACAAGACCAAAGCCAACAAAATAGCGATGATACTCAAATCAATTTTGAAGAAATCTATCAAGAAAGAAAATTGATAGAACATCAAAATAAAAGATAATGCGGATAAAACAGCCACTAGGGTCAGTTTACGTGTATTTGTCATAACAGGTTCCTCCAATTTTTTAAAAATTAGAGAAGCTGGAAAGACGTCTACCCCATCATTCTACTCTAAACTATTTAAACAAAGCTTAAACTAGAGAACATTCTAGTCACTTTAGCTGGTCTACATTGAAAAACACCGCTAGTCAACCATAGCACCTAACGTTTCATTCCTATGTATCAGCTCTAAACAGATCAGAATAGCTGTCAGTCTATTCGTCTCTCGTCTTCTCCCATCCAGACTATACTGTCGGTTGTGGAGTCACACCACATCAGCTTGCGCTCGCGGACTTCTTTTAGAGTATGGAAATGGAGATATTTCTTTTAAACGATACGACAAGCTGTAGGCTTAACTTCTCGTTAAGCAAAGCTTAGCAACAAAGTATAAAAGGATAAGAACATTTCCTAGTAAAAGTCACCGCCGGTCGGGAATCTCACCCTGCCCTGAAGACCTTTTTATGATAACAAAAAAAACTTGCTGAGGCAAGTTTTTGTAACGTCATGGATGACGTCTTTCGGATGTTTGGTTTTTATCGGCTATTTTAGCTTATCTTGTTCATACCGATGTGTTAACTCAAGGCCTTTGAATCCCTGCTGGCGGAGCGCCTCATAAACAATCATGCAGACGGTATTGGAGACATTTAAACTACGAACATGCTCGTCATTCATCGGAATGCGAATGGCCTTCTCCTCGTGCTGGCGCATAAAATCTTCCGGCAATCCTTTGTCCTCGCGTCCAAACAAGAAATAATGGGATTTCCCATCCTGATAAGAAACGTCCGAATAAGTCTGTTTTGCAAACTTAGACACCAAGTGCACCTGACCGTCACGCGCTGCTTCCATAAACTCTTCTAAGCTATCATAGAAACGGACATCCAGCTTGTCCCAGTAATCGAGTCCTGCTCGCTTCATCTTGCGATCATCGATCGGAAAAGCCATGGGACGAATAATATGTAAGGGGGAATTGGTTGCCGCACAAGTCCGTGCAATATTGCCCGTATTTTGTGGAATCTGAGGTTGGAACAAGACGATGTGGTTTTGAGCCGCTGACTCTTGGTAGTCTAGTTCTTCAATATTCATACTCGATCTCTTTCTGATAAAAAAATAGCCACACTGCCCGGAGTCAAGCTCAGCAAACAGCGTGGTTACAGCTTCATTAACTTAACTCACAACAGGTTTGAGGTAAATCAACGAAGGTACCTCTTAAGTATATCACTTTTGAAACTCCTGTCAATAGTTTTTTTAGATTTTTTTAAGAAACTATATCAAAGTTTTCGATCCCTCCTCATTCTTCTATTTTGACAATTTTTCCCACTTGTTATTAGCTTGGTATAATTCCTCCAGAAAGTCCCTAAAATAGATGAATTTTTCTTGAAAATAGAGTATGATAGAAGCATACTCTGGAGGTAATCTATGAAAATTATTGTTGTTGGTGGAGGAAAGGTCGGAACGGCCCTTTGTCGTTCTCTCGTTGCTGAAAACCACGATGTTATTTTGATCGAAAAAGACGAATCCGTTCTTAACCATATTACCAAACGGTTTGATATCATTGGAATTTTAGGAAATGGGGCAAATTTCAAGATCTTGGAGCAGGCGGATGTTGAAGACTGCGACATCTTCATTTCCATGACCGAGTACGACGAGGTTAATATGGTCTCTGCTGTTTTGGCTAAAAAAATGGGAGCCAAAGAGACCATCGTTCGGGTACGGAATCCGGAATATTCCAATTCCTACTTCAAGGAAAAAAATATCTTGGGCTTCTCCCTAGTTGTCAATCCGGAATTGCTGACAGCACGTTATATTGCCAATATCATTGACTTCCCAAATGCCCTTTCTGTGGAGCATTTTGCCAATGGTCGGGTAGCCTTGATGGAATTTAAGATCAAGCCAGATAGCAATCTCTGCAATATGAGTCTCTCACAATTCCGGAAGAAATATGGAAATGTCATTGTTTGTGCAATCGAGCGTGGCAACGAACTCACCATTCCAAACGGAGATTTTGTCTTGCAACCTCAAGACAAGATTTTCGTAACAGGTAACCGGATCGAGGTCGTTCTCTTCCACAACAATGTTCGCCCTCAGGTCATTAAGAGCATGATGATCATTGGTGCTGGAAAAATTGCCTACTACCTACTCAATATTCTTCAAGATGTGCGCCGCAAGATCGATCTCAAGGTTTTAGAAGTCAATCGCGAACGGGCGGAATTCTTTAGTCAAGAATTTCCTGATCTCTATGTCGTCCATGGAGACGGAACTGCTAAAGACATTCTTTTAGAAGAGAGTGCCAATAACTTCGATGCTGTGGCTACTTTGACAGGAGTTGATGAAGAAAACATCATCACCTCTATGTTCTTGGATTCTGTCGGCGTCAAAAAGAACATTACCAAGGTCAACCGAACCAGTCTGTTAGAGATCATTGGCGATCAAGATATGAGCAGTATCGTCACGCCAAAACGCATCGCCGTAGACACCATTATGCACTTTATTCGCGGGCGCTACAATGCACAGTTCTCAAACCTAGAAGCCTTGCACCATGTCGCAAACGGCCGGATTGAAACCTTGCAGTTCCAAATTAAGGAAGACAATAAACTAACCCAATATCCCCTCTCTGAATTGAAATTGAAAAAAGGCGTCTTGATCGCTGCCATTATTCGAGACGGCAAGGCTATTTTCCCAAATGGAGATGACCGTTTGATGGTAGGAGATCGGATTATCGTAACTACCTTGATTCAAAATGTCACAAAAATCTACGATCTACTTGAGAGGTAAGCCTTATGAATAGAAGCATGATTCGTTACCTCTTGTCCAAGCTCCTCTTAATCGAGGCAGCTCTCCTGATCGTTCCCTTAGTCGTCGCTACGATCTATCAGGAACCTGCCAAGGTCTTTGTCTCTATTGGGGCAACCATGGCCATCTTACTTGGGCTGGGGCTACTTGGTAGTTTTCACAAACCAAAGGACTTTCACATTTATGCTAAAGAAGGAGTCCTGATTGTAGCCCTCTGTTGGATCCTCTGGTCCTTCTTTGGCGCCCTTCCCTTTGTCTTTTCGGGACAAATTCCCAACATTATCGATGCCTTCTTTGAAGTCAGCTCTGGCTTTACAACAACAGGGGCAACGATTTTAGATGATGTAGGTGTCCTCAGCCACTCCCTCCTCTTTTGGCGCAGTTTCACCCACTTGATTGGGGGGATGGGAGTATTGGTCTTCGCCCTTGCGATTATGGACAATAACAAGAACAGCCACCTCGAAGTCATGAAGGCGGAAGTTCCTGGTCCGGTTTTTGGGAAGGTCGTTTCCAAATTAAAAAACACTGCTCAAATCCTCTACTTCTTGTACTTGGGCTTGTTTTTCCTCTTTGTGGTTCTTTATTTCCTTGCTGGCATGCCCCTTTATGATAGTTTTGTCATCGCCATGGGGACGGCTGGAACCGGGGGCTTTACCGTTTTTAACGACGGAATTGCCCACTACAATAGCAGTTTGATCACCTATTTGGTCAGTATCGGGGTCTTAGTCTTCGGGGTTAACTTTAACCTCTACTACTTCCTCATGATCCGAAAATTCAAGGCCTTCTTTAAAGATGAGGAATTGCGGACCTATATCACCATCGTCCTCGTGTCCAGTGTCTTGATCGCCTACAATGTCCTTCATCTCTATGCCAATGTCGCTAAGAGTTTTGAGATTTCCTTCTTCCAAGTTTCCAATATCATCACCACCACCGGTTTTGGTTATGGAACGACGGAAAAATGGCCTCTCTTTTCTCAGTTCATCCTCTTGATGCTGATGGTCATCGGTGGTTCTGCTGGATCGACCGCTGGGGGGCTTAAAGTCATTCGGTGCTTGACCTTATGGCGAATCGCAAAAAATCAGGTTCTTTCGACCTTGTCTCCGAATCGCGTTCTAACCTTGCATGTCAATGATACGGTATTGGATAAGGATACACAGCATCAGATCCTCAAGTACTTTACAATATACAGTTTTATCACGATCGGCTTGCTCTTTGTAGTCAGTCTAGATAATAATAACTTCATGACGGTTGTCAGTGCTGTTTTTAGTTGTTTCAACAACATTGGACCTATGATCGGAACAGGTCAAACCTTCTCCATCTTTAGTCCGATTTCAAAACTTTTACTTTCCTTAGCCATGATTGCCGGACGACTTGAAATCTATCCAATGATTCTTCTCTTCCTCCCTAAAACATGGTCTAAACGCTGATAGACAACTCTAGTACAAAATCAACACCCTTAGAAAAATAATTTCTAAGGGTGTTTCTGTTTATTTGCGATCGTCCTATTTTGATTCTTCATTTCGCTTCAGACTAAAATGGTCTGGCAAGGGGTCTGGTCCCGCCTGGCTTCCAGGATGGCAACGTAGAATCCTTGCAATCCCCATCAAGACACCTTTCACACCAAAACGTTCAATCGCTTGGATCATATAATTGGAACAGGTCGGTTGAAAGCGACAAGAAGGCGGAAATAGGGGAGAAATCCATTTTTGATAGCCTCTGACCAGCGCAATCAGGATTGTTTTCATGCTCTTTTAGATTTAGTCACTGCTAGATTGTGCAACTGGCTGATTTCTTTTTTGTTCAAGCGACGGTATTCACCCGGACGTAGTCCTGAGACGTCCAAATTTCCAAACTGGGTCCGGGAGAGTTTATCCACTAAAAGTCCCACCGCTTCAAACATCTTTTTAACCTGGTGGTTACGCCCTTCATGAATGGTCAACTGAACCACTGAACGGTTCTTTTCGACATCCACTTTTAAGATCTCGTAAGTCGCTGGCTTGGTTTTCTTTCCATCAATGGTCACCCCTCGCGTCAAGGGACGCAAGTTTTCCTTATTGGCAATCCCTTTGACACGCGCCACATAGACTTTATCAATTTCATTTCGCGGGTGAATCATCTCATCTGTAAAATCACCATCATTGGTCAAAATCAAGACACCAGATGTATCCCAGTCCAAACGTCCCACTGGGTAGATGCGCTCTGGCACTTGAGATAAAAGGTCAACGACTGTTGTCCGCCCTTTATCATCCGATACACTAGAGATGACGCCACGTGGCTTATTTAAAAGATAGTAGACCTTTTCTTCGTTGTAGATTGGAGTGCCTTCTACTTCAACCTGATCACCGGTCTTAATAATGGTCGCTAATTCACGCACAACTTGGCCATTTACTGTCACCAAGCCTTGCTTGATCAGTTCTTCGGCCTTGCGACGACTAGCCACGCCTGCATGGGCAATATATTTGTTAATTCTCATCTAGTTCCTCTGTTCTCTCTGAAAATAATTGACCTTCCTCTGGATCGATGTCCACTTCCTCAACCTTTGGTAATTCCTCCAAATGATTGATTCCCATATAATCCAAAAAATACTCCGTCGTGACATACAAATTGGGACGCCCGAGGACTTCTTTTTTCCCATCCTCTCGGATCAGATCAAATGACAGTAGTTTGGTAATGGCACCGCTGGAATTGACACCCCGAATATCATCGACCTCCACACGGGTGATTGGTTGCTTATAAGCAATGATTGATAAGGTTTCGAGGGCAGCCCGAGACAAACTTTGATTCATGGGCGTTCTAGAATAGTCTCGTAAAACCGAAGCGTAGTCTGCCTTTGTCACCAATTTATAACGGGAAGCTGTCTCCATCAAACACAGACTAGTATCTGTGTCCTCTTGGTATTTTTGGCTTAATTTTTCTAAACTTTGCACCACACCTGTCGGAGGTAAAGAGAGAAGGTCTGCGATTTGTCTGGCAGTAATTCCTTCTTCACCCGCTACGAATAAGAGTGCTTCAATTTCAGCTAATTTGCTCATGTTCAATCCTATTTAAGTAAATTTCTCCAAAAGCCCTATCCTGGATCACCGTTACTTCTTGAATCTTGATCAATTCAAGGGTTGCAAGAAATAGAGTAATGACCTCTTGGAGATCCGTTGCTTCTAGAAACAAGTCCTGCAAGAGAACTTGTGAGCGATCGTGGAATCGGTGACGCAGCTGGTCCATCAGATCCTCAATCTTGTATTCATCCTTTACAATGGTTGTATGGTTCTGGCGGAATTCTTCTTTTTTCTTGGTCAATAGTTTTGAGAAAGCCAAGAAGAGATCCACCGTGGTGCGATCATGAAGTAATTCGGTATCGTCATAAATCAATTCCATCTTTGGTTTTGAATAATAGAGGGCGCGCTCCTCGTGCTGTGAGGCCATCAACTCTCCTAATTGCTTGTAAGTACGGTACTCTTCCAATTGAGAAAGGAGGTCCTGCTCAAGATCCTCTGCTTCATCCATCTCCTCTGCAACCTTAGGAAGAAGTCTTCGACTCTTGATCAAGGTTAGTTGACTAGCCATCAGCATGTATTCTCCTGCTACCTCTAGTTTCATAGCCTGGAGGGTCGCCAGATAAGCCAGATACTGTTCGATCACCTCAATCAAGGGGACCTCATAAATATCCATCTGGTATTTAGAGACCAAGTGAAGCAAGAGGTCCAAAGGCCCTTCAAAATCTTTAATTTTAATATCCATTATTTATATTTTTCTAATGTCACCATGGTTTTTAGGCCCAATTCACGCGCAATACTAAAAAGATCCACACCGAGTTCACGTTGTTTCAAAATATACTGCTCACGAATCGATTGTGCCGAAAGGTCTTGATTCCCTTTTTCGATCAAGAAGGCTTCTAATTGTCGGAATCCCCACTGACGGGAGTATGATTTTCCTTTATTATCAAAGAGATAAATACCATCGAGGAAGAGTTGCAACTCATCCAGTAACGGCTTTGGAACCTTTAAAATCCGTTTTTGGCCATCTTTGCCCACCCGAATGACATGAAAGTCCAGCTGAATATCTTCGACCTTGACTTGGAGGATCTCACTTGGCAATAAGCCCATCTCCAGAATCAACAAGGCCATCAAGCGTCCCTGTGGATTGGTTGATTCTTCCCAAAAATGGGTCAGATCCAACAATTCCCGATCATGGGTCTTGGCCGGTTGAATTTTAGGCAATACCAAACGATGGTATTCAGAAATAAAGCGTTCTTGATACAAATAATATAAAAATTGGTTGACGGCAGATAATTTTCGTTTTTGAACCGCCGGTTTAAAATCTTTAATCGAAGCTTGGTAAATTCTCAAATTTGTCGGTGTCACTTTTCCATGGATCGACTCAATAAATTGGTCCAAATCATAGAAATAGGCAGACTGAGAATTTTCACTTAATTCTTTTTGATCAATAAAACTTGCAATAAATTCTTTCATTTTGGAATCATCTCGTATTCATTTGAAAAATCATGCATTAGCGAATTGATGGCTTTAAGAATCGATTTCCGTGTAATAATCCCTTGGAAATAACCTTCTTCATCCACCACTGATAAGAAGGAGTCATCCACCAACTTGTGAAGGACTTCTGTCAAATTGAAGTCTAAGCCGATGACCCCAACCTCCTTCTTTGCAACGTCTACGATATCCATCGAGGCAAAAGTCTCCTCAGGAATCTCGTGTTTCAATTGATAAGATAGAATATCTGTTAGGGAGATCGTCCCCACAAACTTGCGTTCATCCGTCACTACCGGAATACGACTATAGCTAATCTGGCTCAACAACAGGACAGCATGGTCTACATTGTGGTTATCAATCAAGACCGCTAAATTTTTGGCTGGAGTTAAGAACGTCTCTTCTTGCGCCAGCAAGAAACGTTCAAATTCCTTTGCTATCATCTGCTAAACTCCTTTGTCAATTCAGGATACAACTCATGATCTCGCGTATAATACTCTACCTTGAAGTTAGAATCATCTATCTCAATTTTAGCATAGAGACACTCTCGAATCAGACCGCGTGGCTGACTGATCGATCCAGGATTCACAAAGAGGGTTCTTCCTTCCTTCCAAGCATCTGGGATATGAAGGTGGCCGTAAAGACAGATATCTGCTTCTTCCTCTTGGGCCCACAGATCCAATTTTTGAAAACTAAAATTGATCTGGAAGAGATGCCCATGGGTCTGGATGATTCGTGTTGGCCCTAGTTGGGTCACCAAGCGTTCCGGATAGCCATCATAAAAATCCATATTTCCTTGGACAACGTGGATCCCTTCCCAGACAGGATCATCACTTTTTAGTTCAGAATCCCCATTGTGAAAGATCCCATCGACCTGACCTAGGTATTTTTCTTTAATAGCTTCAACAATGGAGCGGTCTCCATGCGAGTCACTCATAACGATGATTGTTTGCTTTGCCATGATGGAAATACCTCCAATAACTTTTTAACAGCTAAAGCACGATGTGATTGTGTATTTTTTTCTTCTAGCGTTAATTCAGCAGCAGCACGGCCCGTTTCCCCAACTAAGAAGAGAGGATCATAGCCAAAACCGTGTTCCCCTTTGGGCTCAAAATTAATATATCCTGGCCAATCTGCTTCCACCACTAGGCTTTCCT
Source organism: Streptococcus parasanguinis (assembly GCA_032477695.1). GTDB lineage: Bacteria > Bacillota > Bacilli > Lactobacillales > Streptococcaceae > Streptococcus > Streptococcus parasanguinis_Y. The sequence continues at coordinate 13,671 of JAWDWJ010000010.1, forward strand.
TGCCTGGTCTTGCAACCACCAAGGTCGTATGGAACTGGGCTGAACGGTCTTTCAAGTCAAAGACCATGGCTAATTCGTGCAACAATTTCGCATTATTCTCTGCATCTGTCGCACCAACTCCCGCAAAGCGAGCTGACCAAACCCCTGGTAAGCCACCCAAGATATCTACCTTCAAACCTGAATCATCCGCTAAGACTGTTTTCCCAGTTAGCTCTGCAATGGTTTCAGCTTTTAGGCGGGCATTCTCTTCAAAGGTCAGACCTGTTTCTTCGACTTCTGGAAGCTCTGGGTATTGATTGAGATTTTCCACTTCAAAGCCCAGCTTTTCAAACATATTACGGAATTCTTTGGTTTTTCCCTCATTTCGAGTCGCAATAAGAATCGTATCTTTGACCTTGTCTTGACCCAAGAAGGCTTCCAAATCCACCCCATCACTTGGCAAATGCAAATAGAGCAATTTCCCTTTTTCAACCAAGAGTAAGGCTCCTTGACGCTGGATAATTTCAAAAGCTCTTCCCTTGACTTCATTCAAGATTTCCGTCAAAAAGGTTAGGAAACGAAAGGCTGATCCATAGCGCATCACCGATAGATTGAGAGGAAATCCTTCAGGATCCTTGGCAAAGAGAAGTTCCAGCTGGTCTAACAGAGTGGAAGCTTCCGCCGGAACGTGACTAAATTGGTTGTAGTCTGCATCTTCTCCCCATTGGGCAATATACCAATCTTGGGAATCTTTGTATTCAAATAGTTTGTCACTCATAAATTTACGTGCTCCACATTCACTGAACGTTCTAGCCATTTTTCGGCAATCGCTGCAAAGCTATTGGCATTTGCAGTGGTATAAAAGCAGTGGGTCTGCTCTAAGAGTTCGCGGCTCTTATTGAGCTCAAAATAGTTTAATAAGACGGAAATATCCCGAACACACTCCGCTCCACTATCAATCAATTTGACATCCGGTCCCATCACATTTTGAATAATCGGTTTTAATAGGGGATAATGGGTACATCCCAAGACTAAGGTATCAACCTTTCCAACTAGTGGTTTTAGGGTTTCGTAAACCACCTTTTTGGTCACACTGGATGCCAACTCGTTGGATTCCACTAAAGGAACAAACTTGGGACAAGCTAAACTGGTGACTTTCATATCTGGTGCCAGACTTTGAATCTTCTCTTTATAAATTCCAGAAGAAACCGTCATCGGTGTCCCAATCACCCCAATTTTTTGATGGGTCGTTGATTTTATGGCTGCAGAAGCTCCGGGCAAAATCACTCCTAAAACGGGAATATCAAGTTTCTCCTTGACTTCTTCCCAAACAACTGCCGTCGCTGTATTACAGGCTAAGACAATCATCTTGACATTTTTGGTCAGAAGGAAGTTCACCATCTGCCAAGTATACTCGCGAATTTGGTCTGCTGGTCTAGGACCATAAGGTGCACGTGCTGAATCTCCAATATAGACGACATCTTCGTGAGGAAGCTGACGGAGCAATTCGCGGACAACAGTTAGGCCCCCTACTCCAGAATCTAAAAAACCAATCGGTCGGTTATCCATATCTCTTCCTTCCAAAAGGAGGGACTAAGAAATTCCTCCAAGCCCCTCTCATTTATTATCGTGAGATTGCCCCACTCTTATTTTTTCTTGTTTTTCGCCATTGCTGATTTTTGTTGGTTCACAATTTGGCGATAGACTTGTTGAACTTTTGCTTCGCTTGGACGTTGGCCGCTCGCACCTAAAAGCGTACGGACTGCTTCAACATTCAAACGTGGGTTTGATGCAAATTCTTTTTCAAATTGACGACGAAGCAAGAACATTCCTGCAACCATCCCACCAAAGAAAGCTAAAATAATCAACAAAATTCCTAAAAAGAGATTCATACAATTTTCTCCGATCCATTATTTTTACATAACTATCATTATATCAGACAATCGCTTATTTTTCAATGTCAAAGCCGTAGAGTGTTGCAAGATAATCTTCTGGTTTTTCTGCTCGACGAATCAAACGGGCCTGCCCATCTTCTTGAAGCAAAACTTCTGCAGAACGCAATTTGGCATTGTACTGATACCCCATTGAAAATCCATGGGCTCCGGTGTCATGGATCACGAGCAAATCTCCAATCTCCGTCACTGGTAGTTCTCGTTGTTTAGCAAATTTATCGTTATTTTCACAGAGACTTCCCACGACATCGACCACTTCAGTCGGTTCCTCTGGACGATCCATATTGGTAATATGGTGATAAGCACCGTACATAGCCGGTCTAAGAAGGTTCACAGCTGAAGCATCGACACCCACATAGGTCCGGTAGGTTTTCTTTTTATGCGTCACTCTGGTTACCAAAAGACCGTGTGAAGCTAGCATAAAGCGACCAAGTTCGGTATAGATTTTCACATGACCAAGTCCTGCCGGTTTGAGAATCTCATCAAAAACGCGGTGCACGCCTTCCCCAATAATGGCAATATCATTTGGTTCTTGTTCTGGCTTGTAATTGACCCCAACTCCACCAGAGAGGTTGATAAAGCCCAAATGGACACCTGTTTTCTCGACGACTTCCACTGCCAATTCAAAAAGTTGACGCGCTAGCTCTGGATAGTAATCGTTGGATACTGTATTAGAAGCTAACAAGGCGTGAAGGCCAAACTCTTCCACACCCAGTTCTTTCAACTCGGTAAAGGCTTGGATCAATTGCTCCTTGGTCATGCCAAACTTGGCTTCTTCCGGATTGTCCATAATATCAGTTCCCAGTTCAAAGACTCCACCAGGATTATAGCGACATGAAATGACCTTGGGAATGCTGGTCACAGACTTCAAGAAAGCAATGTCTTCATAAGCATCCAGATTGATGGTTGCCCCTAATTCACGAGCATAGATGAACTCTTCAGCTGGCGTGTTGTTAGAAGAAAACATGATCTCTTTTCCACTAAAGCCAAGTTTATCTGCCATTAACAATTCGACGTAGCTGGCAGTGTCAACTCCACAGCCCTCTTCTTGCAAAATTTTTAGGATCGATGGGTTCGGAGTCGCCTTGATGGCAAAGTATTCTTTAAATCCTTCATTCCAAGCAAAAGCTCGATGGAGGGCACGAGCCGTTTCACGAATTCCTGCTTCATCATAGAGATGAAAAGGGGTAGGAAATTCTTGGGTCAGGCTTTCTAATTGTTCACGGGTTACAAAAGGTGTTTTCATAAGTACTCATTTCTATTCTGTAGTCACTATAAGTATAGCACAAGTCGGAAGACAAAAAAAGCCGAGGCTATTGCCCCAGCTCAATCTCTCTTTGATTAGTCGTTTCTTCCGAAGATACGAAGAAGGCTGATAAAGAGGTTGATAAAGTCAAGATACAGTTCCAAAGCCATGGCCACTGCCCAGCCTGTCGAAGGTTGACCATTGGTTTGATCATAGACATAGCGGATTTTTTGGTTATCCCAAGCTGTCAATCCTGCAAAGAGGAAGACAGAGATAATACTCAAGATGTAATCCATGCCAGAACTTCTCAAGAACATGTTCACAACAGAAGCGATGATCACACCGATCAAGACTCCCATCAAGGCACGTCCCATTCCAGAAAGGTCTTTTTTCACGACGCGTCCGATAGCACCCATGACAATAAACATCAAGGCACTGACCAAGAAAGCCTTATAAACCGTCGCTTGCATGTAGCGAGCAATGATAAAGCTCAAGGTAAAGCCATTCAAAGCTGAGTAGATCAAGAAGATCGGAAGAGCAGACGGGCTATTTTTAACAGCCTTCCCACTGGCAACAAAGACCAAGATCAATTCTACAACAACTGCTGCGTAGTAAACCATTGGTGCTGTTGTCAAGATTTGAACGAAGAAGTCTTGAAAGACCGTCATCATCAGGCCAGACACAAGGGCTGAAATCCCAACACCAATTCCTACTAATGAATAGATTTTGTTATAAAAAGCATTCAATCCACTTTGTTCTTGGATTACTGAATCATTATACATATAAACAAGTTCCTTTCAAATTTGTTTACTATGATTTTAACATTTTTCGATGAAAAAATCTCCTTTTGGCCATCTTTTTACGCCAAGGTTCTGAAGCTTCCTTAACAGCCCAGTATTTATCCACCATGGTCACCACGAAGGATTCTTTGTAGCGAGGCGGAGCAAGGGTAGCCCCCCACATGTGTTTAATGATGATATCTTCTTCCTTAGCATTAAGATCTGTAATCTTTCGCGCATTTCTCACGGCAATGCGTGGATGAATCCAGGCGTGACTCTTGGTAAACTTGGTCTCGCGCCAATCATAGTAAAAGAGGTCATGCAAGAGGCCACCCCGAGCCGTACTTTTAGCATCCCAGCCAAATTTTTTAGCCAGTTTATAACTAGTATAGCTAACATGAATGGAATGCTCCAAACGATTGGAATGAATATGATGGGGGATGTCGGCTAATTTTTGAACCTTAGGGTGCTGAATCAACTGTCCCACATAGGTCATGTATTCTTTGTCACGATGATATTGCATCAGATCACCACCTTTCCTTGATAGGCTCTCCCAATAAGATTTCCACCAATTTCTTTTTTCAACTTAAGTATACTGCTTTTTCTCAAAAATTCCTTAAATGAAACATCAAAATTCCAGCAGCTACTGCAACATTCAAACTCTCAGCCCGACCCGGCATGGTAATATGAACAAGCTGGTCGGCTCGTGTAGCCATTTCTGGACTGATGCCCTTGCCTTCATTGCCCATAACCAGGATAAACTGATTAGTCTGTGGAAGCTGACGGTAATTGATGGAAGCTTCTGATAGCGTCGTTGCGAGAACTGCTAGATGAGATTGCGCAGCTCGTTCCAATAGTTCTTCTCGATCCAGTTTCCAGATAGGAATATGGAAATGACTGCCCTGCATGGATCGAAGGGTCTTGAGACTGTATAGATCTGCGGAGGCTTTCGAAAGCATGACGCCATCAAAACCTGCTGCATCTGCTGTTCGAATCATGGTTCCTACATTGCCGGGATCCTGTACATCCTCCAAATAAAGGTAGCGACCTTGTAACTGATCTGGAAGGACTGGTTGCTCCAGAGCGATCTCTGCGACAATCCCTTGCGGAGTCTTCGAATCTGCCAAGAGACTTAAGATCTCCGGGGTCACGACGGTGACTTTTTGGATGTTCTCTACCCGGTCTAAATAGGCTTCTAAAACAAAGACCTGTTGAATCTTCGCTTGATTTTCTACTGCCTCTTCAAACAGATGCCAGCCTTCAATGAGATAAGAATCTGTCCGGTATTTTTTTTGATGTAATTTTTTAGCATTTTTGATTACATTATTGGATTTAGACGTTATAATATTCATAGAACTATTATAGCACAAAGAAAAAGAAGAAATCATGCCTCAGATAGATTTCTTCGAGTCAAGGAGGTCGTACATGCAAAAGGTAAAAATGATTGCCCAAGGACGGGTTCAAGGGGTTGGCTTTCGCTGGGGAGTGTACAGTCTTGCTTTAGAGATCGGTGGGATTACTGGCCGTGTCTGGAATAACGACGACGGAACGGTTGGCATTCTGGCCCAGGCAGAGTCTAGTAGCCAAATGGCCAAATTCATTCAAGAAATTCGCAAAGGTCCTACACCTTTTGCACATGTAACTTATTTAGATGTTACGCTCGCAAACTTTGAAAACTATACAGACTTTAAAATTGCAAATTAAGACTAGAGAACTATTGTGTATTTTTAAAAAAAACAGTAGAATAGAAAGGTAACATTTTAAAAAAGAAGGAACTATTTGTGAAAAAAAATAAACTTGCATTACTTGCATCGATGGGACTAGCTTCGCTTGTCTTCTTATCAGGATGCGTGAGTGTCGATCGGAAAACTGGAAATCCGACTGGATTGATCTGGAATCTTCTTGGCCGTCCAATGGGCGAAGCCATCAAATTCTTTGCCAACAACCTTGGCTTGGGCTTTGGGATCGGGATTATTATCGTCACCTTGATCGTACGGTTAATCATCTTGCCACTTGGTTTGTACCAATCATGGAAGGCAACCTACCAATCTGAAAAGATGAACTACTTAAAACCTATCCTTGGGCCAATCCAAGAGCGCATGAAGAACGCTAGCACACAAGAAGAAAAGCTATTGGCGCAACAGGAATTAATGGCTGCTCAACGTGAAAATGGAGTTAGCATGTTTGGTGGAGTTGGGTGTTTGCCACTCTTGATCCAAATGCCATTCTTCTCAGCTCTCTTCTTTGCAGCTCAGCACACCAAAGGGGTAGCAGATAGTAGCTTCCTTGGCATTGCTCTCGGCAAACCAAGCTTGCTCTTGACAGCGATCGTAGCAGTTCTTTACTATATCCAAAGTATGCTTTCTCTTCATGGAATTGAAGATGAAACCCAAAAGGAAAGCATGCGCAAAGCATCACTGATGAGTCCGATTATGATCGGTGTCTTCTCATTGATCTCTTCAGCCGGAGTGACTCTTTACTGGGTAGTCGGTGGGGTGATCCAAATTATCCAACAATTTGTCATCAACTACTTGATTCGTCCAAATCTTCGCAAGCGGGTCGCTGAGGAATACAAAAACAATCCTCCAAAAGCGACTAGTCACCGTGTGAAAAAAGACGTTACACCAACTGCAACGACACAAATTCAACACAAACCAAAAAACAACCGCAATGCAGGAAAACAACGCAATAGAAAGTAGTACAAACTTCTAAATTCTAGCGGAATTACTTAAGCACCTGAACCCTCTAGTTCAGGTGCTTTTTTAATCCCTTTCAATCAATCAACGAAAAATTTACACCCTAACAAGGGGATTAAGAACACAAAAAAAACAAGCCCTCTTGGAGGGCTTGCGTTTTATAGTTACGCTGTTTTTTCTACGTTCAAAATTTTCACTTGGTAGCTTCCAGCTGGTGTCTCAACAGTGACAACGTCACCTGTCTTCTTACCAATCAATGCGTGACCGATTGGGCTTTCGTTCGAGATCTTCCCTGCAAAGGCATCTGCCCCTGCTGAACCGACGATGCTGTATACTTCTTCATCTGTTTCGCCAACTTCTTGGACTGTAACGGTTTTTCCGATCGCTACTTCGTCTACTGCAACAGCGTCACTATCGACGATTTCCGCATAACGGATTTTTGTTTCCAAACTAGAGATTTGACCTTCCACAAAAGCTTGTTCATCTTTTGCTGCTTCGTACTCAGAGTTTTCTGAGAGGTCACCGTATGAGCGAGCGATCTTGATCCGTTCTACGACTTCAGGTCGACGGACCAATTTCAATTCTTCTAATTCTAGTTCTAATTTTTCTTTTTCTGCTAGGGTCATTGGGTATGTTTTTTCTGCCATTATTCTTCTCTTTCTATTATTTGAATGAAAAAGCTGTGGACGCGCCACATGCTTTTTCTAGTTTGAACTTGCTTGTGTCAATTTACTATTGACGTGTTCTTCTACATTTTTATTGTGTTCTTCGTATGTCTTAGCGAAGAAGACTTCACCATTTTCGACATTTGCGACAAAATACAAGTAGTCTGTCTTACTTGGGTTCACCGCCGCTTCGATCGCTGATACTCCAGGGTTATCCACTGGACCAGGCATCAAACCGGTATTCTTATAAATATTATAAGGTGAATCCAGCTCTGTATCGATCGTTGCATCTTCTTTCAAGGTCGTCTTTTGACCAAGCTTCCCTTCGGCATAAAGAATTGCAATATTACTTTGCAAAGGCATATCTTGGTTCAAACGGTTAAAGAAGACACTCGCGATATCTTTGCGGTCCTGATCCGTCGCCCCTTCTTTTTCAACCAAGGAAGCAAGAGTCAATACTTCGTTTACATTGATGTTCTTGTTCTCAAGTGTTTCATAGTATGGGCTTAAGTTTTGATCCATTGCCGCCAGCATCTGATCGATCATCTCTTTCACTGTGGTATCTTTCCCATAGTTATAAGTAGCTGGGAAGAGATAACCTTCTAAACGGTAGCGAACACCAGAATCCTTACTTGGCAGATTCGCCAATAGCTTAGGATATTTGGCCACCATCTTCTCAATAAAGGCATCGTCTTGGACAGCCTTCAAGAAATCTTCTTTCTTGAATGGAGTCTTGCCTGCCTTCTTACTAGAGACATCTGCTGTGATAGCCGTCGCAATCTGATCGATCGTATAGCCTTCTGGAATCGTCACCTTTCCAAGAACTGGAGCCTGAGGAGTTTTGGTCCCCTCTTCCTGCAGTTTTTGGATGATGGTTTCTAAATCCATGCTCTTTTGAAGGTTGAAATAACCGGATTTGAAATTGCTATAGTTCTTGAACTTGGTATAGTAGTTAAAGAACTGACCATTTTTCACGAGTCCTTTTTTCTCAAGGATCGCGCCAATCTCACGATTACTTGAACCTGCTGGAATCTCAACCGTTACGAATTCTGTTGCATTTTTATCCATTGGCTTGACAGCTGAATGGATATAGGTCACTGCAAAGATCCCTGTAGCAACGATCACAATCAGCAAAAGGCTGACCACTGTCCGCACAATTCGTTTAGCGATTTTATTTTGTTTCTTTTGTTTTTGTTGGCGCTGGTTACGAGAAGAGCGCGATAAGCTTTCCTCTACCGGTTCCTGACTTGGTTCTTTTGGAGCAGGCTTTGTAAGCTCACTCTTTTCTTCCACAGCAGGAGTCGCCTTTACCGGCTCCACTGGTTCTTCTTTGGGAGCCAACGCAGATTCTTCTACTTTTGGAGGTGGTGTTGCTTCTTCCTCCTCTTTCAGTGAAGAAGGGGTTTCAATGCTTCGGTCAGGTAGATCATACTCTTTTTCGATCTTTAGAAGTTGCTCATTGGCCTCTTCTAAGTCTCTGAGGATCTGCTCTTTGAAGCTTAATAACTTCTCACTGTCTTGTGATTTATCAGTCAAATAATTGACCTCCCTCATCATAATCCTTAATATTATATCTTAAAAGATTTAGAAAAGCAATACAAATCGCCCTTCTTCTTCAAAATACCTATTTAATCAAGGTTTTCGTTTTCCCAGACCAGATTGTACCAAACTTCACCCGCATATTGGGATTCTGAAAGACCTTCATTGGTAAATCCTTGTTTTTCGTAATAAGGAATCAAATAATCATGACAGGTCAAATTGATCCCTTGACGGTCCTCCTTAATCGCGATCTCTTTCATCGCTTCAAGCAAAAGGGTTCCCACTCCCAGTCCTTGGGCTTCTTTAGCAATGGATAGACTCGTAATAGTAATAAAGCCATTTTCTAACTGACTTAGATCTTCAACCTCTGAAAAAGAGGAATCGATCAAATAGCGCTCCGGTCTAACAGGTCCTTCTAAATACCCTAAAATCTGACCTTGGCACTCTGCTACAAGAAATGTCGTTTGAATCTTTTCGATGTGATCTTTTAAAATCTCACGCGCAATCGCTTCTTCTTCTGAGAAATTCTCAAGCTCAATGCGCTCGATGGCATCCAAATCCTGCAGCTCTGCCTGTCTAATGTGAATCTTTTCTTTCATCATTTACCCCTTCTATCGTTCCCAAACCATACGGACACCTCGATCAGACTCAGCTTCATCTCGAAATCCTTGCTGGGAAAAATAAGATAGTAAGTCTTCTGGGCAATCGATCCAAATGGCTTCCTTTTCCTTTTGAACAGCTAGATCCTTTAAAGCAGCGATCAAAATAGAACCATAGCCTTGACCTTGAAAGGCTGGTCTCACTGCTAATCGAAATACGATTAGGTTTCCTTTTAAAGGCTGGTCTTCTGTCGCCAACAAGTAAGCCACAGCATCCCCCGCCTGCTCTGCAAGCAAAGAAATGGTTTCCTTCGAATCTAGCGCTTCCTCAAGAGTGGCCTTGTGCTTCTTTCCTTCATTGTCATGAAGTTCATCTTCTAGCAATAACAGCTGTTCTTGATCAGCTGGGGTGATTGATCGAATCATCATCCTGCTCTCCTCATTTCATGATTCTTCAGCGGACAGATAAATTTGAGTCTGGAACCAATCGATTCCAGACTCAATCATCTCTTATTGTACACTATGTGTCAAACTAGATAATAAACGCTCAAATGAGTATTCATAGGTTTGAATATCTCCTGCTCCCATAAAGACATAGACTGCATTGTCATGGTCAAGAAGAGGAGAAACATTCTCAGCTGTAATAATCGCTGAACGTTTGACAATTTTTGCTTCCAAATCTTCAACTTTCACATCGCCGTGATCGACTTCCCGTGCAGAACCATAGATCTGTGCCAAGTAAACAGCATCTGCTTGATTCAAAGCTTCAGCAAATTCATCTAACAAGGCAATCGTCCGTGTAAAGGTATGTGGTTGGAAAATGGCCACAATCTCTTTACTTGGGTATTTTTGACGGGCTGCATCCAAGGTTGCAATAATTTCCGTTGGATGGTGCGCAAAGTCATCGATGATCACTGTTCCATTGACTACTTTTTCAGTGAAGCGACGTTTCACTCCAGCAAAGGTCTTCAAATGCTCGCGGACTAAATCTAAGTCAAATCCTGCAATGTAAAGCAAACCAATGACTGCTGTGGCATTCATGATGTTGTGGCGACCAAAAGTTGGGATATGGAATTGCCCCAAATCTTCTCCACGGAAATGAACGTTGAAGGTTGAACCAGTCGTTGAACGAAGCAGGTTGCTTGCTACAAAATCGTTCGTCTCCTTATCAAAACCATAGTAATAAATTGGTGCTGATGAGGTAATCCGACGCAATTCTTTGTCTTCTCCGTAGATGAAGAGGCCTTTGCTGATTTGTTTGGCATAATCGTTAAAGGCATTAAAGACATCTTCTAAGCTCGTGAAATAGTCTGGATGGTCGAAGTCAATATTGGTGATGATGCTGTATTCAGGATGGTAAGGCATAAAGTGGCGTTCATACTCATCTGATTCAAAGACAAAGTATTTGGCTGCTGCAGAGCCACGACCTGTCCCGTCACCAATCAAATAACTGGTGTCAGTGATATTTGATAAGACGTGAGAAAGCATCCCTGTTGTCGAGGTTTTTCCGTGTGCTCCGGCAACCCCCATGCTGACGAAGTCACGCATAAATTCACCAAGGAATTCATGGTAGCGTTTATAAGTTAGGCCATGCTCATCTGCATAAGCAATTTCCACATTGTTATCTGGACGGAAAGCATTCCCGGCAATGAGGATCTTGTCGCCTTCCAAATTTTTCACATCAAATGGATAAATTTGAATTCCTGCTTGTTCCAAGCCACGTTGCGTAAAGTAATACTTCTCAACATCTGACCCTTGAACCGTATGTCCCATTTGGTGAAGCATGAGGGCTAAAGCACTCATCCCTGCTCCTTTAATTCCAATAAAATGGTATGTATTAGACATGTTTTCTCCTTATTCTTGATCTAGATGGGTTAAATCCAATTCTTGTTTGATTGGCTGTGGTTTCAACTTGTGCTGATCTTTATTGTATATTTGGCTAGTCTTTAAGAAATCATAATTGTTTTTCTTTTCAGTCGGTTCTGCCACTTCTGGTTCTCCTGCAGATTCGAACTCTGCAAGGATCAATTGATCTTGTCGCAATCGTTTGCTATATTTCAATAATTCGCCTGGGTTTTCCTTTTGGAAGGGAGCTGTTGGCTGACCAGGTTTCCGTTCAGAAATAAATGGTTTTTTCCGTTTACTTATAGTAGCTGCTGGATCCGTTGTCAGATAGGGGGCTGTGCGTTTCTTTTTCAGATCTTCACGAGCGCGCTCTCTCGCTTCCTCTGCATAACGATTGGCTGGGCTTTTTTTATCAATCGGCTCTTTAAAATCAGGTTTTCTTACTGGCCGTCTTTTCGGTAGGGGCTCTTCTAGTGGTTGGTGGTAAGGATGCTTAGGTTTGGTATTTTCAGCAATCGGTTGCCATTCCAAATAATTTTTATCCACATAGTCGCCTGTAATGTTACTAATCAAGTCTGTTTCATCATACAGGTTCATGTGGGGCATCTCTGTTAACATCAACTCATTATCCCCTACTTGAGGAAAATATTTTTCTGTCATGCTTTCTTCCTTTCGACACTCCATTAATTATAAACTATTCACAGAATTTTTCAAGCTATTCTGACTGAATTCCAAGAATCTCACGAATTTCCTCAACCGATAAACTAGATCGTGTTTCCGTTCCATCTAAAATCGTTGAGACCAAGTGTCTTTTGGAAGCTTGCAGTTCTTGGATTTTTTCTTCAATCGTACCACGAGTAATCATGCGATAAACTTCAACATTTTGTTCCTGTCCCATTCGATGGGCACGTCCAATAGCTTGGTCTTCCACTGCAGGATTCCACCACAAATCGACTAAGATGACCGTATCGGCACCAGTGAGGTTCAATCCAACCCCTCCAGCCTTCAGAGAAATGAGAAAAGCATGGCGCTCACCTGCATTAAAAGCATTGGTCATTTCTTGTCGATCTTTAGCGGGAGTAGAACCTGTGATTTTAAAGGAGGTCATGCCAAGCTGGTCAATTTCCTGCTCTAGGATATCCAGCATGCCTCTAAATTGAGAGAAGATCAAAACCCGGTGTTCGCCATCCTTGATTTGACCCAAAAGATCTCGAAGACTCTCCAATTTCCCACTATCTCCCTGATAGTCTTCCATAAAGAGGGCGGGGGTATCACAGATTTGGCGAAGGCGCATGAGACCCGAGAGAATTTCCACCTTGCTCCGATTTAGTTCTTCCTCACTAGAGGTTCGAACCCGATCTTGAATTTGTTTTAATTGAGCCAAATAGATCGTTTTTTGACTTTCATCCAACTCATTGTGGTAGGTTGTTTCAATTAAGTCCGGTAATTCTTGGAGCACTTCATCTTTTTTCCGTCTCATGACGAAAGGTTTGACAAAACGCGCAATGGTCTCAGGACTCAATTTTTGAAATTCTCTTTTAGCTGGGAAGAGCCCTGGAAGGACAATTTGGAAAATAGACCAGAGTTCACCCACATGATTTTCAATCGGTGTCCCAGATAAGGCAAACACATGCGGAACCTCAAAGCCACGTAAGTGTTGGGCAATCTTGGTTTGGGCATTTTTCATGACCTGGGCTTCATCTAGAATCAAGTACTCATACTGATTCTTCTGGTATTCCTCCACATCTTGACGGAAAGACGCGTAACTAGTGATAACTACCTGTGGATTGGTTGCGATGAGTTCATCTCGGTGCTGCTTGAGACCATAGACGACTGCCACTTCCATCTGAGGAGCGAATTTTGAAAATTCTTGTTTCCAATTGTAGATGAGACTAGATGGAGCTAGAATCAAGATTTTAGTTTCTTTTTTTGCGACACTGGTCAAGAAGGAAATAGTCTGCAGGGTTTTCCCAAGCCCCATATCATCCGCTAAAATACCACCAAAACCATAATGATTTAACATGGAGAACCATTTAACCCCTGTTTCTTGGTAATCCCTTAGGGTCGCTTGGATTGTCATCTGAGGGAGTTGGAAGTCTTCTGGATGAGTCAAATCATGAGCTAAATTTCGAAAGTCTTCTGAAAAATGAACATTGTCTTGATCTGCCAACAAATCAGATAGCTGATAAGCGGCAATCCGGCGGGCTTGTAGTTTCCCACCCTTGCTCATTTTCGCCCGCAGATCTGCTAAGGCTCGACTGATCTTCTTGGTTTCTTCATCAAAGACAAGAACTTTCCCTGTATGGCTGACAAAATAGTCTTTTTGCCCTACTAGAGCTTTGAGGACCTGGTCCACTTCGGCTGGATCCACACTTTCAAAGTCAAAACCGATCTCCAGTAGACTGCCATTGGTTTTAACATCAATTTTTGGACGCTCCACTTGATAAAGATCTAAAAGGCTATCAGAGAGGGTAACCTCTCCTAAGGCTTCAAAAGTCGGGATCTGTTGGTGAAAGAATGGATAGATTTGCTCACTTGATAAAGGACTTCTTTGGGAAGAAAAATCATCCGTAAAACCTGCTGCTAGCATGGTTGAAAAGACTTCTTGCTCCTTATCGAAATCACTAGAATAAGGAAGATTGAGAAGTTCCTCACGCGTGGTCACCACACGATCCTGGTATTGAAAGACAACATCCAGTAATACAGTCTGATCCTGTGCTAGATCAAAATGAAATTCCGGAGTGAAATCGTGGATTAAAAAGCTGGTCGGGGCTGTTATTTGTCCCAGTTTTTTGAACTCTTTTAAACTATAGGAAAGCTTTGTTTGGTCCGTTGGATCAAAATGCAGGCGTTTTTTTCGATCTTGATCCATTGGTAAGTCTTGAATCGCCTTCCATAAGATCCGCTGTTGGGGCGTCAGGTGATAGAAGACACCATTTCGAAACAGGTAAACAGCAGACTCGACAACCTTCACTTGTGGCTCAGTAATGATCAATTCGTAAAAATCACCATGGTCTTCCACCTGAAAATGAAAGAGATCTTCCTCCCCATGGACATCCTGAAAATAGACTTCAGAAAAATCATACAAGCTGTATTGCAAGAGGAAGGAATCCAAATTCATTAGTAATTCTACAGCTTCTTCAAAGAGAGTCGGTGGAAAATAAAGATGGCGCCCAGCATTGGGAAAGAAATCTTGCTCTTTCGAGCCACTATCTGTGACCAAGCCTTGTAGGAAATTGATCACATCCTGACTAGGCCCATCAAATTCTAAGTAAGAAATGGGTTCATAGTAACTTTTGCCAATTGCAAAGTGGCCTTCTTTCTGAAGGGTCTGCAAAAAAGCTAGCACATCTCTGATCACATAAGAACGCTCGTCTGGCAAGCGACGAATGCGAAGAGTCCATAAGAATTGACCAGAGTATTCATCCTCCTGCCCGACTGCTGATAAGACATAGCGTGTTGCTTTCTTTTCGATTTTTGGAAGGACCTGGTCTAAAAACAAACTTCCAAAAGAGACCTTCTCCTGCGTTTCTTCAGTCGCCGTGGCGTCTTCTTCAAGACTTGCAAGAGCTGCTTTCCCACTGTCATCATTCTTCAAGAAAGCTTCTACAGCTGCCAGATGCGTACAGAATTTTTTCTTTTGAAAGAAAGCACAGCTACAAAAAACGGCATCGTCGTCTAAACTGTACCGCAAGCTTTCTTCTTCCACCCGAAAATACAGGTATTTTTCTTTTACTTCCTGAAGGGAAACTTTCCCAGCTTCATAGAGAAGGCTCCCTTGTGAACGAACCTTCCCAGGAATTAATTTTGCCATGTTTACCACCTTAGATTAATCCCTTTATTATACCATATTTAAGAAAAAATTAGAAAAAATAGTTATCATCTTGAAAGGATTTTAGCCCGTTTTTTACCTGATTTCGTAACACTCTCAGTTCAAACAGCTATCCCTAATATCTATCTGTTAACTGTTTGATCAAATAGCTAAACAAAGGGAATAGCAAAATCCCGATTGCTCATAGAGAAAAGAAAAAACACGACCTTATTTTTTAATAAAATCCCCAACAATAGGATCAAGAGCTCCAAGCTTACGATCGAACCGAGAAACAAGAGATACAGATAGATTTTAAATAATAAGTACACAAACCTAAAGCTCTCATGATCTTCATGAGTTTACTCTTCTCAACCTTAAAAAAAGCTAAGGAATAAAGCATATCCGGACTATGATACTACGCATCTGACTATCCTCCACTTCATTTTACCAGCTTATTAAAAAAAGCAACGCTTATGCGCTACTTTTAGTTGTTTTCATAGTTGGAAGAATGAGCATTTTATCATTTGAAATATCCTTCTCCACTTTGATCCATTTGTCTCGTATTCCCTACTTCCGTTTTCGCGCAATCAAATGGATTGGAGTTCCTTCAAAAACAAAGGCCTTGCGAATTTGGTTCTCCAAGAAACGGAGGTATGAGAAGTGCATCAGTTCTTCTTCGTTAACAAAGACCACAAAAGTTGGCGGCTTGGTTGCCACTTGTGTCGCATAGAAGATCTTGAGGCGTTTTCCTTTGTCGGTCGGCGTTGGATTAATGGCAATGGCATCCATAATCACATCGTTCAAGACAGCTGAAGGAATCCGCGTATTTTGACTCTCACTGATCTGTTTAATCATCTCTGGCAACTTGTGCAAGCGTTGTTTAGTTAGGGCAGAAACAAAGACAATCGGCGCATAAGAAAGGTATTGGAATTGATCGCGAATGTCATCTTCCCACTGCTTCATGGTATGGTTGTCTTTTTCAATGGTATCCCATTTGTTGACAACAATGATCATGCCTTTACCAGCTTCATGAGCAAAGCCAGCGATCCGCTTGTCATACTCCCGAATCCCTTCTTCGGCATTAATGACCATCAAAACCACATCTGAACGGTCGATGGCACGCATGGCACGCATGACAGAATATTTCTCAGTGTTTTCATAGATTTTACCAGATTTGCGCATACCAGCTGTATCAATCATGGTAAATTCTTGGCCATCTGCATCGGTAAAATGGGTATCGATGGCATCCCGTGTGGTTCCAGCAACAGGGCTTGCGATGACCCGGTCTTCTCCTAGGATCGCATTGATCAAGCTTGACTTCCCAACATTTGGGCGACCAATCAAGCTAAATTTGATGATATCTGGATTTTCTTCTTCTGTGTCATTCGGAAGATTTTCGATGATGGCATCGAGCACATCCCCAGTTCCGATTCCGTGGACAGAGGATACCGGTAGTGGCTCACCCAGTCCCAAGGCATAAAAGTCATAGATATCATTGCGCATCTCTGGGTTATCCACCTTGTTGACCGCTAGAATCACCGGTTTATGGGTCTTATACAAGATACGAGTGACATATTCATCCGCATCCGTGATCCCTTCTTTTCCAGAAACAACAAAGACGATCACATCTGCTTCGTCCATGGCAATTTCTGCCTGATGCTTGATTTGCTCCATAAATGGGGCATCTACGTCATCAATTCCCCCCGTATCAATGATACTAAATTTTCGATTCAACCACTCAGCTGTTGCATAAATGCGGTCACGAGTGACTCCTTCTACATCCTCAACGATGGAAATCCGCTCACCGGCAATCCGGTTAAAGAGTGTCGATTTTCCGACATTGGGACGGCCTACAATCGCAATAGTTGGTAGGGCCATGATTTCCTCTTTTCTAATGAAAGGCGAGACTTCGGTTCAAGAACGCCTCTCTTCATTTCATAATAGTTTGTGTTTTTCTAGTAGTTTTTTGGTCTCTTCTTGTTCAGGTTGACCAAATTGAGCTGCAAGGCGCTCGCTCCAGCTATCGGTTGCACGCGCTCCAGCGTAATCTGCCTGAACCTTGTCATAGGCAGTCACAACTGATAGGTCTTGTTCTTGGTATTCTTCTTCAAAAGCAACCTGTTCCAATGGCAAACGTGGTTTCACTGCATGTTGCTGGTTGGGTACTCCGAGAGCAATCCCAAAAACCGGATAGGTATAGTCTGGCAGACGGAAGAGTTCTGCGACTTCTTCTGAACAGTAGCGCAACATGCCGATCATCACTCCACCATAGCCGAGACTTTCAGCTGCCAATAGCGTGTTTTGAGCTGCTAGAGCCGCATCCACTGAGGTGATCAGTAAGTTGTCCACCCCTTCAGGATGGAAATCCTGCTCATGAAGTTTGACAGCTTTTTCAGCACGGTTTAAATCCCCAACAAAGAGGAGAAAGACGGCTGATTGGCGAATTGCTTCTTGAGGAAGCAAGTCGTATAGAGCTTCTTTCTTTTCCTTGCTTTTGACCACAATCACAGAATAAGACTGAAAGTTTTTCCAACTTGATGCCATCTGCCCAGCTGATAAAATTTCCTTGAGGTCAGCTTCTTTGATGGCTTCTTCCTTAAAACGGCGAACAGAAAAATGAGATTTCATTAAACGGATGGTTTCATTCATCGACGATTGACTCCTTCCAGATGGATTTCCTTGGCTAAAAATTTCACGCGCTCCATGACCCGTTTGGCCTGCCAGGTTTCATCTCCATTGCGCGAAGCCGCAAAATGACGTTCCAACTCTTCAAAATTAAAGTTAGAAGTAAAGAAGGTTGGGAGATTTTCCTGCATTCGGTGCTGCAAAATCACCTGTAAGATTTCATCTCGCACCCAGGCTGACATCTGTTCCGCACCGATATCATCGAGAATTAAAATTTCGGCTTTTTTCACCTGATCGACGGTTTCTTTGACCAAGCCTGAACTGATGGCATTTTTGACATCGATCGCAAAGCTTGGGAAATGAAGTAGGGTAGTAGAGGCCTGACGTTTTTCGGATAAATCATGAGCCAAGGCTGCCATCATGTAGCTCTTTCCTACTCCAAAATCACCATAGAGGTAGATCCCCTTTTGATATTCTGGATAGTTGGCCACAAAATTGGCTAATTCTTCAAAGGCCTCAAATCGCCCCTTATCATCGAGTTCTACCTTGGCTAGACTCGCTTCTTTCAAGGTTGAAGGGAGATTGATCAAGTTGAGACGTTGGTTGATAGCAGCTCGTTTTTGGGCTTCAATTAACTCTGGCGTCTCCTCATAAGCGACATCCGCATAGCCTTCATTCATGGTGAGGATGGGTTTGTAGCCTTTGGCAATATAATCCGGATCTCCCAATAAGAAACGGTTGCGTTCACTAATGTATTGATTAAATTTTGAAATACTACGTCGAATTTCTTGTTCAGACAAAGACTGGTCCTTGATAAAGGCAGCCACTTCTTGGTCTGCCAAGATCTGTGCGACCAAATCCTCATAGTTAAATTGACGCGCACGATTCATATGAGACATGGTTTGACCTACACTTTCCATCTACTCACCTCCTTGATTCAGTTTTTCTAACAGACGTTGTTTCTCTTTAGCAAGATCCACCTTTTCTGCTTGACTGGTTTGATTTTGATAGTTTGG
Source organism: Streptococcus parasanguinis (assembly GCA_032477695.1). Classification (GTDB taxonomy): domain Bacteria; phylum Bacillota; class Bacilli; order Lactobacillales; family Streptococcaceae; genus Streptococcus; species Streptococcus parasanguinis_Y. Next base: position 32,423 of record JAWDWJ010000010.1, read on the forward strand.
TTGGCTCCACTTGGGAACATTGCTGTGCTTGCTCTTGGCTGATGCAGGACTCGTCCCCTTGTTTCCTTGAGACTTAGCTTGTTCCTGGCGTTCTCGAACTTTTAAAATCGCTAGTTCTGCACTGTTGACCCCTTGATAAGAAAAATCATTTCCCACCTTCAAAGCATACTTTTCATTGAGATTAGCAGACTGGGTCTTGTTAAAGGTCAACAACAAGATAATATTGATCACCTCGTCTAGTAAGCCTAGATCAGCTAACTTGGATAATGTCTTGCGTTCGCTCTGCGTAATGGTCGCATTGCGCGCCTTCTTAATCTCTGCTAGAAATTGTAGGCTGGATTTTGCCTTAGCTTCCCTCAGAATGGTTTCTTCCTGACGGCTATAGGACATGCGTGGTTGCTCTTGGCTCGCCTGAGCCAACTTTTGCTTCATTCTCTTTGGAGAGACAATCCGGTCTACAGCTGTTTCTTTCGCTAAAAGATAAGTTTCATACCAGGTCCATTGTTGCTCTTCTGCGATGGCAAAGAGGGCTAGGGTTGCTTCTCCTTCATCCACAAAACGAAGTCCATCACGCCCCATCATTCGCTTAAACATCTCCATATCAAACTGCTGTTTCTTACTTGGAAGAACAGTCACCTCCCCAGCATCTAGTCCAAAGACTTGCGAGAAGGAAACTTGCCGTCTAGTCCCTAAAGAGCGTGCTGGGAGCAGATCCTCCACGGCCTTTTCCCCAATCTTTTTTTCAAGCAAGCGTTTGAAAACAGCATTCGAAAAAAATTGTTCTGAGGCAAGAGGAGCATGTAACTGGATGGTGATCCCAACTTCTTCCTCATAGAGATCGATCAACCCCATAGCAATTAAGCGATCAAAGGCGAGTAGCAACTGTGGAAATCCTATATTTAAGTGATTGAGGATTTGAGCAAGTAAATATTGTTTTTCACCCTGATCATAAGAGGCGAGCAGATAACGATAAACTGCTACTGTTTCCGTCTCCAAAATAGGCAGGTAATACTGCTCCAATGCAGCCCCTGCCGGTGGAAGAAGATTATTTTTTAAAAATGCGAAAGGCGTATTGGGCTTCATCTATTTTTCCTTTTTCTTCTTGGTTCCCTTCGTAATTTGTTTCAAGAGGGTCTCTAACTCACCGACATCCTTGAAACTCCGGTAAACACTAGCAAAACGGACATAGGTGATCTCATCTAGATCTGCTAACTCATCCATGACCAATGAACCAATATACTCACTGTTGATTTCATTATCACTTTGGCTGCGAACCTTTTGTTCAATCCGGTTTACAATTTCTTCGATTTCGTCACTAGAAACAGGCCGTTTTTGAGCTGAGCGGATAATACCATTAAAGATTTTATCACGAGAAAATTGCTCGCGTGTCCCATCCTTTTTGACAACCACTAGGGTCCGCTCTTCCACTCGTTCGTAGGTAGTAAAGCGATAATGGCATTCTTCGCATTCCCTGCGACGACGGATGGTGTTCCCATCTTCAGCTTGTCGACTATCCACCACACTAGACTTACTTCCACCACATTTTGGACAACGCATTTGCTACCTCCTTAAACTGTTTTAACACTTCATTTTACCATAAATTGAATCGTAAAGAAAGCAGAAGAACAGGAGAATCCCCTATGCTTGCTCCTCATTGATCCATAAAAAAGAGTCGAAGGACGATTGAATAAAATCGTTTTCCTTTCGACTCTCCATTTATATTAAAGTGATAATTCAGCTTCTAAGCCATAGTGATCACTGACATGGGGTTTGTTTTGATCATCAAAAATGACATGTAGACGCTGGATGTCCCATTCTGGACTTGCAAAGACGTAATCGATTCGCAATGGAACTTGATTATCCGTCCAGCCATCGATTCCAGGTCCTACAGTATAAGTCCCCTTTGTTTCTTTGGCTTCGATAAAACTATCTTGAAGTTTTAGCGAACTGGATAGAATCGTTTCATACCCTTCTTGACCAGCAGGATTATTGAAATCACCAGCTAGAATAAAGGGTTTGCCTACTTGGCTGAAGTAGTTCTCAATGCGTGGCCACTCAAATTGGAAACCTTTGTCCCACCAAGAAAGATGGACGCTGGCAACAGCAATCTCTTTGCCATCTACACTTGTATGGGCAACGGCTACTCGACGAGTATGGTAGTCCGTTGGATCATCCATATTGGATACCAAAATCTCATCTGCCTTCAAGGGTTGACGCGAAAGAACGGCCACACCCTCATTGAGGTGATCATAGCCAATATGGTTGTAGGCCCAAGTCCAATAATAGTGGAGTCCATGAGCAGCTAACTCTTCTACCAATACGCGAACAAAGTGATCTTTGTGAATGGCTACAGATGATGGCAAAGCTTGATAATACTCATCTGTTTCGACTGTTTCTGAGGCCATTTCTTGATTGACCTCTTGGAAACAGATCACATCATATTGCGCTTCTAAAATTTGTTCCTTGAGGGTTTCAAATTTTTGCTGAGCATTCTCTTCCATCCAACTATGGGAATTTAATGTTAAAAATTTCATCCCCTGATTTCTCCTTCTCTCCAAATCAAGAAACGGCAAGAGGCCGGGTGCACTGCCCCAACCTCATTTTCTTTGCCGACATCTCTTATAATTCTACTGTTGCAACTGGCGCATTTGCTGCCAATTTACCAGTATGTTCGACCTTAACGGATTTAATCGCATCTGCATTTGTGAAGACAACAATTGTTGAAGTTTCACGACCAGCTGCACGGATTGCATCAAGGTCTGCTTCCACCAAGAGGTCTCCAGCAGCCACTGTTTGACCTTCAGAAACTTTAACCTCAAATGGTTTTCCTTCAAGACTAACAGTATCTAGACCGATGTGAACCAAGACTTCCAAACCATTATCTGTTACCAAACCAAGGGCATGTTTGGTTGGGAAGACACTAGTAACTTTACCAGCAACTGGTGAAACGATGTGGCCATTTTCAGGCTCAACTGCAAATCCGTCTCCCATCATTTTTTGTGAGAATACAGGATCTTTCACATCTTCGATGTTAATCACTTCACCATCTGCAACAGAGTGCACTTCATCAGTTACCCCTTTAAAGGTTGCTTCAGCTTTTTGAACTGCTGTCATTTGGCTAGGAAGTGTTTCAGGAATGACTTCACCTGAATCAAGAACGTCTTGGATATCAGATTTCAATACGTCAGCTTTAGGTCCGTAGATCGCTTGGACACCTTGTCCTTTCATGACAAGACCCATAGCGCCTTCAGCTTTCCATTGTTCTTCTGTTCCGACTTTTTCAGCGTCCTTAACGGTTACACGAAGACGAGTCATACATGCGTCAACGTCTACGATATTGGCACGTCCACCAAGAAGGTTAATAATGTTAATGACTTGTGAGCTTGCTGAGCTTGTAGCAGCACCTGCTGCTGCACCATCTCCTGCAGGGGCATCATCATTTTGTTCATAGTTACCGTTACGTCCTGGAGTTGCATAATTGAATTTCTTAATCATGAAGTTAGCAATGAAGTACATGATAAAGGCAAAGAGGACTGTTACCCATACAAAGTTAAAGATATCTAATGCCAAACCAGCGTTGATGGCCATTGGGGTACGTGTCAAGAACTCGATTGAACCGAATGAGTGAACACGAAGGTGAACCAAGTCAGCCATTGCAAAGGCAGCACCTTGAACAAGGGCATAGATGATGTACAATGGTGTAGCAATAAACATGAACATGTATTCAATTGGTTCTGTTACACCAGTCAAGAAGGTTGCAAGGGCAGTTGCAAAAAGCATCCCTTTGTATTTTTCTTTCTTATCTGGGTCCACATTGCGATAGATAGCAACTACAACCCCCATCAAGATACCAAATGATCCAATCATTTGACCAACTTTGAAACGAGCTGGTGTGTAGGCATGAAGCAAGTGTTGGTATTGGCTAGGATCTGCCTTCTTCAAGTTAACAAGGTCTGTTACCCAAGCCAACCAAAGTGGATCTTGTCCAAATACAGTTGTTCCTTTGGCAGCACCTGTAAGAACTTGGTAGCTACCACCCAATTGAGTATAGTTGATTGGAATAGTCAACATGTGGTGAAGACCAAATGGCAAGAGAAGACGTTCCAAGGTACCAAACAAGAATGGTGCCAATACTGGAGCAGTGGATTGGGAGTTAGCGATCCAAACACCAAATCCATTAATTCCTGATTGAACTACTGGCCACAAGGCTGACAGAACCAAGGCTGTTAGAGCTGAACGAACGATAACAACGAATGGTACAAAGCGTTTCCCGTTGAAGAAAGAAAGGGCTTCTGGGAGTTTACGGTAGTTGTAGTATTTATTGAAGGCAGTTGCTCCAACGAAACCTGAGATAATCCCTACAAATACCCCCATATTAAGAGCTGGAGCTTCAAGAACACTGATAAAGTAGTCCGCAACTTTAATTGATCCACCGAAGATTGTGTGAACCGTAGCAGCCTTATCAGCTAACATTGCAGATGTCACTCCGAAAACTGCACCGGTAATACGGTTAATCAAGATGAAAGAAAGACCAGCTGCAAAGGCACCCCCTGCACGTTCTTTGGCCCAGCTACCACCGATAGCAAGGGCAAAGAGGATGTGAAGGTTTCCGATAACCCCCCAACCGATTTGTTCGAGAATTCCACCTGTAATAACAAGTGGAGATAAATTCGGGTTGATCATAGGGATAGATTTCCCGATTGAAATCATCAACCCAGCCGCTGGCATGACAGCGATAACGACCATCAAGGCCTTACCGAACTTCTGCCAGAATTCAAAGCTAAATAAACTTTTGAATGATCCTTTGTTCATCATTCAACCTCCTTATATTGTTTAAGGCTTTGTTTTAAGAAAACGTTTGCGCTTAATTTGTTTCTAGTATACCATATTTTAAAAATTTGTAAAGCCTTACATTCATTTTTTTCTCCAAATTTTATCTTTTTTTATCTTTTTTAAGCCATATTCTTTTTAAAACTCATTCTTTTTTGACGCAAACGTTTCCCTTGAAGTATAAAAATATTCAAACCCTCTAAGGGTTCGAATGTTTTATTCTAATGCGTCTTGCATGGCATAGCCAATCCCACGAACGGTCTTAATATAGCTTTTTTGACCTGGTAGATCAATTTTCCCACGAAGATACCGGATATAGACGTCCACAATATTAGTCTCACCTGTACTCTCGTACTTCCAGACACTTTCCAACAACTGATCTCGTGTCACCACCCCTTTGCTTCCCATCAGAGTCGCTAAGAGATCATACTCTCTGCGGGTTAAACTAATCATATCTTTCCCACGATAGACGGTATGGTGTTCCACATCAATGCGCAAATTGCGGTATGATGTTGGGATTTTCATCTGGCTACAATGTTGGTCAATATAATCACGTCCTCTAAAAATGGCTGTGATCTTATCTACCAAATCGCTGATAATAAAGGGTTTAACCATATAGGAAACGGCAAAGCGCTGAATACTCTCTTTGTGCTCAGCAATTTTTTCGCGGCTATCCAAAACAATCAAAACAGAAGCTGGGCGAATCCGACTGATTTCCTCTGCGAATGTTTCACCAGACATATCTGACAAATCGTAATTAAACAAGATCAGATCATATTTGGTCGCAGCAATCAAGGCCAGAGCCGCTTTTCCATCCTCGACCACATCAACTTGGTACCCTTCTTTTTGAAGTTCCAAATCAATGAAGCGAGCGATTTGCTTCTCATTTTCTACTAGTAGAACTCGTTTGACCATAGAGCAAGATTATTTTTCGTCGTACCAAGAATAGTGGAAGGTACCTTCTTTGTCTTTACGTTGGTATGTGTGAGCACCAAAGTAGTCACGTTGTGCTTGGATCAAGTTCGCTGGAAGATCCGCTGAACGGTAGCTATCGAAGTAAGTGATGGCTGCTGAGAAGGTTGGTACAGGTACACCTGCTTGAACAGCAAGAGCTACAATGTCACGAACTGATTGTTGGTACTTAGCAGTGACATCCAAGAAGTACTCATCCAATAGAAGGTTAGCAAGATCTGCATCGCGGTTGTAAGCATCTGTGATCTTTTGCAAGAAACGAGAACGGATGATACATCCATCGCGCCAGATAGATGCGATGTCCGCAAATGGTAAGTTCCAGTTGTTTTCTTTAGAAGCCACACGCAATTGCGCAAAACCTTGTGCGTAAGAGATGATTTTTGAGAAGTAAAGGGCTTGACGAATTTTTTCGATCAACTCAGCCTTGTCTCCTTCAAATTTGAAGGCAGCTGGTTTTGGAAGAACCTTGCTAGCGTGTACACGTTCTTCTTTGTAGGCAGAGATGTAACGAGCAAATACTGACTCAGTGATGAGTGACAATGGTACACCAAGGTCAAGCGCTGATTGGCTCGTCCATTTACCAGTTCCTTTGTTTCCTGCAGCGTCCAAGATGTAGTCTACGATTGGTCCATCTTGACCTTCATCGTCTTTGCGTTTCAAGATATCAGCTGTGATTTCAATCAAGTAGCTGTCCAACTCACCCTTGTTCCATTCAGTGAAGATTTCAGCCATGTCTTCTGCAGAAAGACCAAGCAAGTGTTGCATGAGGTCATAGCTTTCTGCGATCAATTGCATATCACCGTACTCGATCCCGTTGTGGACCATTTTCACGTAGTGACCAGCTCCATCAGGACCGATGTATGTCACACATGGTTTTCCATCTTCAGGCGCTTTTGCAGAGATTTCTTCAAGAACGTCAGCTACCAAGTCATATGCTTCTTTTTGTCCACCAGGCATGATAGAAGGACCTTCAAGGGCACCTTTTTCCCCACCAGATACACCAGTACCAATAAAGTTGATTCCTGAGTTCGCCAATTCTTCATTACGACGGATGGTATCTTTATAGAAAGTATTTCCTCCATCGATCAAGATATCACCTTTGTCCAAGTGTGGAAGAAGGGCTTGGATGGTTGCGTCTGTACCAGGTCCGGCTTGAACCATGAGCATGATACGACGTGGTTTTTCGATAGAGTTTACGAAGCTTTCGATATCATAGCTTGGCACAAAGTTTTTATCAGGATGGCAAGCAATCACATCTTCTGTTTTTTCTTTACTACGGTTATAAATGGCAACTGTGTAGCCACGAGATTCGATATTAAGGGCAAGGTTACGACCCATTACGGCCATACCAACAACACCAAAGTTTGCTTTAGTCATGTGACACTCCTCTTTATAGTTTGCCTTTATTCTACCATTTTTCCTCCTCAAAAGAAAGCAGAAAATAGCTTCCCACCTCTCTAGAGGGAGAAGATCATGCAAGTCATTTGATCTTCAAAACAAAAGTGCCCGAGAAACAGTTCTCAGACACTTCCTGATGAATGGTATTAATCTTCTTTTGAAGCTAACTCCTCTGCTTCAATGACCGGTTGTTCTCCTTCTTTGAGTTTATTGACCGTCATATTAACTCCAAGAGCTCCTGCTAGCAATTGACGAATATCAAATCCAGCTCCTTGAGAGACTTGGTCGATACTTTGCATAATATCTCCCACCATCTTAGAGGCATTGCCTTCCCCGTACATGGTGATCTTATCCACCTTGGTTAATGGTTCTGCGACAGCACGCGCAATTTCAGGCAACTTGTCAACGACCATTTCAGTAATGGCTGCTTCTTGCATTTTCTTCATCGCTTCGGCCTTTTGGTCCAAACCTTTGGCTTCAGCTTCCAGTTTCAAGCGAATGGCTTCAGCCTCAGCACGACCTTTGGCTTCAATAGCTTCGGCCTCTTGCAATTGGGCAAATTTCTCAGCTTCGGCTTGAGCTTTTCGAGCTTCGGCTTCTTTTTGTGTTTCGAAGAGTTCTGCTTCCGCCTTGCGTTGGCGTTCGATCAATTCTGCTTCTGCAGCTTGTTGACGCGCATATTTTTCAGCTTCAGCTTGTTTGCGGATATTGGCATCCAATTCTTGTTCACGAACCTTAACTTCGCGCTCTTTGACTTCCGCTTCTTTCTCCTGTTTCATGATATTGGCTTCGGCTGCTACGCGCTCTTGTTCACGACGTTGCACTTCTGCCTCAATCCCTTTAGCGGCATCTGCTTTTGCTTGGGCAATGTCTGCTTCTTGCTTGAGGGCTGCTTGTTTGAGTTTCAGTTCATTTTGTTTCTGCGCAATTTCAAGATCGGCAGCGACGCGTTTGTCGTTAGCCAATTTATCTTGTTCTGCTTCGACTTCCTTGCGTTCACGTTCTGCTTTGGCTTTGGCAATCAAGGCATCTTTCTTAATGGTTTCAACATTTTCAATCCCGAGGTTATCGATGACTCCCCCTTCATCAGAGAAGGATTGAACCGTAAAGGCGATGACTTCTAGACCCATTTTAGCCAAGTCTGGTGCTACGTTGTCCTGCACTTTTGAGGCAAACTCTTGACGGTCATTGACCATCTTACGGAGCTCCATCTGACCGATCACTTCCCGCAAGTTTCCTTCCAAGACATCTTGGACAGAGTTGGAAATATCTGTCGTATTCCAGTTCAAGAAGTTTTCTGCAGCCCGGGCAATCATTTCATCGGTAGTACCAATTTTTAATTTAACAGCTGCATCGGCACGGACGTTAATGAAGTCCAGTGTTGGGACTGCTTCTGACGTCCGAACATCTGTCGAGAATTGCTCAATATCAAGATAAGAGCGTTGTTCGACAAAGGGAATCATAAAGCCAGCTTTCCCACGCAAGTGACGTTGTTTTCGAAGACCTGTAATGACCACGACTTCATTGGGTTTAGCGTTGACATACCCTTTGACCAACAAGATCAATACAAGAATGGCTACGATTACAAAAGTAATCAACCAACCTGGAATAAATAAAGTATCCATACTTTTTCTCCTTTTTTAGAGGTCTCCCCTCTGTTGTTTATTAATCCTAGTATATCAAAAGAAGGCCTTTCCTCAAAGAAAAGACCTGTATTTATGTCTAAATTTATCAAATGCAATCTCTAGCTTATTCTTCATCAAACAAGCCATTTAGACCAGCGAAAGGGCTGTTTTCTTCTTTCTTGATCGCTTGAGCGGCTTGGTATTCTTCTTCGGACAGGATTTTCCAATCATTGCCTTCGATAAAACCTTGTCCAGCCTCTTCTTCTGGAGTGAGAACCTTGAGAGGAATATTGAGCAGAATATTATCCGCTACACTCTCACTCAGGTCAATCTTCCCACCTTCGATTGGAAGGATCAAGTCTTCCTCTAGGGCCTCGATATCTGCGTCAGACTGTACATCCTCCGCAAACACCTCTGTTACAGGATAGTTCTCTTGAAGCTCAACAGGCTCCATGCTTCGGCTAGATGCCAAAACGATGGTGTAGGTCAACTGGTAATCCAAGACATAGAGGCCTGTATCATAGGCTACTCGTCCTGTCGCTGTCACATTCTTTAAATCAAGAATTTCTGAATTACGCTTTTGCAGATCCTTTAACAAATCCAACTCTTGATCAAAAGCTAGTCCTTCAGGATTTTTACGGATTTCTTGTGTATATAAGTTCATTCTTTTGTCCTCAAATCTTCTAGATACTACTAGTATATCATGAAGCTGCCCCTCAACCAAGAAGTCTCCTCAAAAATTTGTTATAATCATGAAAAAAGATACAGTAACTAGGCCAATTGGTGTTGTACACAAGGTCCCACCATCTCTTGGACAAAAGAGGGTCACTGGCTAGGGCATTGAGCAATGTTAGATAGAGGAGAATTCATGAAAGAAATCGGAACAGTTTTTCGGCAAATACGTGAAAGTCGCCACATCTCTTTAGAGGAAGCTACGGGTGGCGAATTTTCGCGCTCTATGCTGTCGCGATTTGAAAGAGGAGAAAATGACCTGACCACGCAACGGTTTTTTCAGGCCCTTCAACAGATCAAAACCAGCCTCAGTGAGTTTTCTCATCTAGCTGGAATCGATCAGCACTCTTTTATTCCCAAATTGTTGAAAGAGCACTATGAAAACATGAGCTTGGAACACGACCAAGCCTTGTACCAAACTTACCAGCTAGCCTATCAGAAACATCACAAAAAAGAAGACCTCTTAGCCAGCATTATTCTCAAGGCCCAAATGCTTGGCTTCTATCCTGAGGTGGAGCTCACCGCTAGCCAAGAGGAACTGGATTTCCTCCATGATTATCTCTTCTCTGTAATGATCTGGGGAAATTTTGAATTGAACCTGTTCTCTCTGACCTCTCCACTTTTCTCTAGTCGCCTCTATCGACAATACACAGAGGAGTTGGTCCAAAGGGAGGATTTCAAGCTTCTCCTAGATTCCTCTCGTCCTGCCCTTAACTCTATTTTTCTTAATGGCTTCTTTCTGGCCATTAGTTCAAATGAATTTGAAGATGCAACCTATTTTGATCAGTTGATCAAGGACCACTTTTACTCCGAAAATGAAGCCTACCATCGGACGGTTTATCTCTACGCCAAAGGAGAATTTCTCTATCGAAAGGGAGAAAAAGAAATCGGTCTTGAAAAGATGGAACAGGCCATCCAGGTTCTCTCTATTCTGGATTGTAAGGACAGTGCCAACTACTACAAACAGGGCCTGCAAGAACTGATCAATAAATCCTAAAAACTCACAGATCTACTCTGTGAGTTTTTGTTGAAAATATGCAACATTAATTTTTTCTTGCTTTTTAGGTTTACAATAGGACTATCAAGTAAAGAAAGAAGGTTCTTCCCATGATGACCAAACTAAAAAACCACTTCCTCCGCTTTCTTCTCTCACATACTAGCGTTTATCTGAAGGATCAGGAACTTCTTCTCTCTGATGATGAGAAACTAGACCTCTTCAAACAGATCGTTCGATCTATCAAACAAGTCCTAGCAACTGATCACGTGAAGGAGGAAGGCTTATGAAACTCTTAGTCCGTAATAAGATTTTTGCCTTACTTAGTCTTTCACGCTTTTTAAATACCCTTGGCGCTGCCATCTACAATTTGGTCTTTGTCGTATTTGCTGCCAGTATGCCGCAACCGAGCCTAGCAGTTGGCATTGCCAATCTCATTGTATTTATTCCTAGCCTCTTTACCATTTTTGTTGGGATGAAGGCTGACCGCACGAAGAAAAAAGCTAACTGGTTGATCCGCATTGGCTATCTTCAAGCTATCCTCTTCATCCTTATTGCTCTCATGACCGAGATTCCGGGTTACCTAGCCTTTTCGATTGTTTGCTTTTTAAACATTATTTCAGATTGTTTGAGTGATTATCGCGGAGGCTTGCAACTCCCTATCATGAAAAAGAACATCCCAGACGAGGATTTAATGGAGGCTTATTCCTTCAACCAACTGCTTAGTATGGTCTGTTCGATTTCTGGACAAGCTCTAGGAGTTTGGCTGCTAGCTATCAGCCATCAAAATTTTGCCCTGGTCGCTTCGATCAATGCAGTGACTTTTCTCCTGTCTTCTACCTGTCTCTTGATTAGAAAAAAGCAGCTGACACATGATCCCGTCATTGAGCCCAAAAGTAAGAATTCTTTGGTACACGAATGCCAAGAGATGTACCAGAACGCCAAAAGTATTTTTGCAGATGAGGAGGTTCACCACTTTGGCAAGTTGCTCTTCTCATTGGTTCTCATCAATGCCCTGGGGGGATCCATCTCAGGTATCTACAATTTGCAACTGCTTCACTCCCCCTTCTTTCAGTTGAGCTTTAGCCAATCCCTCTTGATCTTAGAGGCAGTGACTATTTTAAGTATGGTCTGGGCTAGTTTGACACCCCACGATTATTTTTCCAAGCAATCGCTCCACCATACCCTCCTGTGGATCGCAGGTGGGCTGACCATGCTTGGGTTCACAAATATCCTGGTACACTGGGACATTCTTTCCCTTCTACTCATCACTTTCCTTGGTTATCTTGTAGCAAAAATCAACCCAAAAGTTTCCAGTCTTTTAATGAGTAAATTACCCGCTGAAAAATTAGCTTCTACCTCTAGCTTTTTGGGACTGATGGTCAGCTTTGCCATGCCACTTGGGACAGCTCTCTTTTCTAGTCTAGCTATCTGGAGCCTTCCCCTAGCGTGGGGGACCTTTGCCATCCTTGGTTTCACTACCCTCCTCTTAACTACCAAATAAAAAATCCACCATTTGGTGGATTGAGCTTGAAGACAAAGTTATCTTTTATACAATTCTATTAACTTCTATAAAGATAAATACTTTTTATTCTTTAGAGTTATTCAATCATCTACTGAAACTTTCCGCCGTGAGAAAAGTACTAGAAACAAGTTGTTTCTAGCACTCGGGAGTTTTGGAACCTTAGATCCAAAACTAAGTCATGGAACTTCATAGAAGTTCGCTGACGTCCGTACTCACCCAAGGAAAGGTTCTAAGATGATGGTGTCTTCAATCTGAATCCACTGTTTGATGGATTTTTTTACATATTTCTTAATCTTTCAACCCGCTCAGCAATGGGTGGGTGGGTATAAAAGAGCTTTTGAAAGCCGGATTCTTTTTTAGGATCGTTGATAAAAAGAGCACTGCTCGCATCATCGACATGTCGTTGCATTGGTTCGCTATTGTCTAGTTTTAACAAAGCATTGATCATCCCTTGAGGATTCCGTGTCAATTCGACACTTGAAGCGTCTGCTAGGAACTCCCGTTGACGAGAAATGGCTAACTGGACCAGGGTCGCTGCTAATGGCGCTAAAACGATGGCAAGCAAGGAAAGGATCAGAATAATAATTTCTAAACCACTGCTACCTTCTCGATCATCGTCCCGGCTACGGCCACCGCCCCACCACATCATCCGGCCACCAATGCTAGAAAGCATGGTGATGGCACTTGCAAGGGCAACTGCAATCGTGGAGATGCGGATATCGTAATTGCGAATGTGGCTGACTTCGTGTCCGATGACTCCCTCCAATTCCTCACGATTCATCACAGCTAGAAGACCTGTCGTTGCTGCAACAGCTGCATTTTGAGGATTAGACCCTGTCGCAAATGCATTCATGGACGGATCATCCACAATATAAACCCGAGGCATGGGAATCTGAGCTACCATAGCCATATCTTGGACAATATGGTAGAGTTGAGGGGCTTGCTCTTCGGTCACCTCACGCGCCCCGTTCATCCGCATGACGACCTCGGTTGATTGGAAAATCATGCTAAAGGCATAAATCCCACCAATAATCAAAGCTAGTATGACGCCCCCAAGTGAGGAGCCTAACCAGAGGTAGCCAACGGCCGCTCCGATGAGAGCCAAGAGTATGAAAAAAGCAATAAGGAGAATCCAGGTTCTCCTTTTATTGCTTGCAATTTGGTCAAAGAGCATATTAGTCTCCTAATCCGCTAAAATCCACCTTTGGTACAGCTTTTTCTTCTTCAGGCACTTGAAGGAATTCGGCTTGTCTGAAGCCAAACATTCCAGCAATTACGTTTGTTGGGAAAGTTTCCAATTTCACATTGTAGTTGCTTGTGACACTGTTGTACAATTGACGGGCATAAGAAATTTTGTTTTCTGTATTGGTCAATTCTTCTTGCAACTGCATGAAGTTGGTGTTAGCTTTCAAGTCTGGATAGTTTTCAGCAACCGCAAAGATGCCTGCCACTTGACGGGAAAGAGCATCGCTGGCCGCCATTGCTTCTGCAGGTGAAGTAGCTTGAGCCACTTGTTGACGAAGTTGAGTCACTTTTGCTAGTGTATCTCCTTCGTACTTGGCATAGCCTTTAACGGTTTCAATCAAGTTTGGAATCAAGTCATTTCGACGTTTCAATTGTACATCAATTTGACTCCAAGCTTCGCGAGTCTGCATGCGGCTTTTCACCAAACCGTTGTAAACTCCTACTACAATCAACACAAGGACCACAATGATCCCAAGAATAATCCAAATCATTTTATTGAATTCCTTTCATTTCTTTCTACCAGTATATCAAATTTCCCTTATTTTGTGGTAAAATAAAAGCATGAAACCAGAAGAATTTTATGTCCGTTTAGCCGATCTCGGCTTTCCATTAACTGACCGTCAAAAAGAGCAATACGAACGCTATTTTGAGCTCCTCGTGGAATGGAATGAAAAGATTAATCTAACTGCCATCACCGAAAAAGACGAAGTCTATCTCAAGCATTTTTATGATTCTATCGCACCCATTTTACAAGGTTTGATCGAAAACCAATCCATCCGTCTCTTGGATATCGGAGCTGGCGCCGGCTTTCCAAGCCTACCCATGAAGATCCTATTTCCTGAGCTGGATGTCACCATCATTGATTCCCTCAATAAGCGGATCAATTTTCTCCACTTGCTGGCTGAAGAGTTAGGTTTGAGCGGAGTTCATTTCTACCATGGACGTGCGGAGGACTTTGCGCAAGATAAGGCTTTTCGTGCCCAATTTGATATCGTAACTGCCCGCGCTGTTGCCCGCATGCAGGTCCTCTCTGAACTGACCATCCCTTACCTGAAAGTAGGGGGACAGCTTCTTGCTCTCAAGGCTAGCAATGCTCCAGAAGAGTTGGAGGAAGCCAAAAATGCCCTCAACCTGCTATTTAGTAAGGTTGAAGACAATCTACAGTATAAATTGCCAAATGGCGATCCACGCTATATCACTCTTGTCGAAAAGAAAAAAGAAACCCCTAATAAATATCCAAGAAAAGCAGGAATGCCTAATAAAAGGCCATTGTAGTAAGATACAAAGGGCCAAGCGGATAAAGTCAAATAAGAGGCTGGGACAAAAGTCCTAGCCTCTCAATTATTTTTGGATTGTCAAGCAAGACGCAGTGGTTGAGTGGGCTCTACTACGCTGATTTCATCAGCTTTTACAGCCCTACTCAACTGTGCGGAGGTGGGACGACGAAATCGAATTCT
>JAWDWJ010000011.1:0-93793 GCA_032477695.1 Streptococcus parasanguinis
GGAGAGAATTTCAATTTTGAAAGATTGGCAACGTGGGTTACCTCTTCTTGCGTAATTTTCATCTTGCTTCCTTTCGTGAAATGATGATTTTTCAATACCCTCTATTTTACCATAATTTAGGCCAATTTGCTTGCCTTAGAAAAAATCTGTAGGACTTTTTTGTCACTACAGAATCTTCATTTTATATTTCTTTTCCGCCGAATTGCCCCATCTCCATCAGAGTCTCTTTCCAGACTTCCTGGACCTTAGAAGCGAGGTAAGAGGAGGCTAAGTCATAAGAAGCCTGATGGAATGGAGCGAGGTCGCTTTCAAAGAGCTGGACCAGCTTGTCTGCCAACTCTTTCACCAACTCTTCTTCTGGCACTGTCTCGCTATAAGGTACCAAAAAGCCATTTTCACCCTCTTTTATAAAAGTTGGATTACCATAACGGGCATCAAAGCCCAGCAAGGCCAAACCTGCTCCAGCCGCCTCCATCAAAGTCAAACCAAAGGTCTCCCACTGAGAAGTGGTGAGGTAGGCTTGGTAGCAAGGATAGATCTGCTGAAGATCCGCATGACCGCGTAGGTGAATATAATCTTGTGCTGCAAGCTCCTGAATCAGGTGGCGCAAGTTGTCCGCTTCTCCACCCTTCCCATAAATATCAAACTGAAGGGCTGGGAGTTTTTCATGAGCTTGGGCCACTACTCGAATAGCCAAATCGATGCGTTTTCTTGGATCCAAACGGGAAGCTGTGAGCACACTAAAGGGAGGTCGATCTCCTTGTGATTCTGTCAATTCTTCTAGATGCCCAACCGGAATGCTATAGATTGGAATTCCTTGGCATCCTTGTTTAGCAAGTGTCTGCTCCAAGACTTCTTTTTGAAGATCCGTTGCCGTGATGAAATAATCGAAGCGTTTAGCATACTTGAACACATAATAATATTCATAATTGAGATGGCCATTTTCAAATTCATGCTCCGAATGAAACACCATGGCGAGCTTTGAAGAAGCAGGTTTCTCCAACAAAGGGCGGGCAAAATCCATGCGCGAAGCCCGGTCAAGCAGAATCAGATCTTCTTCTTTTAGCGACAGCTGCGACAAAAAACGTCTCATCACTTCTGTATGGTTGGTCAAAATCTCAGACCCCAGTTTATAGAGCCAGCTTCCACCTAACCTCGATTCTTCAAAAGCGATAGTCCCATCTTGATGGTGATAGATCCGTCTGACAACACTACCATACTGAAAATACTCTGTGACAAGTTTACAAGCTCCATAATACTCTCGCTTGATCCTATTTCCAGCCAAAAGATAGTCTACATAGCGGACACAGTTTGGATGATAGGGATCCAGATGAAAGGTCAGGGCGTTTCCATCCGCAAATTGGTAGTGAATGTCTCTTTCCGTTTTTTCAACAACATCCAGACGAGTCAGTTGAAACTCCATCTGCAAGGCTCCAACCGTCTTTTGAGGGACCGTAGTCTGTTGATCCGTAAAAGCTACATGAGCAAAAAGCAGTTCCTCATCCCGGTGCCCCAATGAGAGGTAATAGGCCAATTTTTCTGGAGTGGGCCAAGTGGTAAAGACAAACTTCGCTGCTACTCCTAGCCCCCGGAGCATCTTTGCCCGAGAAGCTTGTGCAACATCGACCCCATTGGGTTCAAATCCCACTAATAGATTAAAGGTATAAATGGTCATGCTGTACCTCCCTCTAATCGCTTAAACAGCTCTTCCAAAGCTTCTTTTTCAGGTAATTTCAAGATTCGTGCTTGCTCTCTTACCAATTCTTTATAGGTTTCTGGATGCTGGAGCAAGGTATCTAGTTGCTGTTCCATTTCTTCGACTGTATCTGTGATCGTGCTCAAGTCTTTATAGGTTTCCTGATGCACCGTACTCTTCAAACCAAATAAGACTTGCCCATTTTCAAGAGCATGAAGACTACTACTCCATACTTCTTCTCCCTGGTTGCAATCCAGATAAATAGAGCAGCTGGATAACAAGTCCTCATATTTGTCCAGCGAAATCCCTGGATAGAGGCGCACATTGGAGCGAGTCGCTAAGTCTGTTAATTTCGGCCCCATAGCCGTCAAAGCAGCAATGTGAAAGGTGACTTGTGGGAATTGATGGACCAGGCTAGATAGGCCTTCGACCTCTTGAGAAGCCGTCATGACCAGGGCTTCTGGTTGAAAACTTTCCTGCTCCACATCTACCAGCCCTGACAAGACTGTGATTCCGGCTTTTTTCTCCCTCAACAGACCATCTTCTACCAATAAAATCTGACTGACTTGTTCTTTGATCTCGTCTAAATCATGCGCATTACTGGCACAGTAAGCGAGTCTTTCCTTTGGTATCTCTTTCACAACATCTAGTAATGACTTGTCCAGCAAAAGAATAGCTTCATCTTCCGGCAAGACTTGTTCTAGGACAGCTCTTCGCAGCTCTTCCTTACTGGCATACAGGCGATCCCGTCCCTTAGGAGTTTGATGCAAAAAGATTCCTTGTGAGACAAAGTGAAGCAAGACTTCTTCTTGCTGACGGTTCAAATAGATGTCTAAATAGGGTTGACCAGCTTCCGTAAGGAGACTCCGTTTGCTTCTCCAGCCATAGCGGTTGTAGACATCAATCGATATGATCTCCTCTCCCTGACCAAACCACTCCACTCTATCAACCGTTCGGGACAAGATATCCTCTCGCAAAACCACGTTGGCACGACGTTCCTCACCATCAAAAAGATAGGTTGTGATCCCCAGTGTCCAACATTCCCATAATTCTGGAACTTCTAGATCATTGAAAAATAAAGGTTTTCCAATTTTTGATACTGGGTCTTTTTGGGTAAAAAAGGTCGCAAGACTCTCTGTCTGTTGGTCCAAATCTGTTTCCAAATTGGTCACAAATACCCGATAGGGCTGGCCAAGTTTGTCCAAGTATTTTTGCAAACGATCCAGCTCTCTGGTCTGCTCTGATGCAATAATGAACATGCTGATCCTTTCTCATCAATAAGGGGTTAGTCCATCGTTTCAATAAAACGGAGGTTGGTCACCACGCGCTCATAGGTTTCTGACCCTTGCAAGCCTGCTTCCTCTAATTTTTCAAGGGCCCGTTTCAAGCGCGTTTTATAGATATAACGATGCCAAGTCAAATCATAGCCCAACATCCCCAGTAGAGCCAACTTCTCCTGCTTAGCTTCCATCTCATCGACGACTCGCTTTTCTGTCCAAACCTGGGACAGAGTATCTGCACGCCCCACGCGATACCAATAAATACATTTCTCCGTATGAACTACCCGATGGGCTTTTAAGAAGAGCTTGTACATCAGGAAGTTGTCTTCAACATTTTTTCCGACTGGAAAACGAAGCCCTTCAAATAAGCTACGCTTATAGAGCTTCATCATGGCACAAGCCCAGGCCATATCTCTGGTCTCCTGGATGGCATCCTGGTCCATGATCTCACGTCCCTCATAAAGGGTCTCTGAATAATCGTCGTCCGTTACCTTGATCAAGTATTTGCTACTACTGTCATCATAGAGGTTATAGTTGGCTACGGAGACATCCGCATCATACTTCTTCAGTTGACGATAGAGCACTTCTACATAATCCTCCGTCACCCAGTCATCTGGATCAATAAAGGTGATATAATCACCAGTCGCCAACTCAATCCCTGTATTACGGGCAGCAGATAAGCCCCCATTTTCTTGACGAACGTAGCGGATGCGCGCATCCTTCCTAAAAAATTCTTTACAGATCTCTTCTGACTGGTCTGGCGAACCATCATTGACCAGGATAATTTCAAGGTGAGGGTAAGTCTGATGGACAACCGTTTCCAAACATTGTCTCAAATAAGCTTCTACATTATAGATGGGAATGATGATACTCACTACTTCATTTGTTTCCATGCTTCTTCTCATTTCTCTTTAAATAATCGCGAATCGCTGCCACCATCTCCTGCACCTGATCATCCGCAAACACTTGGTTCACACCATTCTCTACATGATTGGTTCCTTCAAAAGAGAAAATCGGCAAGCCCAATTGATGGATCGTTTGCGTCACCTGATCCACCTCATCGTAAGGATTGATATCCAGATAGAAATCCAATTTTTCTAGGACCTTTCGACTGGTCAAGGGATCAAAAGAGGGATAAAGAAAGAGGTTGGGGTAGCGTTCCAATTGCACCAAGTTAAAACCAAAATGGCTATGGGCAAGGACATGAATCGCTACGTCTGGCAACTCTTTTAACAAAGTCTCCAACTCGTGTATATCTGCTGTATGGGTATAAATGGCAGCATGATAAGGAAATTCTCCCACTAGGTCTTGATAGGTTT
Organism: Streptococcus parasanguinis; assembly: GCA_032477695.1. Classification (GTDB taxonomy): domain Bacteria; phylum Bacillota; class Bacilli; order Lactobacillales; family Streptococcaceae; genus Streptococcus; species Streptococcus parasanguinis_Y. The sequence goes on from JAWDWJ010000011.1 coordinate 4,296, forward strand.
GCTTCAAAATCGGTTTTCGAAGCAAAATCTCCTCCCAAGAGAGGGCATAGTAAAACCACCATTGTTCCCGAAAACGATTGAAGCGTTTGGAGGTCCATGGTTTATTATGAGAGGTGTAGTGAATGACCGCCGGAATCCCTTGAAAGGCATCGTACCAGTCTAGATCTCCATAGAGGTATTGATCCTTATCAGAACCTACTTGTAAATTATAGGTCCAAGGTAATGGAAACCACGCATCTTTGAAATACAGATTCAAAATTCCTTGATCTCCGTAAACATGCTGATGGTGTTCACGAGTAAGATCAAAAAGTGCATCTGTTACTTGGTGCTCTTGCCACCAAGTCTTATCAATCACCAAAAGTCCAGCATTAAATCCATCTGTCGTCGTTGGCTTATCGACCACCGCACCCAGTCCATAACCTTTTAGATCGACCTCAAACAAAGGCGATAAATCCTGTGTAAAGATCATGTCACAATCCAGATAGAGGATCCGTTCTTCCTCCACAAACTCTGGAATAGCGTAACGGAAATAGGTCGCATAGTGAATATGGTCACTTGGAAGCGAGAAGGATTGGAATTGCTCGGGAGACATCCGACAATTAATCACTTCTGAATCCAACTGGCGCAAGCGCTGATTCATGATAGCAAACCACTCCGTTGGTAGATCTTCATTTAAGACATAAATTTTCAACTGATCCTGATGGGCGCACAGTGACTTCATAGCGGTTTCCAACTTTTCCATATAAGATAGATCTGCTGAAAACACGACAGCTTTTTTACTCATAACTCCCCCTTATTTTCTTCCATTAGAATACCATTTTCAAGAGAGGAAAACAATTTCTAGGCCCCAAAAAGAGGCCTAGACAACCGTCTATGACCTCTTTTAGAAAATTTTCTTATTTTGTATCGAATACAGCTAGTGTGCCGTCTACCAAGCTTGCCCCTAAGACATGCTTGAAATGGTTCAAGGCAAACTGGTGATTTTCAGGAGTGAGCGATGCCACTGCAGGTTCCACGACTTCGATCTGATAGCCGAGGTTGTATGCATCAACCGCTGTATGGAGGACACAGATATCCGTCAAGACCCCAGTCAAAATAACGGTATCCACATGACGTTCACGAAGGCGGATATCTAGATCCGTCCCTGAAAAAGCAGAATAATGACGTTTGTCCATCCAAAAGACGCGCGGATCCGCTTTGTGGTCCCGATAAAAGTCTGCCAAAGGGCCGTACAAATCACGTCCACTAGTCCCAATGATATTATGGGGTGGGAAGAGCTTGCTTTCAGGATGAAAAGGATCGTCTACATCATGCGCATCAATGGCAAAAAAGACATAGGCTCCTTGATCAAAGGCCAATTGGGTCACCTGAGCAATAGTCTCAGAAATGGCTTGTGCAGGAGCACCTGCCGTAAGCTTACCATCATCCGCCACAAAATCGACAGTATAGTCAATTGAAATTAATGCTTTAGCCATTAGTAGTCTCTTTTCTTAATTTCTTCAAAAATATCTGGTATCAACACTTTGAGATAAGTTCCCTTCATTCCGAGTGAACGACTTTCAATAATACCAGCAGATTCCAATTTCCGAAGTGCATTGACAATCACAGAACGGGTAATGCCAATACGATCTGCGATGATAGAAGCGGTCAACTGACCTTCATTGCCTTTCAATTCACTAAGGATGGCAGATACGGCACGCAACTCAGAGTAAGACAAGGTATTGACAGCCATATTCACCGCTGTGCGACGACGAATATTCTTCTCGTCCTCCTCGCGTTGGTAGTTCAACATTTGAATCCCTACCACGGTACTAGCAATCTCAACCAAGATCAAATCATCATCCGCAAACTGTTTATCATTGCGCCAAATGATTAAGGAACCCAACCGAATCCCAGAAACATGAATAGGCGCAATGGTGGTCAAGCCATCAGGAAATTCAGACTTGGTTTCAACCGGAAAGATACTCAAATCATGGTCCACATCTAAATTAGCTTCTGTATCGTAGACCAAACTAGCCGCCTTGGCATAATCTTCTGGTAGTTTTTTATTTTGGAAGAAAGCTTCTACCCGGTCATTGTTGGTCTTGTAACGCATGAAATAACCAAGAAGGGTTCCCTTGCTATTAATGATACAGGCATTACAGTGGATAATATCCGCCAATTGCTGGGCAATATCATTGTAAGGCATCTCAGCCTGCAACTGTTCATCTGTCCGTTTCAAGATAGATGTAATTTTACGTGTCTTTTCTAATAAGTTTGCCATAATAAACCTCGCATATAGTCAGCTCAAGTATATCATATAAGTGTGGGAATTTCAATCAAATTATCTGAAAATTATTTATTTTTTCTACAATTATGCACAATTCAGAAAAATGGCGATGAGATAACATGGATTTTATAGAATGAAACAAAAAAGATTGAAGACCTTCATCTTCAATCCTTTAACTAATTAGCGTTTGTATTGTTTCAAGAAACGAGTCATTTTTTCTTGAATTTGAGCCAATTCATCCACACGTGGGAGGTAAACGATCCGGAAGTGATCTGGGTCCTTCCAGTTAAAACCACGGCCATGAACCAAAAGAATCTTTTCTTGCTTCAAGAATTCTAAAACAAATTGTTCATCGTCATCCACTCGGTACATATCCCGATCAATCTTAGGGAAGATATACAATCCAGCCTTTGGCTTAACAGCTGAGAGGCCCGGAATCTCATTGATGGCTTTGTAAATAAAGTTCCGTTGTTCGTAGATTCGACCACCTGGAAGCAAGAGTTCATCCACAGATTGGTAACCTCCAAGAGAGGTTTGCACAACATGTTGAGATAAAACATTTGAGCAAAGACGCATATTGGACAACATGTTCAAGCCTTCGATATAGCCCTTCACATGATGCTTCGGACCAGACAGAACCATCCAACCAACACGGAAACCTGCAATCCGGTGAGATTTTGACAAGCCATTCATACTCACACAGAAAAGATCCGGCGCTAAGCTTGCAATAGCCGTGTGTTTTTCGCCATCCATGACCAAGCGATCGTAGATTTCATCCGCAAAGATGATCAAGTTATTTTGGCGAGCGATCTCCACAATCTCAAGTAGGATCTCATCCGGATAGAGGGCACCTGTTGGGTTATTCGGGTTGATGACAACGATAGCCTTGGTGTTTGAGGTGATTTTCGACTTGATATCCTCAATATCTGGATACCAGTTTGCTTCTTCATCACAAAGATAGTGAACCGCATTCCCACCAGCTAGGCTGACAGCTGCTGTCCAAAGAGGATAGTCCGGCATAGGAACCAAGACTTCATCGCCATTGTCGAGCAGTCCTTGCATGGACATGACGATCAGCTCACTCACTCCATTTCCAAGGTAAATATCATCAATATCCACATTTGGAATTTTTTTCAACTGGCAGTACTGCATGATGGCCTTGCGGGCTGAAAAGATCCCTTTTGAATCCGAATAGCCTTCACTATCACGCGCATTCATGATCAAATCATGGATAACTTCATCTGGAGCTGTAAAGCCAAATTCAGCAGGATTCCCTGTATTCAAACGAAGAATTTTTTCTCCATTTGCTCGCATGCGCATGGCTTCTTCCAAGACTGGACCACGAATATCGTAAGCGACATGTTCGAGTTTGCTTGATTTATTATATTCCTTCATATTCTGCCTCGATTCACGAAATTATCTCTATTATACCACTAGTTCAAATAGAGTACAAATTGAGGACTTTATAAATTCTGCAAAAATATACCAGAAAAGTGAGACTTTACCTTTACATTCTAGCTTAAAAGGAATAAAATATAAGTGTATAAAGAATAGAAGAACTTCTGTTCTATCCATGTTTTCAAGCTATAAGGAGGTAGGGTTATGTCTCAAAAATACGAAAACATCATGGTCGCCGTCGACGGTTCCCATGAAGCAGAATTAGCCTTTGAAAAAGGGGTTAATGTTTCTCTTCGCAACGGCTCTAAATTGACTATTGTCCACGTCATCGATACCCGTGCCCTTCAAAGTGTCTCAACCTTTGATGCTGAAGTCTACGAAGAATTGCAAGAAGAAGCCAATGAATTGCTCAAAGGCTACAAGGAACGTGCTGAAAAAGTCGGGGTTCAAAATATTGCGACTGTTGTAGAAATGGGAAATCCAAAAGTCCTCTTGGCCAATGATATCCCAAGCAAAGAAGGGGTTGACCTTATTTTGGTCGGTGCTACTGGACTCAATGCATTCGAACGCTTAATGGTCGGATCCTCCTCAGAATACATCCTTCGCCACGCCAAAGTAGACTTACTAGTGGTGCGCGATAAGGATAAAACCATGTAAGAAAGAAAAAGTTTGGAACAAAGGTTCCAAACTTTTTGAATGTAGACAAACTATTGTTTTACATAAAACAGTTAGATGATTTTCAAAAAATGACTTTTATTTTTTGAAGATAAAAAACTTTCCGCCGTGAGAAAAGTGCTAGAAACGCTATTGTTTCTAGCACTCGGGAGTTTTGAGAGTAAAACAGTTCGGGGAACTGTTTTAGCCTGAGCCTAAAAATTGAAAAGCGAAGGGGTTCAAAACTAATTGAACACGGGCTGCAGATTGTGTCAAAAAGATAAGTTCTCCTAAAATCGAAAGATTCTGCGTCAAACTTCCTATTTTGACTTTATCCGCAGACGCCCTTTGTATCTTAATAAGTCATGGAACTTCGTAGAAGTTCGCTGACGTCCGTACTCACCTAAGGAAAGTTTTTCAGAAGACTTTATCTTCAATCTGAAAGTTTGGAACTTCTGTTCCAAACTTTTTTAGTTGTCTTTTTTTGCTTCTTTTTGTTTTGCATGTTTTTCGTAGGCCTTGAGCTGGCGATCGAGTTCTTTTTTGATGGCTGGTTCTGGGGCGTATTTTTCTTCCCAATCATCTGGCTTCAGAATTTTGTGAGTTACTGGATCAAAGTGCGCCTTTCCATCTGGGAAAATCTTGCCCATATTGGCCCGGTGAACAATCTCGAAGATCTCTTCAGGATCGACCCCCATTAGTACAAAGCTACCATAAGTCAGATAGAGGGTATCAATTAAGGCATCAACCTGCCCTACCATGGAGATCTCAGCTGGATGCTTACTCCGAACCTTATCTGCAGCCTTATCCAAGGCTTCGTGAAGAGCTGCTACCGAGCGGTCAAATTCTTCCTCACTTGTGCTAGCTGCTCGGACAAATTCTACCAACTCCTCTTGCTTGAACATGGTTCGATAAAGGGCATCTTGAGGCTGCCAAACAACTGGTTTCTCCTGGGTTTCCCCATCCATCACACCATGGAAGGTTTTGACCTTATTGAAGTGATCATCCTTAGAAAGAAAGAGTTCTTTCTCTGAGAGAATACCAAAGTGTTGCAGGGCCTTTTGAATGCCATCCTTGCCATTACTGGTCGTGGTATGCTTGGCAATCGCTTTGACGCTGGTCGTCCCATTTCCCATCGCAATAGACAAGCCAACACCTGACAGCATCTCTAAGTCATTATCAGAATCTCCAAAAGCCATCACCTCATCAATGTCAAAGCCAAATTCCTGACCAACGATGCGGATCCCTTCTAGTTTGGAAATGCCTGGGTTGAGGACGTCTGCTGCAAAAGGACTAGACCGTGTGAATTTCAGATCCGGAAACTCTTTTTCTATTTTTGCAGTCTCTTCTGGGCTCGATAAGATCAACACTTGATAAATTGGTTCTTGTGCTAGTGCATAGAGGGTGTCCTGATCTTGTGGGACGACCTTGCTGACCACTTTGTTAAATCCTCGACTGACTGTACGGGCCATTTTGCGGGGCACAAAGCGACTAGACCAGGTTGAAATAGGACTCATCCCAAAACTCATGATCCGAGAACCAAATACCCCATCCTTGGTACCAAGAGCGATCTCCTTACGGTGTTCTCGAGCATAGTCAATCAGCTGGTGCAGGCTCTTTTTGTCGATCGGGCTGGTAAACAGCACGCGGTCCTTGGTCAAAATATACTGACCATTATAGGTCACGGCAAAATCAAAACCATAGCGTTCCATAAACGGTTTGACAAAGGCCGGTCCTCGCCCTGTCGCAAGGCCAACATAGATCCCTTCTTCCTTTAAAGACTGAATGGCTTTTTCTGTTGATTTGAGGACCGCTCGACTATCATTCACCAAGGTTCCATCGATATCAAAAAAGACTGCTTTTATTTCCATGTCTACTGTTTCTTTCTTTTTATGATAAAATAAATTATATCACATATTCCAAGGAGCTTCACATGTTTAAGAAAATTTTAGCACTACATACCGGAGGGACCATTTCGATGGCGGCAGATGACTCTGGGGCAGTGATTACCAATGAAGTCAATCCCATGACCCAAATCACTTCACCAATTGAAGGAATTGCAGTCACCTCAGAGGACTTCTTCAACCTTCCCAGCCCTCAAATGACCCCCTGTCACATGTTAGCCCTATATCAAAAAATCAAAGAGGAAGCTCACAACTACGACGGCATCGTTATCACCCACGGGACAGATACGCTGGAAGAAACGGCTTATTTCTTGGATACCATGGAGTTACCAGAGATCGCTGTGGTCATTACAGGAGCTATGCGAAGCTCCAACGAGCTCGGAAGCGATGGCGTCTATAATTTTCTGACAGCCCTTCGAGTGGCTGCCGATCCAAAAGCACGCGATAAAGGCGTCTTAGTCGTCATGAACGATGAAATTCATGCGGCTAAGTACGTCACCAAAACCCATACCACCAATGTCAGCACCTTCCAGACACCAACCCACGGTCCACTAGGTTTGGTCATGAAAAAGGAAATCCTCTTCTTTAAAACAGCCGAGCCAAGGGTGCGCTTTGATCTCAATACCATCGATGGGTTCGTTCCGATCATTGCTACCTATGCAGGGATGAAAACCGATCTGCTGGACATGCTGGATCTTTCAAAGCTCGATGGCCTCATTATCGAAGCCTTTGGAGCAGGAAACATCCCTAAAGAAACGGCACATAAACTCCAAGAATTCATGGATGCAGGTCTCCCAATCGCTTTAGTATCCCGTTGCTTCAATGGAATCGCTGAACCCGTCTACGCATATGAAGGAGGAGGCGTCCAACTCCATCAAGCAGGTGTCTTTTTCATCAAAGAATTAAACGCCCCCAAAGCGCGCATCAAACTCCTCATCGCCCTCAATGCTGGCCTAAAAGGACAAGAACTCAAAGACTATATCGAAGGGTAGTATAAGATACAAAGGGCGTAGCGGATACAGTCAAAATAGGGAATTCGACGCAGAATCATTAGATTCTAGGAGGATTCATCTTTTTGACACAATCCGCAGCCCGTGTTCAGTTAATAAGATACAAAGCCCGTAAAATGCAATCTCAAAGGGAGTAGAGTGGAATCCAAAGAATTTCCACTCTACTCCCTTTTTTCCGTTTAGTCTAAATGTTCTTTCTTTTCTAAGTAAAGCGAGAGCAAATGCCAATCGGGGTGTTCGCGCCAATTTGGTGTAGCTACGATCTGGCTAGCAACTTTCCTTGCTTCTTCCAGAATGGGATAATCTTCTACCAAATCAGCCACTTGAAACTCTGGGATCCCCGATTGACGGGTTCCAAAGATTTCACCTGAACCTCGCATTTTCAAATCTTCTTCCGCTAGCACAAACCCATTGGTCGTCTCTGTCATAATTTTCATGCGCTGCTTGCCACTATCTGTCTTAGGATTGGCTACTAGAATAGCATAGGATTGCTTGTTTCCCCGACCAACCCGGCCTCGTAGCTGGTGAAGCTGGCTAAGACCAAACCTATCTGCATCCATAATGACCATAACGGTTGCATTGGGTACGTTGACTCCTACTTCAATAACGGTCGTAGACACCAAAACATCGACTTGGTGCTCTTTAAAGGCCTGCATGATGGCATCTTTTTCTTCACTTTTCATCTTCCCGTGAAGCAGAGAAACGCGTGCTCGCTGCCCAAAGAAGGTCTCTAGCTCTTCTTGGAGGGCAAGGGCGTTTTTCAAATCTAGCGCCTCTGACTCCTCAATCAATGGAGAAATAAAGTAGGCTTGAGAACCTTTGCCAAGTTCTTTGACTAACCAGTCGAGGACCACTTCTAACTGCTCATGCTTGACCCAACGTGTGATGATTTCCTTTCGTCCAGCAGGCATCTGGTCAATGATGGACACATCCATATCTCCAAAGGCTGTAATAGCCAAGGTCCGGGGAATAGGGGTAGCCGTCATCATCAGGACGTCTGGATTTTGTCCTTTTTCTCGAAGGATACGGCGCTGGGAAACCCCAAAACGGTGCTGTTCATCAATAATGACCAAGCCTAGATCTTGGTAGTGAACTCCCTCTTGAATCAAGGCATGTGTCCCCACAATCAGTTGAGCAGTTCCTGAGGCGATCTCTTCTAAGACTTCTCGTTTCTCAGCCGCCTTTAATCCTCCTGTTAGAAGGGCAATTGGCAAATCTGGAAAAAGATTTTGCAAGCTTTCCTTGTGTTGCTCTGCCAAAATCTCCGTTGGAACCATCAAGGCAGCTTGCTTCCCAGCGCTTAAGGCTGCATACATGGCAAGACCGGCCACGACTGTCTTCCCGCTTCCCACATCCCCTTGTAAGAGGCGGTTCATATGATAAGGTGAGGCCATATCTGTCAAGATTTCATTCAAGCTGTTTTCTTGAGCTTGCGTTAGCTCAAAAGGAAGCTGTTTTTTTCGTTCTGCTAATTTTTCTGGATTCCAGGCCAAGGAAATCCCTTGGCTGGCATCGTGATTTTCTTCTTTTAGCACTTGGAGTTGCAGCTGGAAAAAGAGGAGCTCTTCAAATTTTACCCGGCGAAGAGCTTGCTTGTACTCTGTCAGATCCTTAGGAAAATGCATAGCTTGCACTGCTTGGGAACGAGACATAAGTTGATAACGCTCTCGTAAGATTTGGGGGACGTTCTCTTCTAAAAGCTGGTCCAAGCCCTGGTCGAATGCTATTTTGATCAATTTCACCAGGCTGTTTTGGCTGACTCCTTGCGTCACTCGATAGACCGGCTGCAAATCATCTTCCACTTGAGCCAGGAGTTTCATCCCTGTCAAACTGCCTTTGGCCTTGTCCCATTTTCCAAAAATCGCCACTGTCTGCTGAACCTCAATTTTGTCTGCTAGATAGGGTTGGTTGAAAAAATTAACCGCAATGACTTGGTCTCCCTGTTTGATTGAAAAACGCAAGCGATTTCGTTTGTAGCCATAATATTGGACATTGGCTGGTGTTGCTACCACCCCAGAGATGACGGCTTTTTCACCATCTTCCAACTCTAAAACATTGCGCGTTTTGAAGTCTTCATAGCGAAAAGGGAAATACAAGAGCAGATCTTCTAAGGTTTCAATCCCTAACTTTTTAAATTTTTCCGCCGATTTTGGACCGACTCCAGGCAGTACGGATAAGGGTTGGTGTAGATTCATTTCTCCTCCTTTCTTTTATAAAAAAGCAGGTCCATCCGGGAAAATCCCACCTGCTTCTTCTTATTCTTCACCTGTATAGTCACGAGGAATCCGATCACTCAAGAGACAGACCACTTCATAATTAATGGTACCACGGTAATCTGCAACCTCTGTTGCCGTGATTTCTTTCTCGCCCTCTCGTCCAATCAGGGTAACCTTGGTCCCCAGAGGCAATTCTTCTAGAAGGCGAACCGTTACCTGGTCCATCGAAACGCGACCAACAATGGGACAATAGTCCCCCTTAATCAGCACATGAAAGTTTTGCATCTCTCGGATCCAACCATCCGCATAGCCAATAGGAATCGTCCCGATCCATTGGGGTTCTTCTGTCGTATAGGTTGCCCCGTAGCCAATATCTTGACCAGCTTCCAACTGTTTCACATGAACTAACTCGCTCACCAAACTCAAAGCTGGCTTAATTTCATATGGCAAGGCTAACACAGATCCGCTCGGATTCAAGCCATACATGACATCTCCCAAGCGCACAGCTGTGAAAATCGTATCCGCATGCCACAAAGAAGTGGCTGAATTACTCGCATGGACAATAGGAGGAAGGATTTCAAGAGCAGCCAATACTTCTTTGAAAAACTGGTATTGCGCTTGAAATTTTCGATCATCTGCCTCATCTGCTGTTGCAAAATGAGTAAAGATCCCTTCAATTTCAGCTCCAGCTGCTAAGAGGAGGCGTTCAGCCTCTTTGATCTCTTCGATCCTTCGGAATCCAATCCGCCCCATTCCTGAATCCACCTTGATATGGACCTTCAATCCTGAAAGATCTGCTTCTTGTCCAAGCAATTGATCCAACCAAGCAAGACTCGCCACCGTTAAGCGGATGTCATGCTCTTTGGCTAGATTCACTGTTTCACTTGGCACAACTCCCAAAATCAAAATAGGGTGTTGCAAGCCTTCTTCACGGATTTCGAGGGCTTCATCCATATTGGAAACACAAAAACCATCTACCTGAGGCGCCAATTTTTTGGTCACCGCAACGACCCCATGACCATAGGCGTTGGCCTTGACGACTGCATATTTCAAGGCTTGACTCGGAATATGGTCACTGACTTGTTGCACATTAAAGGCAATGGCATCCAAATCGACTCTAGCAACAGTTGGTCTATGTTTACTTGCTTTCATTTTCTTCCTCCAAAATGACACTGGTCGACACTAGGTCTCCTTTGTGACTGATCGAAATCCATACCTTCCCAGAAAAAGGAGACTTGGAAAAATAGGGGGCTCCGTGGGCATCATTTAAAATTTCTAACTCTTGAAAGCCAACCGGTCCAATCCCTGTTCCCATTGCCTTCGAAAAGGCTTCTTTGGCGGACCATCGGCCCGTTAAATATTCCATTTTCCGTTTTCCAGACAACTCCTCAAAACGCTCTCGCTCAGCCTCAGTTAAGACTTTTTCAGCGAATCGGGTATTCTTCTGATAGGCTTTTTCAATCGCAGCGATCGATTCGATATCGATGCCATGTCCTTTGATCATCTTGTTTTATCCTTATTTGTTGTCTCAGTATCGTTTTACTGACAAAAGAGAAGGGGCTAAAGAATCACTCCTTCCGCCCCTGCCTGTTACTTATTCATCGTTGCAATTTCTTTGACCAAGGCCTGTGTTTTTTCCCAACCCAGGCAAGGGTCTGTGATGGATTGACCATAAACCACTGGTTCATTTTGACGGCCATCTTCTAGATAGGATTCAATCATGAAACCACGAACTAAAGTTGCCAAATCCTTGTTCCAAACACGGTTCATCATGGTTTCTCTCACGATTCGTACTTGCTCTTCGAATTGTTTGCCAGAGTTGTCATGGTTGGTATCCACCAGGATGAAGGGATGTTGCAAGCCCATTTCGCTATAGCGTTTTGCTGCCGCTAGCAAATCTTCATAATGGTAGTTTGGAATATTCTTACCACTTGCATCCAAGCCCCCACGAAGGATCGCATGGGCTAAAGGATTTCCTGATGTTTCCACTGCTTGGGCATTGAACAAAAAGTTTTGGGGATGTTGGGCTGCATAAATCGCATTGAACATGACAGAAAGATTTCCAGAGGTTGGATTCTTCATGCCTGTCGGAGCAGAGATCCCACTAGATACAAAGCGGTGCTCCTGGTCTTCAACTGAACGAGCTCCAATGGCATGATAAGAAATTAAATCCTCAACATAAGGAAGACTTGCTGGATAAAGCAACTCATCCGCAGTTGTCAAACCAGTCTCGGTAATCACACGGTAGTGGAGATGTCGGACTGCTTTCAAACCATCCACAAAGCTTGGTGCTGCATGTGTATCTGGTTGGTGCATCAAGCCTTTATAGCCATCCCCATTGGTCCGAGGTTTAGCCGTATAGACCCGCATCACAATGAAAATTTGATCTTTCACTTGCTCTTGCAAGTCTGCCAAACGACGGGCATACTCCATCACAGCTTCTTCATTATCAGAAGAGCAAGGCCCGATCACAAGAAGGATCCGTTGGTCTTCTCCTTTGATAATAGCTTCCAATTCTCGATCACGCGCTTCTTTGCGCTCCAAGGCTGGACCTTCCAAGCGGTAAAGCGAAGTGATCTCTTGCTCATCAATCTTATTGCTCTTCGTAATGAATACCATACGGCCTCCTTATGCTACCTAGACCCATCCTCTTTCTATTTCAGAGGAGCTCTTAAAATTTACGTCCGTGACAGTTTTTGAATTTCTTACCTGAACCACAAGGGCATAAATCGTTGCGTTTCACTTGTGACAAGTCAATATCTGCTGGAATATCTTGTTGTTGCGCTGCAATGTTGCGAGTCGCAGTTGTTGAAATACTGTGTTCCGTACGTGGACGTTCTTGTTCGTGAATTTGGGCTTTCATCATGAGACGAGTCACATCAAATTCAATCGATCCGATCATATCGTTAAACATACGGAAACTTTCTGATTGGTATTCTACCACTGGGTTATTTTGCGCATACCCACGGAGTCCAACCGCATTTCGCAATTGATCCAAAGCATCGATATGGTCCGTCCACTTGCTGTCCACCACACGAAGGATCAAGACTTTTTGGAATTCTTGCACAGACTCTTCGTCACGCAATTTCGCTACTTGGCTAGCATAGATTTCTTCTGCACGTGCATACAAGTAATCGATAACTTCCTTGTCAGATTTTCCTTCAATATCGCTTGCAGAAATCGTATCTTCCGGAACCAAATTGTATTTGGCAAAGTTCAGAATCGCTTCAACGCGTTCTTCCTTACTTGAGTGGCTGGCTCCTTCAACAATCCGTTTGATGGTCCGTTTGATCATGGCCTTGATTTCAGGTGCCAAGTCACGGTTAGCTGTGATAACATCATAGCGTTCAGCGTAGATAATTTCCCGTTGTTCCCGCATCACGTCATCGTATTGAAGGACTTGTTTACGGGTATCGTAGTTGTTTCCTTCAACCCGTTTTTGAGCACCCTCTACCTGACGGGTGAACATGTTTGAACGGATTACTGATTCTTCTTCGCTCAACTTGAAGCGATCAAGCACTGCTTTGATCCGTTCAGAACCGAAACGACGCATCAATTCATCTTCAAGAGACAAGTAGAATTGAGATTCACCTGGATCCCCTTGACGTCCTGAACGTCCACGAAGCTGGTTATCGATCCGACGGCTTTCGTGACGTTCTGTCCCGATGACACACAGTCCACCGAGTTCGCGAACACCTTCACCAAGCTTGATATCGGTACCACGTCCGGCCATGTTGGTCGCGATGGTAACAGCACCACGTTGACCAGCGTTCATGATGATTTGCGCTTCTTTGTAGTGGTTTTTCGCATTCAAAACTTCGTGAGGGACACCTGCTTGAACCAACAATTGAGAAAGGTAATCACTGGTTTCAACGGCAACGGTACCTACAAGGACTGGTTGCCCTTTTTCATGACGAGACTTGACATCTTCTACAACAGCCTTAAATTTTGATTTCAAGCTTGGGTAGAGAAGGTCTGGATGGTCAATACGGGCAATCGGACGGTTGGTTGGAATTGGAATCACGCGAATGTTATAAATTTCACGGAATTCTTCTTCTTCGGTTTTCCCTGTCCCTGTCATCCCTGACAACTTCTTGTACATACGGAAGAGGTTTTGGTAAGTAATCGATGCAGATGTTTTGGTTTCTTCTTGAACTGGAACACCTTCTTTGGCTTCAATCGCTTGGTGAAGTCCATCAGAATAGCGACGTCCTTCCATGGTCCGACCAGTAAATTGGTCGACGATCAAGATTTCTTGATCTTCGCTGACCACATAGTCGATATCCAAAATCATGATGTAGTTGGCACGAAGGGCGTTGTCGATAAAGTGAGTCAAAGCTACATTTTCAATATCGTACAAGTTTTCAAGATTAAAGTAGCTTTCTGCTTTATCGATTCCTGAATCAGACAAACCGATGGTTTTAGATGGGACATCGATAATGTAATCGTCCTCTGTCAAGGTCTTCACATAAGCATCCGCCATGTGATAGAGCTGGCTCGTATCAGAAGCTGTCTGACCAGAAACGATCAACGGAGTACGCGCTTCGTCAATCAAGATGGAGTCTACCTCATCGACCAAGGCATAGTTCAATGGACGTTGAACCATGTTTTCTGCACGCACAACCATGTTGTCACGCAAGTAGTCAAAACCAATCTCTGAGTTGGTTGAGTAAGTGATATCACAGAGGTAAGCTTCTTTTTTCTCAGCTGGAGATTTTGCTGCAAGGTTGATCCCTACTGAAAGGCCAAGCCAAGAGTAAAGTTCTCCCATCTCTGTTGCATCCCGCTCTGTCAAGTATTCATTGACGGTAACAACGTGCACCCCTTTACCAGACAAGGCATTCAAGTACACCGGCATGGTTGCTGTTAGGGTTTTTCCTTCCCCTGTACGCATCTCTGGAACGTCACCATGGTGAAGGACGATTCCCCCCATGACCTGAACCTTGTATGGGAACAAACCAAGAACCCGTTTTGCAGCTTCACGAACAACTGCAAAAGCCTCGTACAAGAGATCATCCAAAGACTCACCATCTTGGTAACGTTGCTTAAACTCAACTGTTTTCGCTTTTAATTCGTCATCCGTCAAAGCTGCCATTTGGTCTTCATAAGAAAAGACCTTATCAGCCATTTTTTCAAGGCGTTTGATTTCGCCTCGATCATTTTCAATAATTGTTTTTAATAAATTTGCCATTTTTTTCCTTACTTTGAATTTTTCAAAATCTAAAATGTTCTTTTTATTCTAGCATTTTTTAAACATTTTTTCAAGATCAAGGCTGTATCTTACAAGACTTTCGAGTGGTTTTTTTCGTGTAAGAAAATCCAAAAAGATGCCTGCTCAAGCAGACATCTTTTCTTTAGGCGATCGTTATTCAGACAAATGGTAAGAATAGCTTGCCACAACCACTTCTTCATGCCAACGAAGTGCATACTTCAATTTCAAACTCATTTGGTTGTGGAGAATATTTTGCCAATGTTTTTTAGGGATAAATTGAGGGACTAGGACTGTAACGGTGTTGCCTTTTTCCTTGGCCTCCTCAGCCACTTTTGAGACAAATTCAACTGTTGGCTGGATAATATCCCGGTAACTGGTCATGACATTTTCAAAGCGAATATGAGGGAAATAGTGCTTAAATTCTTCTGCTACCTCAGCGTCTTTAACCTTGGTTTCTTCCGTTGAGACGTGCATAGCTATAACATCGTTTCCTAGGCTATTTGCATAACTCATAGCTCCCACACTTACCTGAGTGACATTCCCAACAAGGACAATCACGGTATTGCCCGCATAACTTGTCTTTTCGATCTTACCTCCCAAGCGCAATTGAGCCGCAACTTTATCATAGTGATTACGGATACTCAAGAACATCCAAAGCAAGAGACCAATAATAGGGAAGAAGGGCCAGATCTCACGCAAACGGAATAATAAGAGGATCAAGACAATTCCATAACAGATGGCTGCCCCCAGGATATTGGCAAGCGAATACTTAAGAAATCCTTTTTGATATTGGCGTTTCCAGTGGATCACCATCCCTGTTTGAGAAAGGGCAAAAGGAATGAAGACCCCAATGGTATAAAGCGGAATCAAGCTTTCTGTTTGTCCATCAAAAATCAAGAGCAAGACGATGGCACCAATCGCCAAGGTCAAAATCCCATTAGAATAGCCCAGACGATCCCCTTTTTCCATATACATGTGTGGCATGTATTTATTTTTAGCCATGTTAAAGGCCAACATTGGAAAGGCGGAGAAACCGGTATTAGCCGCAACTGCCAAGATCAAGGCTGTTGATAATTGGAAGATGTAAAAGAAGGCTTGTCCAACTGGGGAATTCCCTAAGATGGCTTGGGCCATTTGGGCTAGAGTTGTTACCCCTTTAGCCGGAACGACACCCACCCAGTAATTGAGGAAGGTAATCCCTGCAAACATGATCCCCAAAATCAAAGCCATAATGGTCAAGGTAGAAGCTGCATTCTTTGCTTTTGGTTTCTTAAAGAAAGGAACCGAATTGGAGATGGCTTCAACCCCTGTTAGGGAAGCGGATCCACTCGTAAAGGCCCGCAATAAGAGAATAATACTAACCCCTGAAATGGTTTGACCCACATGAGCAGTTGCGTTATAGGCCAAGTGACCCGTCAAGATTTGGATCACACCATAGCCGATCAAGGCAATGGTACTGACAATGAAAAGGTATACCGGAATCATCAATGATGTCGCTGATTCACGTAGCCCCCGAAGGTTCATCAGCATCAAAATCAAGACCAACAAAATGGAAATGTGAAGATTATAAGGATGAAGAGATGGAATCGCTGACGTGATGGCATCTGCACCGGAAGACACAGATACTGCTACTGTCAGCATGTAGTCGACTAAGAGACTACCACCAGCGATCAAACCCGCTTTGGGAGACAAGTTCTCCGTAGTCACCATATAGGCCCCTCCCCCTTGAGGGTAGGCATGAATGACTTGGCGATAAGAAATCGTTAAACTAGCTAGGAGAACCAGGACCACAATCCCAATTGGAATGGACCACCAAATAGCTCCTGCTGATACGGTCATCAAGACCAAGATAACTTGCTCTGGACCATAGGCAATAGAAGAAAGTGCGTCACTAGAGAGCATGGCCAAAGCCTGCATTTTCCCTAGCAATCCGCCTTCACCTTCTGCACCAGATTTCAACGGACGGCCAATAAACCATTTTTTCAATGTTGAAAACATAAAAAACTCCTTGAAAAAAGATCATGAGGCCGGGAATTCCCTGCCTCTTTTTCATAAAACTGGGGTTATTCTACTCTTTTTTTTCAAGACTGTCAACTGAAATTGTGAAATCTTCGTAAAGTTTTCATTGTGTTCATTTATCCAACCTCTCTTAGATCAGCCAGCTTCTTTTCAAATTGATCCAAGCAAAAAACGAGGCTAGGACAAAAATCCTAGCCTCTCAATTATTTTTGGATTGTCGAGCAAGACGCAGTGGTTGAGTGGGCTCTACTGCGCTGATTTCATCAGCTTTTACAGTCCTACTCAACTGTGCGGAGGTAGGACGACGAAATCGAATTCTAACGAATTACCGATTTCTGTCCCACTCTCTCTTTTTTATTTGGGTTGATGTGCCACATAGTGGGCAATGACATCCGAAGTGTACTGGGCTGTGCCAGCTCCAAACTTGTCGATGTTTTCCTTGAATTCTGGGTTATAGACATAGCCTTTGCCGATATGGCCAAAAACCTCTATAGAGCAGTCAAATCCATACGTTCGAATTGCTTCTAAAAGTTTAGCTGCCTGATTTTGATTTTCATTTGCGGATACGGATAGACCATCTTTGAGATTTTGCGCCAAAGTTTGAAAAACTTGGTTGAAGGCTTCCGTAGCCTCATCTTCACGCCCCTTTTGGCGCTCAAGCGCTTGGTCCATGACTTCTTGACCGTACTTCTCTACCGCCTCTTGCTGGTATTTTTGAGTATCTTGATAGCTAAATCCAGTGAATTTTTCCTCAATGGTCATTTTTCTTTCTCCTTTTTGTTCTTGAATGGTTTTTTGCAAGGTAGAAATCAAGGTATCCAGACGTTGTCTTTCTTGAGTCAAATAGTCCAACTGTTTGGTCAAATGGGGCAATAAGTTAGCTTTTTCTTCAGCTAAGAGTTCTGCTATTTGGTCTAAGGAAAATCCTAGATACTTGTAGTAGAGAATCACCTGTAATCGTTCTAAATCTTCTTGACTGTATGTCCGATAACCATTTTCAGATTTCACAGGAACGAGAAGTCCTATCTTGTCATAGTGGTGCAAGGTCTTGACAGAGACACCCGACAGCTCTGCAGCTTCTTTGATATGGTACATGATTTCCTCCTTGTACTCAATGAAAATCAAAGAGCAAACTAGGAAGCTAGCCGCAGGTTGCTCAAAGCACTGCTTAGAGGTTGTAGATAGAACTGACGAAGTCAGTAACATATATACGGTAAGGCGACGCTGACGTGGTTTGAATTTGATTTTCGAAGAGTATTACAAGGATAGTATAACCCCTCCCCTTAGGTCAGAGTCAAGGCTTAACATAAAAAAAGTTTTCAGATAAAAAAGGCTTGAGTTGTTTCACAACTTTTAACTCAAACCCTTTCTTTTTTATGGATGACTCACGATCAATTCTAAACCTTGCCCTTCCAAAGTCCAAGATTCAACATCGCTCGGTAAGATAAAGTGACTTCCTTTTCGAATAGGATAATCCTTTCCATCTACCGTCAATTTTCCTTCTCCGGCTAAGACGCTTAACAAGCTGTAATCAGCAGTCTTTTCAAAATCAGCTTTTCCAGTCAGTTCCCACTTATAAACGGTGAAGAAGTCACTTGCAACCAAGGTGGTCATTCGAAGATCATCGACAACAACTGTATCTGGATGACTATTTGCCGGCTCACCGATGTTTAACACATCAATCGATTTTTCCAAGTGAAGCTCCCGCAAGTTTCCTTGAGCATCCTTGCGGTCAAAATCATAAACCCGGTAGGTGGTGTCACTCGACTGTTGGGTTTCAAGAATCAAAATTCCAGAACCAATGGCGTGCATGGTCCCACTTGGCACATAGAAGAAATCTCCAGCCTTGACAGGAACTTTTGTCAGCAAGGCATCCCAGTTCTTGTCCTCAATTTGCTGGCGGAGTTCTTCTTTTGACTTGGCATTGTGCCCATAGATAATCTCAGATCCTTCATCAGCCGCAATCACATACCAACACTCAGTTTTTCCAAGTTCTCCTTCATGCTCCATTGCATAGGTATCATCTGGGTGCACCTGTACACTGAGCCAATCGTTGGCATCCAAAATCTTTGTTAATAAAGGAAAGACAGGTTCTTTACGATTACCGAATAATTCCCGATGCTCTTGATAGAGCTGATCCAATCCCATTCCTTCGTATGGACCATTGGCTACTTTAGAAACCCCATGTGGATGGGCTGAAATCGCCCAAAATTCACCGACATGGTCGCTCGGAATTTCGTAACCAAATTCTTCTTTCAGACGAGTTCCTCCCCAAATTTTTTCCTGCATGACTGAATGTAAAAATAATGGTTGTCCCATAATATCCTCCTCGCATTTCATGTTTCTATTATACAAAAAAAAGAAAGTTTTTGAAAGCCCTTTCCATCATTTTCCTCTCTCGCCAGAAACTTCATTTTTGTGTATAATGAAAGGGATGACACTAAAAGAAAACATTATCCAACTGGCGCATTCTATTGGGATTTCAAAAATTGGCTTTACAACCGCTGATGACTTCGCTTATTTGGAAAAATCGCTCCGCTTGGCCGTTGAGGAAGGACGGAATTCTGGATTCGAGCATAAGAATATTGAAGAGCGCATCCAACCCAAATTAAGTCTCTCCTCCGCTAAGACCATCATCTCAATCGCTGTCGCCTACCCCCACAAACTCAAGCAGCAACCTCAAAAAACAGCCTATAAAAGAGGAAAATTCACGCCCAACAGCTGGGGATTAGACTACCATTATGTCCTTCAAGACAAGCTCAACCGCTTAGCTGCTGGGATTGAAGAAATGACGCAAGATTTTGAATACAAGGGCATGGTCGATACTGGAGCACTGGTTGATACGGCTGTCGCCCAACGAGCTGGTATTGGCTTTATCGGAAAAAATGGCTTGGTCATTTCAAAAGAATACGGTTCTTACATGTTTCTGGGCGAATTGATTACCAACCTCGAAATCGAACCGGATCAGCCAGTCGACTATGGTTGTGGAGACTGTCGACGTTGTTTAGATGCATGCCCAACCTCCTGTTTAATCGGAGATGGCTCTATGAATGCCAAGCGTTGTTTGTCCTTCCAAACCCAAGACAAGGGCATGATGGACCTAGAATTTCGCAAGAAAATTAAAACGGTCATCTATGGATGTGACATCTGTCAGATTTGCTGCCCTTATAACAAAGGGCTAGATAATCCCTTAGCAACAGAAATCGATCCTGATCTGGCTCATCCAGAGTTGATTCCTTTTATCGAGCTGTCCAACGGACAATTTAAGGAAAAATTCGGACATGTTGCTGGAAGTTGGCGAGGCAAGAACATCCTCCAGCGCAATGCCATCATTGCATTAGCCAATGCCAATGACCGTTCGGCCATCCCTAAGCTCCTGAACATCATCGAAACTTCACAAAATCAGATTCATATTGCAACGGCTATCTGGTCCTTAGGGCAACTGCTTCGTGAAGTCACGCCGGACCTTGTTGAGCTCTTACGGAATATCAAACATCCGACCGATGCTATCATAGAAGAACGAACTGCTTTCTTTGAAAAATTCGGCATTCAAGCAGATTCACAGCTACAATGAAAAAACACTAAGGTTGTCACCTTAGTGTGAAGGCGTATACAAATTGCTATTTTATACAAATCTATTAACTTCTGTAAAAATAAAAAAATTTATTCGTTAGAATTATTCAATCATCAACTGAAACTTTCCGACGTGAGAAAAGCTCTTGAAACTTAATAGTTTCAAGAGCTCGGGAGTTTTGAGACCTTAGGCTCAAAACTAAGTCATGGAACTTCTTCGAAGTTCGCTGACGTCCGTAGTCACCTAAGGAAAGTTTCTAAAATGACTTTGTCATCAATCTGACACTAAGGTTGTATCCTTAGTGTTTTTTTAGTTCTTTCAAGAAATACCAACTACCCATCTCTACTTGGTTAAAGCAAATCTCACTTGAATAGACTTCCTTGTAACCATTTTTCGTGTAAAAATAGACATTTCCTTTGGTATTGGTATAAAAGGCTAGTTTTTTTCCTTGGATCTCTTCCAAGAAAGGCTCAATTCCTTCTATCATAAAGCGACTGCCATAGCCCTGCCGTTGGTGTTTAGGGGCGACTGCAAGAAGCATCAAATACCAATCAAAATCTACATTTTGCTCCAATTCCTTATCCGTGTCCTCCATAAATTTAAAGTAGGACAACATATTCTTCAAGGAAATAAACTTGAGCAAACCGAATCCCCCATTTAAGAGATAGGCCCGAAAAGGGATCGGTTCCTTTTGCAACAAGGCAACTGCATAAATTTCATCATTTTTTTCTGCCACAAGGCAAATATGGTGCTTAAGAAAAACCTTTACCAGGATGCGCATCATTGCCTCAACAAAGGATGGGTATTGCTTGGGATCCCGAACCAAATCCTTGATAACTTTTAAAAATAGATAGTCCTCAAAGGCTGTACTGGCTACTCGAACCACCTGATCCAGATCTGCTTTTTCTGCTTTTCTGTACTTCATCTTCTCTCCTATTCTAAGTCCACTTTCCAGTATACACTATGATACGCTGTTAGACAAAGGTCAATTTTCAGCAATTTGTTCATTCAAGCCAGCAAAAAGAGTCCTCCCCAGACGAGTCCCAGCCCCCAAGCGACGAGGACATCCTTGGGATAATGAACCCCTCCAAGAACTCGGACAAGGGCTAATAGAAGAGATAGGAGCATCGAGCACATTCCTAGCGGAAGCGACAACTGGCAGACACACATCGAGATAATGGTCGCCGAAAAAACATGTCGGCTAGGAAAGGAATGTCCGGATGAATTCTTTTCTAATAAGGGTTGAATCTCCCATTTCTCATAAGGTCTCGGAACATTGACCCAATGACGAAAGAGGCTAAACAAGACAAAACCCGAAGCAGGGATCCAGATAAAAGGCCAGATGCCTCCCATTGAAGTTTTCTTAAAAAACAGCCAACAAAAGACCAGGCCGTAGATGCCTGGCATCACGAACGTCAAGATTCGATTCATCCTTTGAAGAACCTGCACACGATGTGGCTTTCTCGTAAAAGGCAGGGTTAGCCAACGATAAAATTTCGGATAATCTTGAAGATTGGGCTTCATGTCGGCACTCCTGTCTTTCATCTTATTTTATACTACTAGTATACGCGATCCTAAGAAAGCCTGTCAAGCCAGGCTCTTTTTTTATCCTTTCTTTCTTCTTTTTCACATTAGAAGCGATCTATTTTTGACGCTTTGTCATTTTTCTGTACCTAAGAATCGTCTTTCCCATTACTATTATCGATAAAAAAATGAGGCTGGGACAAAAGTCCTAGACTCTTAATTGTTTTTGGATTGTCGAGCAAGACGCAGTGGTTGAGTGGTCTCTACTACGCTGATTTCATCAGCTTTTACAGCCCTACTCAACTGTGCGGAGGTGGGACGACGAAATCGAATTCTAACGAATTACCGATTTCTGTCCCATGTGAATTGGCTATTGTAGAGGTCGGCATAAAATCCATTTTGGCTCATGAGTTCTTGGTGGTTGCCTTGCTCGATAATATTTCCATCTTTCATCACAAGAATCAGATCCGCATTACGGATAGTGGACAAGCGATGGGCGATGACAAAGGAGGTCCGGCCTTCCATGAGTTTGTCCATGGCTTTTTGAATCAACTCTTCTGTACGGGTATCGACAGATGAGGTTGCTTCATCCAAGATAAGGAGCGGAGCATCCTTCAAGAGGGCACGCGCAATGGTCAAAAGTTGCTTTTGACCAACGGACAAGGTCACTGAATCATCTAATACAGTATCATAGCCATTCGGCAAGGTCCGAATAAAGTGATGGACCCCAACCGCTCGGGTTGCCGCTTCGACTGCTTCATCTGAAATATCGGTTTGATTAAAGACTAAGTTTTCCCGAATGGTCCCTTCAAAGAGCCAGGTATCTTGTAAGACCATCGAAAAAGCATCATGAACTTCTTCGCGACTCATGGCCTTAGTATCCACACCATCGATGGTAATTTTACCAGCTTGAATGTCGTAAAAACGCATCAAGAGATTGACCATGGTGGTCTTACCAGCACCTGTTGGACCAACAATGGCTACTTTTTGCCCCGGTTTGGCTTCAGCTGTAAAGTCATGGATAATAGTCTTGTCTGGTGAATAGCCAAAACGAACATGCTCAAATTTGACATGACCTTTTGTTGTTTCCAATTGACGTATTTTTTGGGATTCGTCTTCCATTTCTTCTTCGTCTAAGAATTCAAAGACACGCCTCATAGCAGCACTAGCTGATTGCAATTGGGTAATTCCTTGGGCCATTTGACCAATTGGTTGGGTAAAGATGCGGACATAGGTCATAAAGGCCACAATGGTCCCAATGGTAATATCTCCATTAATGGTGAGGGCAGCCCCTACGATACAGACCATGACATAACCAAAATTCCCTACAAACTGCATCAAGGGCATCATAATCCCAGAGAAGAATTGGGATTTCCACATGCTTTGATACAAATCTTGATTGATGGCATCAAAATGATCTTTGGCTTGATGACGGCCATTGTAGGAAATAACAACATTATGTCCACTATAGATTTCTTCAACATAGCCTGAAACTTTAGCAAGATTATCTTGTTGTTGCTTAAAGAGAGGTTGGCTCTTGACCATAATAATGCCGGAAAGAGCAAAACCTGCAAAGATGGACACAATCGCTGTCACCGCCAAGTGCCAGTCCGTCTTAAACATCATAAAGATGGAGCCAATCAATAAGACAACAGAAGAGACCATTTGAACCAAGCTTTGGTTAAAGGATTGGGTCATCAAATCCACGTCATTGGTCACACGAGACAAGGTATCTCCTTGTTCATGGCTATCAAAATATTGGAGGGGTACACGATTGATCTTCTCAGCAATGGCATTGCGCAAGCGTTCTGCGAAGCGCTGAATCATGGTTGAGATAATGAAACTACTGCTGTAGGACACCAGTGCTCCAACTCCATAAAGGATGGCTAAAGTCAGGGCAATCGAAGTGATTTTGTCAATATCAATGGCTCCTCCCATCCCTTTTGTGATGGTATCCGTGATTTCTTTTAACTTATCCGGTCCAATAACCGTGATAATACTCGATACGATCGAAAAGAGGATAGCAACTTGGAAAAATAGGTGGAAGCCCTTCAAATAGGGAGAAAGTTGTCTCCAAAGGGACGATTCTTGTTTTGTTTTATGCATGTTCCAACTCCTCCTTAGACAATTGTGAATAGGCAATTTCTTGATAGACTTCATTGGTCGCAAGCAATTCTTTGTGGGTGCCTTGACCGACGACCTTCCCTTGATCCAAGACCAAAATCAAATCCGCATCCATAATGGTCGAAATCCGTTGGGCAACGATCAATTTGGTCGTATCTGCCAGCTCTTCTTTCAGGGCTTGGCGCAGGATCCGATCCGTTTTGTAATCCAGGGCTGAGAAGGAATCATCAAAGATGAGGATCTCGGGCTTACGTGCAAGGGCACGCGCAATGGCCAAACGTTGACGTTGTCCTCCAGAGAAGTTGCTTCCTCCTTGCGCTACTTCTGTATCCAAGCCCTTCTCTTTTGTGGCAACAAACTCTTTGGCTTGGGCCAATTCAAGAGCTTTCCAGATGGCTTCATCCTCTAATTTTCCTTGACTACTTTCTCCAAATTCCATATTGGAGCGAATCGTGCCGCTAAAGAGCACTGCTTTTTGGGGAATGTAGCCGACTTTATTGTTCAATTCTTGGTGGCTATAATCCTTGACATTCACCCCATCCACTAAGATCTTTCCTTCTGTCGCATCGTAAAAACGTGGAATTAAATTGACCAAAGTGGATTTACCAGAGCCGGTTGATCCAATGAAGGCAACGGTTTGTCCCTTCTGAGCTGAAAAGGTAACATGCTCAATCACAGCACGGGAAGTCCTTCCATATCGGAAGGAAACATCTTGAAATTCTACACTTCCTTTTTCTCCAGACTCAGTCTTGGACTCAGATGGAAAATCAACAGACGGCTCTAGAGCCAAGACCTGATTAATCCGTTTTGCGGATACCAAGGCACGAGGAAGAATAATCAAGATGGCCACCATCATCATAAAGCCAACGACAACCTGCATGGCGTAAGAAGAGAAAGTAATCATATCGGAGAAGACCTTGGTCCGATCCGCTAAGGCAGAACTCACGGCAAGCTTTGTAGGATCTTTTGGCATGGCGATATCATTGATCAAGTGCGCCCCAATCCAGTAGATAGCAAGGGTCAACCCACTTGATACCACTGTCATGACAGGGTTCATCAAAGACATCAAACGATAAACAAAGAGATTTAGACGGGTTAAGCCCTTGTTTTCAGCCTGGAATTTCTCATTTTGATAAGCTTCTGCATTGTAGGCGCGAACCACTCGCACCCCAGTCAAACTCTCCCGTGTCGTCGCATTCAAAGCATCGGTCAAACCTTGAACCTTTTGCTGGCGCGGAAAGGCAATAAGAACCAGAACAGAGAGAAGAATCAAGACCATCAAGACCGCAATCCCAACAGACGTTGTCCAGGCACTGCTCTTCCCCCAAATCTTGGTCAGAGCCCAAATCGCCATAATGGGACCACGCGTCACAACTTGCATCCCCATGACAATCATGATTTGTAACTGGGTCAAATCATTGGTTGTACGAGTCAAGAGAGAGGGAACGGAGAATTTCTTGATCTCGGCATCAGAGTAATCCATCACTTGATGGAAAATCTCTCCTCGAAGTCGCGTCGTAAAGCTGGCAGCGACTCTTGAAGCCAAAAAGCCCACAAAAACTGCCATCAAAAAGCTTCCAAAAGAGAAGAGCAACATCTTGCTTCCCGGATCCATAATATCAGAAACCTTGGTCCCATCCTTGGCTAAGAGGGTCGTGATATCGGATAAGTATTCAGGAGTCTTTAAATCCATCCAAACAGCCAGACAGATAAAGACCGTACTAAGGGCAATCATGCCCCATTCTTTGGCAGTTAACCGCCGAAATATATTGATCATTCCTCGCTCCTTTTTTTCATATTCTCATAAAATTGATGCATGACCCTGAAAAAGATGGCCAATTCTTCTTCTGATACACCAGCCATCATATCCTGGTCCACTTCTTCAAAGAATTGTTTCATGTCATTCAATTTATCTTTTACACTGTCTGTTAGGTAGACATACTTGGCCCGTTTATCGGTTGGACTAGGCTCTAGATAAATAAAGCCATTTTTCTCCATGCGCTTGATCAGGTTACTCGTCACGGATTTTGAGATATGAAGTTCCTGCTCAACATCCCGAATCAAGGTCACTTTCCCCTCCTTTTCACGATGAGATAAAAAGCCCAATACCTGACCTTGGGGTCCTGCGCTAAATTCAAGCCCTCTCTTCTTGGCCTCTCTTTCTACCATGAGGTGAATGAGATGACCGATTTTTTTAAATTCTAGTAAAGGTTTGTCCATCATTTCCTCCAAATAGTTCTCTTAAGAACTTTAAAGTTACTATGAGAACTATTTTAACACAAAAAAGATCCCTGTCAAGAAAAAAGTTTCCATAAGAACTAAAAAAAGGAGCCGAATCGACTCCATCCTTCATCTTTAGATAATAATGCCTTCTAGATGATCCATTTCATGCTGACAGATCTGGGCCGAAAAGCCTGACAAATGAATTGTTTTTGCTTTCCAATTCATATCTCGATAGGCCACTGAAATCTCCTCATAACGAGTGGTCGGCCGACTCCCCACCAAGGACAAGCATCCTTCCTCTGTTTGGTAAGGCTTTTTCTTTTCAAGGAGAACCGGATTAAACAGGACCAAATTTTCACTTCCCATTCGGATGATAATCGCTCGCTTTTTCACCCCGATCATATTGGCTGCTAAACCGACACACTCAAGGAGATGAGCATTTAAGGTGTCCTGCAAATCCAAAGCCAAGGTGCGATCCTCAGGTGTCGCTTCTTCTGACTTTTGACCCAAGAATAAGACATCTTTTACAATATTCTTTTTCATTCCTTCCTCACTTCTTGATAGATAGACGAAAGAAGAGAGTGGGACAGAAATCGGTAATTCGTTAGAATTGGATTTCATCGTCCCACCTCCGCACAGTTGAGTAGGGCTGTAAAAGCTGATGAAATCGGCGTAGTAGAGCCCACTCAACCACTGCGTCTTGCTCGACAATCCAAAAATAATTGAGAGGCTAGGACTTTTGTCCCAGCCTCCTCGCTCTTGTTTCTAACCTCTAAGAGACAATTGCTGCTTATTTTTTAAGCTTTTCGCTCACTTCTTTTGCAAGGACAAAGTTCCCCAAGGTCGCTGAACCATTGCCGGCAACTGCAGGTGTCACAATATAATCTCTCACATCAGGTACAGGGAGGTAACCGTTCAAGAGGGCAGTAAATTTCGTGCGAACACGATCTAACATATGTTGTTGAGCCATGACTCCTCCTCCAAAGACAATGACGTCTGGGCGGAAGGTAACTGTCGCATTCACTGCTGCTTGTGCGATGTAGTAGGCTTGAATATCCCATACATTGCTGTTGAGTTCAATGTTTTCCCCACGAATACCCGTACGAGCTTCGAGACTAGGACCAGCCGCAAAACCTTCCAAACAGCCATTGTGGAAAGGACAAACACCCTTGAATTCTTTTTCCACATCCATTGGGTGTTGGGCCACATAGTAGTGTCCCATTTCTGGGTGCCCAGCTCCCCCGATAAACTCACCACGTTGGATGACACCAGCTCCGATTCCTGTTCCGATTGTATAGTAAACCAAGTTTTCGATATGACCACCCGCATTGTTGCGTGCGACCACTTCTCCATAGGCAGAACTATTCACATCTGTTGTGAAATAGATAGGTACATTCAAGGCACGACGGAAGGCCCCAACGATATCTACATTGGCCCAATTTGGTTTTGGAGTCGTTGTGATGAAACCATAAGTGTTTGAATTTGGATCGATATCAATTGGTCCAAATGAACCAATCGCAAGCCCAACTAGATCCTCAAATTTTGAGAAAAATTCAATACACTTATCAATCGTCTCAATTGGCTTGGTTGTTGGAAATTGTACTTTTTCCACAACATTATAGTTTTCATCACCAACCGCACAAACAAATTTTGTACCGCCAGCTTCCAAACTTCCATATAATTTTGTCATGTTGGCTCCTTTTTTATTATGAAAAATATCCTGTATTTATTATAGCATATTTTGTAGTCAATCTTTTTCTCTTCTCTAAAGAAAAAACACACTTTTTTTGAGAAATAAAATTCAAGGACTGGAGATGATAGACCAGTCCTTGAAAACTTATTGTTTCGATTAAGCTTTGACTTCGATGATCGCATCACCCTTCGCAACAGATCCAGTTGCAACAGGTGTGACAGAAGCATAGTCAGCTGTGTTAGTGACGATCACCATAGTTGTGTCTTCAAGACCAGCTGCGGCAATTTTCGCTGCATCAAATGTACCAAGGACATCACCAGCTTTCACTTTATCACCTTGAGCTACTTTTTGATCAAATCCTTCACCGTTCATTGATACGGTATCAATCCCAACGTGGATCAAGATTTCAGCACCATTAGCGGTCTTCAAACCGTAAGCGTGACCAGTTGCAAAAGCAATGGTTACTTCAGCATCAGCTGGTGCATAGACAACGCCTTCAGTTGGTTTGATGGCAATTCCTTGTCCCATCGCTCCACTTGAGAAGACAGGATCATTCACATCAGACAAAGCAACAGCTTGACCAACGATCGGAGAGATAATGGTTTCGTCTTGAAGAGATGCTGGAAGAGCTCCAGTTGTTTCTTCTTCAATAATAGCTTCTGCTTCTTTGTCCTCTGCAGGAACTGATGAAGCTTCATCTTCATAACCAAACATATAAGTCAAACCGAAACTTAGGGCAGTTGTAAATACAACCATAAATACATATTTCAATAATTGACCGTTTAGATAGAGAAGCGTTCCTGGAATAATTGTAATACCAAATCCTGTACCAGCAAGATTTAACATAGATGCAATCCAACCACCTACTGCACCTGCTCCCAAAGCAATAACGAATGGTTTCACATAACGCAAGTTTACACCAAAGATTGCAGGCTCAGTAATACCTAACAAGGCAGAGATAGTTGCAGGAAATGCTAGAGCTTTCACTTTTTGAGATTTAGATTTCACTGCCACTGCTAAAGTAGCTCCAGCTTGTGCAGTCATAGCCGCTGTAATAATTGCATTAAATGGATCTTTTTTATCTGCAGTAATTAATTGTGATTCAAGAAGATTAAAGATATGATGGACGCCGGTAACGACAATCAACTGATGAACGCCACCAATAAGAAGACCTGCAAGACCAAATGGTAAATTCAAAATAAACTTAGTTACATTTAGTACATATTCTTCGATACTGTGGAAGAATGGACCAATAATAAACAAAGCGAGGAATGACATGATTGTCAATGTGAATAATGGAACCAATAACAAATCTAAGACATCTGGAATTTTCTTATGGAGCCACTTTTCAAGTTTCGCACCAATTAGACCAACGAAGAAAGCGGGAAGAACTGAGTTCTGGAATCCAACCACATGATGGAAGATACCAAAGTATGTTGCTGCTTTAGAAGGATCTTCCGCTACAACCCACGCATTTGGAAGTGTCGGACTAACCATCATCAAACCAATTACAATCCCAAGAACAGGATTTCCTCCGAATACTCGGAATGCAGACCATGAAATCAAGGCTGGGAAGAAGGCAAACGCGGTATCAGTTAAAATTGTTGAATAGGTATAAAAATCAGTAGATTTAAATGCATCTGCTGTTGTGCCAAACAAAGCCAAAACCTGGTCTTGAGCAATGGCACCACGAATCCCCATAAACAATCCAGTCGCAACAATTGCTGGTAGAATTGGAACAAAAACGTCTCCAAAGGTACGGATCGCGCGTTGGAACCAGTTTCCTTGTTTAGCGGCTTCTGCTTTCATTTCATCTTTTGATGATGTTGGTAAGCCAAGAGCTACTACTTCATCATAGATCTTGTTTACAGTACCAGTACCAAAGATGATTTGGTATTGACCTGAGTTAAAGAAAGCACCTTGTACTTTTTCAATGTTCTCAACAACATCTTTGTTGATTTTTGATTCATCTTTTACCATCACGCGAAGACGAGTCGCACAGTGAGCAACACTGCTAACGTTCTCAACCCCACCGATTGCATCGATGACCTGCTTTGCAATTTCTGTATTTGACATTTTGCAAAAATCTCCTTATTTTTTGTAATGTAAACGGTTAAATCGTTTCTACGTTTTTAATTGTACCACGTATTGAAAATATGTCAAGCGTTTTGCAGGATTTTTTTGAAACTTTTTTGGACTTTTTGACACCTTTTGACAGTATGAAACTATTTTCATTTTAAAACAGGCCTGTACTACGCTTTTTAGCACTTTAAATCAGACTTTTATTTTCATTTTCTTTCATATTTTCATAAATTTTCAACTTCTCCTCTTTTCTTCAGGCTGCAAAATAGCTGTCAATCGTTTGACATTTTTTGCCATTTTTTTCATTTATCGCTTGCATTTTTAATAGGAAATCGGTACTATGGAAGTAAGAAAAAATTCGGAGGAATAAAATGGAATGGACAACTGAACGTCGTTACAGACGTTACGAAGACTGGACAAAAGAGGAAAAGCAAGCCATCCAAGATCTTATGGAGAAATCTCCTTGGCATACACACTATCATGTTGAGCCAAAAGCTGGTCTCTTAAATGATCCTAACGGTTTTTCCTACTTTGATGGAAAATGGATCTTGTTTTACCAAAATTTCCCATTTGGTGCAGCCCATGGGTTAAAATCATGGGTACAAACAGAAAGTGAAGACTTGGTTCATTTCAAAGAAACTGGTGTAACGCTTCTTCCAGACACAGATCTGGATAGCCATGGAGCTTATTCCGGATCAGCCATGCAGTTTGGTGACAAACTATTCCTATTCTACACCGGAAATGTTCGTGATGCAGAATGGGTTCGTCATCCTTACCAAGTCGGTGCTTTGATGGATAAAGACGGCAAGATTGAAAAAATTGACAAAATCTTGATTGATCAACCGGCTGACTCTACGGATCACTTTCGTGACCCACAGATTTTTAATTTCAAAGGTCAATTCTACGCTATCGTTGGTGGTCAAGACCTTGAGAAGAAAGGATTCATCCGTCTCTATAAGGCTGTAGATAATGACTATTCCAACTGGGTTACAGTCGGTGACTTGGATTTTGCAAACGATCGGACAGCTTATATGATGGAATGTCCCAACCTAGTCTTTGTAGGAGACCAACCCGTTCTCCTATACTGCCCTCAAGGCTTAGATAAAGCCGTTCTCGATTATGACAATATCTATCCAAATATGTACAAGATTGGGGCAAGCTTTGACCCAGAAAAGGCCAAAATGGTTGATGTATCTGAATTGCATAATCTCGACTATGGTTTTGAAGCCTATGCCACTCAAGGATTTAATGCTCCCGATGGACGTGCCTATACTGTTAGCTGGCTAGGTCTTCCAGACGTTTCTTATCCAACGGATTCCTATGACTACCAAGGAGCTCTCTCACTGGTCAAAGAATTAACCATCAAAGATGGCAAGCTCTACCAATACCCAGTTGAAGCCATCAAAGACTTGCGCGCTGAGAGTGAGGAATTTGCCAACAAGGCACAAACCAAGAACTGCTATGAATTGGAATTGCAGTTTGAAAAGGATAGCCAGAACGAAATCGTCCTCTTTGCCGATGCAGAAGGGAAGGGCTTAGCTCTCACATTTGATCTGGCTAAAGGATTGGTCACAGTCGATCGAAGCCAGGCTGGTGAGCAATATGCCCAAGAATTCGGTGCGAGCCGTAGCTGCACAATCGCTAACCAAGCAACAACCGCTAATATTTTCATTGACAATTCGATTTTTGAAATCTTTATCAATAAAGGAGAAAAAGTATTTTCTGGTCGGGTCTACCCACATGCAGATCAAAATGGAATCTTGATCAAGTCTGGAACCCCTACTGGAACTTACTACGAACTTGATTATGGTCGCAAAGCTAACTGATGTCGCCAAACTCGCCGGTGTCAGCCCTACTACTGTCTCACGGGTTATCAATAAAAAAGGATACCTGTCTGAGAAAACGATTCAAAAAGTCCAAGAAGCCATGCGAGAATTAGGCTATAAACCTAACAATGTTGCTCGAAGCCTCCAAGGAAAATCAGCCAAGTTAGTCGGCTTGATCTTTCCCAACATCAGCAATGTTTTCTATGCTGAATTAATCGACAAACTAGAACACCAACTCTTCAAACATGGCTATAAAACCATCATCTGCAATAGTGAGCACGACTCCGAGAAAGAGCGCGAATATATTGAGATGTTGGAGGCTAACCAGGTAGATGGCATCATTTCAGGAAGTCATAATTTGGGCATTGAAGATTACAACCGGGTAACTGCTCCTATCATTGCTTTTGACCGCAACCTCTCCCCAGAAATTCCGGTTGTTTCTTCAGACAACTATGCTGGTGGAGTGCTAGCAGCAGAAACTTTAGTAAAAACCGGAGCCCGAAATATTATCATGATCACAGGTAATGACAACTCTAACTCCCCAACTGGCTTGCGTCATGCGGGATTTGCATCAGTTCTACCTGAGTCCATGATCATCAATGTTTCCAGTGATTTCTCCCCTATTCGCAAAGAAATGGAAATCAAACAGATTTTAACCCACCACAAACCAGACGCTATTTTTGCCTCCGATGATTTGACGGCGATCTTGATCATGAAAGTCGCTAGAGAATTAGATATTCAGATTCCTCAGGATTTGAAAGTGATTGGTTATGATGGAACCCAGTTCATCGAGACCTATACACCTGAACTGACAACCATCCAACAACCCCTCGAAGACATTGCTATCCTCATGGTGGATCTTTTACTCCAAAAGATCGAAGGAAAAAAAGTAGCGACTACCGGTTATTTCTTGCCCGTTAGTCTCCACTCTGGAAAAAGTGTCTAAAACAACCCCTACAGTTCTATACTGTAGGGGTTGTTATTCGTCAAAAAAAGGCTGGGCAAAAACTGTCTAGCCTTTTATATATAATAGAAATAACTGTATGACGCAGTGGTTGATTGGCATCTTTGTTCGCCTTTTAAGCTCCAAAGATGACCTAATCAACTGTGCGGGGGTGGGAA
This sequence comes from Streptococcus parasanguinis, assembly GCA_032477695.1. GTDB lineage: Bacteria > Bacillota > Bacilli > Lactobacillales > Streptococcaceae > Streptococcus > Streptococcus parasanguinis_Y. The sequence continues at coordinate 37,146 of JAWDWJ010000011.1, forward strand.
AACGAACTCTTTTAACTAGTTGGAGTTCTTTCCCACTCCCTTTTTACTTATTCTTCTGTCACAAATTGACTGAGGACACCGTTGACAAATCGTGAAGAGGTTTCATCTGAAAAGGCCTTGGCCAATTCCACCGCTTCATTGACTGCGACGATCTGTGGTGTATCAAACTCTGTCATTTCATAAATTCCCAGACGAAGGATATTTTTCTCTACCAAGGTCAAGCGCTCAACAGTCCAGCCGGTTTTCAAATGTTGACCGATTTGTTGGTCTAGTTGATCTTTTGACTGATAGACACCCGTCACGAGATTCATGAGAAAGGCAGGAAGATCGACTTCTTTGTCTTCTGCTAGGTCCTTGTCATGTAGATAAGCAAAGCGACAAGCTTCAACAATGTCTCCATCGTATTCCAAGGCCATCAAGGCTTGGAAGGCACGCTCACGCAAATCTCGACGTGATTCTAATAAAATTTCATCAGTCATTGAGGAAGTCCTCATTAAACAAGTCTTTCAAGTCTGGTTTTGGAGATTTTTCCGTTGCGATACCAACAACGTGAATGTTGACAGCATCCAAGGTTACATCTGCCATATCATAAACCGCAGACTTAACCGCTTTTTGAATCGCTACTGCAACAGACGGTACAGCGACTCCGTACTCCAAATAAAGATAGATGTCTACTGAAACTTGACCATCTTCTTCCGTATGAAGGTAGACGCCACGTCCAAGTGAGCGTTTGGACAAGCTATCTGAAACACTCTTGTTTTCAAGCGAATAGACACCCTCTACTTTTGCTGTCGCAATCGCAATAATTTTTTCTAATACACGTGGTGCAATAACGATGTCACCAAATTGTTCAGTTGCCATAGAAGTTCCTTTCTATTTGACACCCTGAGATGTCTCTTATGCACGAGAAACGTAAGTTCCTTCAGCTGTATTGATAATCAATTTTTGTCCTGCTTCGATGAAGTCTGGAACGTTTACCACAAGGCCAGTTTCCATTGTAGCTGGTTTACCAGAACCTGTCACAGTAGCACCTTTGATAGATGGTTGAGTTTCTGCAACAGTCAATTCAACAGTTGTAGGAACTGTTACACCGATTACTTCGCTTCCGTAGAATTGAATTTTTACTTCTGAGTTTTCAAGGATGTAAAGCAATTCTTGTTCTACGTTCACAACTGGAATTTCATATTGGTCATATGTTTCTGTGTTCATGAAGTAAGCTGTATCATCCATTTTGTACAAGTATTGAGCTGGAACAGTTTCGATAATCGCTTGTTCAAATTTTTCTTCTGGACGGTAGCTTGTATCAAATGTTGAACCAGTACGGACATCACGCAATTTCATACGCATGATAGTATTTCCTTTACCTGGTTTGTGGTGGCTAGCTTCCAAAACGCGGATTAATTTTCCGTCAGCTGTTTCAAAAGTCATACCAGCTTTCAATTTACTTGCTTCGATCATGTTTTATTACCTCTTTATTAAAAATAGATTACTCTTTATTGTAACACACTATTTGATTTTTCTCAAACAGCAATTTTCTCTTTTTAGGAAGGCTAGAAGTCGGAGATAGATTGCAGGAACGAGTCCTTAGAATCTCTGTATCTCCAACTCCATCTTCACTATTCCTTATTGGTCCACAGGCACAATATTGCCATCAGCATCTTTGGTGACATGGACATATTTTCCATCTACTTCGATGTAGAAGGTATGAGGCTTGTCTTGCGCTGGAGAGGCTTGTTTTTGAAGGTCATTGCCAAGGGCTTGACCCAAGTTCATCCCCATAATCATGTTCATGCCATTGCCACCTTCATTTTTAGCAGCTGCCACCAAGGCCTCATTGCGAGCACGACGTTCTTCGATTTCAATGGTATTGTACTTCATCGCTGCCAATTCACTGTCCAGTTTATTGACCTTGGCCATACTGTCTGCATCGTAGCTCAAATCTTCGATGAGGACATTGGTTAATTCGATACCATATAATTCTGTCCAAGTTTTATTGACTTCGCGTTTTGCAACTTCATTGAAGACATCTTGGTCCGCATTGATATTGTAAATGTCTGCTTTATTTTCTGCTGTATATTTTGAAATGGCCACTGCAATTTTTGGTGCCAGATTTTGGCGCAAGGTTCCCTGAGCCACATCTTCCAAGGTAAACGGCTTATCTGCAGTGATTTGGCGACTGACTGCACTGATGTAAAAGAGTACAGGATCTGCTACTTTAACATCATAAAGACCATAAAAACGAATGCTAAGAAGTTGTTGGTAACGGTCGCTAAAATACTCGACTGGATTTTGAGTGCCAAATTTATTTCCTGTAAAAGGTTGCATCCGCACAAAAATAATTTCTTGTTGGGTGACCACTTGGCCTCCAAATGAGAAACGATTCTTGAACTGATCCCACGTTCCTTTCACACCACCCTTTTCAAACAACCAGGCATTTTCACCGGCTTGCCATTCGTGGCTCCCTGCTTCTAGAAGGTCTCCTAGAAACGTTCCATTATTGACCAAGAGAGCAACATAGCCTTGAGGAACAATGACAACAGATCCATCTGTCAATAGACCTGTATTTTGGTTGCTCTGGCGAGAGCGCCCATCTGGATCTTTGGTCAAGAGCTGTCCCTTAATGGCCAAAGCTGTTGCTGGAACAGCTTCTGGCAAGGTAATGGCTTCCTTAAATTTACTATCTTGAAAACTTGAAATGCCCGCTGAAAGGGCTGCTTTAATAAATCCCATACATTCTCCTATCTGTAGAATTCAATTTCATCCACAACTTCGTAGACATCCAAGACCCAATCTTTTGGATTGTGCTTCAAGGATGCTTGGCAATATTCACACTTGTCGATTGAATCAATCGTCAATGGCGCACCACAGTTCGGACAATGATCACTAACGACTTCTGAATTCTTAATGATCTCTGTCTGCGCTCCATGTTCACGGAGGAAGACCATGCGGTAAACGGTAAAGAGATCTTTGGTTGGATCCCCTTCGATCACACGACCCGTTTCATCATTTCGGATGTAATCTCTCATCGTCGATGACAGAATGACTTCGATGCGGTCATTGCCTTCTGGATTTTCGATAAAGTCTTTGATCTTGGAATCTTCCACACGCACGCGCTCTAGAACATTGGTTGTTTTGGCACGAATATGTTCTTGTAACTGCGTCAAGTGCTGCTCATAAAGACTCGTACTTTCTAAATTCCGTACGGAATTCCAATCTTTTTCTGTCCAAGCAGACTGCAATTGAAGATAAACCAGCTTGACTTGCGACAAGAAGCGGTCTTCATCAAACATTGGATCCAGTTTACGGATGCGGCGAATCGCTTCATAGTTGTTTTCAATTGGTCGACCGGCCCGCTCTTCGGTTGTCCGTTTTGGACCACTATTTGAAGAGAATGATTCATCACTATCATTAGCCTCTTTTGCAATATTATAGATAAATCCAATCAATCCAACGATAGCAAAAACTGCCACTACACCACCAGAGTCTGTTCCAGAACCAGAACTGTAGCTACTGGATCCACCAGACCAACTACTTCCGCCATCGGACCAACTACTTCCGCCATCGGACCAGCTACTGCCACTATCGGACCAACTGCTACCACCACCTGAATCAATCAAGCTACTGCCACCACTATCTGTATTACCGACACCAGCATGGGCAGAAGGAGCAAATACAAATAGCAAGACTACTAGAAGAATTCCAACTATTACACTTCGTTTTTTCATAGGCCTCTTTTCTTATCTTTGTTTGTTACACAGGGGTTAAGAAAATACTGTCTATTTTATAGGACAATCAATTCTTTAGGAGCAAGAGTCAAGACTTCACAGCCAGTTTCTGTGATCAAGAGGTCATCTTCGATCCGCACACCAGAGAGTCCTTCGATATAAATACCTGGCTCATCTGTTAAGACCATCCCTGCTTGAATCGCTTCTTTAGACGTTTGGCTGAAATATGGTTCTTCGTGGATATCTAGCCCAATTCCATGACCGATTCCATGAGTAAAGTATTGACCATAGCCGGCTCTTTCGATCACATCACGTGGGATTTTATCAAAATCACGGAAGCCAAGTCCATCTTTAGCAGCAGCAATCAAGGCTTGATTGGCTTTCAAAACAGTTTCGTAAATTTCTCTTTCCTTGTCGCTGACATGACCCGCATAGATAGTCCGTGTCATATCGCTGACATAGTGGTCATACAAGCAACCAAAATCAAGGGTCAAGGCATCTCCTGCTGAAATGACCCGATCACTTGGAGTCGCGTGAGGCATGGCAGAGCGTTCACCAGCTGCTGAAATAATATCAAAAGATACACCAGAAGCTCCCAACTCCCGCATTCTAAAATCGAGGAAAGTTGCTGCTTCCAACTCTGTCGTTTTCCCTACCTTGATATAGTCTAAAATATCATGGAAGGCTTGGTCAGAGATACTACAAGCTTTTTTAATGGCCGCAATCTCCGTTTCATCTTTAATCAAGCGCAATTCCATCACAAAGTTCGCTAGGGATTGAAGGCTGATGCCACTGAAAACAGAAGCCATACGGGCATGGTAGGCCACCGTCACTTCGTCCTCAAAACCAAGTTCTTTGATTCCAAGGTCCTTAACGATCTCTGCAGCTGCAGTCAACTCATCGCGGGTTTCCACAATCTCTACAAAGGGGAAACAAGTCGCATGGGCATGGATGGTGTAGCGCGAATCCGTAAAGAGGACCACGCGTTCTTCTGTCACCAAAGCGGTCCCGTTTGAACCCCAGAAATTGGTCAAATAATAAACATTTTTCAAATTGTTAATCAATACCGCTTTGAGGTTTTGGGCTTTCATTTTGTTTCTTAAGTTGCTGATCCGTTGATTCATTGTAATTTTCCTTTCAAATATTGTCCTGTGTAGCTAGCAGGATTTGCTGCTACTTCTTCTGGTGTTCCAGTCGCAATAATGGTTCCACCACCGACACCGCCTTCTGGTCCTAAATCGATGATATGGTCTGCGGTCTTAATGACATCCAAATTGTGCTCAATCACAAGGACCGTATTGCCATCATCCACAAATCGCTCTAAGACTTTGATCAAGCGAGAAATGTCTTCGGTATGGAGTCCGGTCGTTGGTTCATCCAAGATATAGAAGGATTTTCCTGTAGAGCGCTTGTGCAATTCAGAAGCCAACTTCATCCGCTGCGCTTCCCCACCTGAAAGGGTGGTCGCTGGTTGCCCCAGCGTTACATAGCCCAAGCCCACATCTTGGATGGTCTTGAGTTTGCGTTCAATTTTTGGAATGTGCTTGAAGAATTCAACTGCCTTGTTGACCGTCATATCCAGCACTTCTGCAATATTTTTTTCCTTGTAGTGGACTTCGAGGGTCTCACTATTGTAACGACGTCCATGGCAGACCTCACAAGGGACGAAGACATCTGGCAAGAAGTGCATTTCAATCTTGATGATCCCATCTCCTGAGCAGGCTTCACAACGCCCGCCCTTGACATTGAAACTAAAGCGACCTTTTTTATAGCCCCGAATTTTGGCTTCATTGGTCTGAGCAAAGAGATCGCGAATATCATCAAAGACGCCTGTATAGGTCGCTGGATTAGAACGAGGAGTCCGACCAATCGGGCTTTGGTCAATGTCGATCAAGCGATCGATATGCTCAATCCCCTGAATGGTCTTGTATTTCCCTGGTTTTTCCGAATTGCGGTTGAGCTTTTGAGCGATGGCTTTTTTCAAGATGCCATTGATCAAGGTCGATTTTCCAGAACCGGAAACTCCAGTGACTGCGATGAATTTGCCCAGAGGAAAGCGTGCTGTGATGTCTTGTAAGTTGTTCTCACTGGCCCCTGTAATTTCAATATAGCGGCCATTCCCCGAACGGCGCTCTGTTGGAACCGGAATCTTGCGCTTGCCGGACAAGTACTGACCCGTGATAGATTTGCTGTTGCGAGCCACCTGCTTTGGAGTTCCAGCCGCAACGATCTCTCCCCCAAAGACACCGGCACCTGGGCCGACGTCGATCAGATAGTCTGCCTCTCTCATGGTATCCTCATCGTGTTCGACGACGATCAAGGTATTGCCTAAATCGCGCATCTTCTTGAGGCTAGCAATCAGGCGGTCATTGTCCCTTTGATGGAGGCCAATAGACGGCTCATCCAAAATATAAAGGACCCCAGAGAGGTTGGAACCGATCTGGGTTGCCAAACGAATGCGCTGGCTTTCTCCACCTGATAAGGTCCCAGCCGATCGTGACAGGGTCAAGTAATTGAGCCCCACATTGTTTAAGAAGGTCAAGCGATCCTTAATCTCTTTTAGGATCGGTCTTGCAATTGTTGCTTCATTGTCCGTTAAGACCAGCTTGTCCACGGCTTTTAAGTGGTCCGCAATCGATAGATCTGACACTTCCCCAATATGCATCCCCTTTTCTCCTCCGACACGAACAGAGAGAGCTTGGTCATTGAGACGGTAGCCATGGCAGGTCGCACAGGTCAATTCGTTCATATAAGAGCGCATTTGGTTGCGGGTGAAATCACTATTGGTCTCACGGAAACGACGGTGAATATTGTTTACGACCCCTTCAAAAGGAATCTCAATATCGCGAACCCCACCAAACTCATTTTCATAGTGGAAGTGGAATTCCTTCCCGTTTGACCCATAGAGGACCAAGTCCTTTTCTTCTTGAGAAAAATCGGAAAAAGGTCGGTCCATATCAACGCCAAAATGGATCATGGCTTGCTCCAACATCTGTGGATAGTAGTTGGAAGAGATCGGATTCCAAGGAGCAAGTGCTCCTTCACGAAGTGTTAAGCGATCATCTGGCACCACCAAATCCAAGTCCACCTCTAGCTTAATGCCCAGCCCATCACAGTCTGGACAAGATCCGAAAGGTGCATTGAAAGAAAAGAGGCGGGGCTCTAATTCAGGAACGGTAAAGCCACAGACTGGACAAGCATAATGCTCAGAAAAGAGCAGTTCCTTACCATCCATGGTATCAATCACCACATAACCATCCGCAATCCGAAGGGCTGCTTCAATCGAATCAAAGAGCCGCGAGCGGATGCCCTCTTTAATCACGATTCGGTCCACAACTACTTCAATCGTGTGCTGCTTGCTTTTAGATAGTTCTGGAACCTCTGTCACATCATAGATCTCACCATCGACCCGCACCCGGACATAGCCGTCTTTTTGCACCTTTTCAATGATATTCTTGTGCTGGCCTTTTTTCTTGCGAATAATAGGAGCTAGAATTTGCAGGCGTTGGCGCTCTGGTAATTCCAAGACTTGATCGACAATTTGCTCAACCGAAGAAGCCGTAATCGCTCCATGCCCATTGATACAATAAGGCGTCCCTACACGCGCATAGAGCAAGCGCAGGTAGTCATTGATCTCTGTTGCCGTCCCTACTGTAGAACGGGGGTTTTTACTGGTCGTTTTTTGGTCGATGGAAATGGCTGGACTCAAGCCATCAATGGAGTCGACATCTGGTTTTTCCATATTTCCCAAGAACTGCCGGGCATAGGCCGATAAGCTCTCTACGTAGCGGCGCTGACCTTCTGCATAGAGGGTATCAAAGGCCAGACTGGACTTTCCAGATCCAGACAAACCCGTCACCACGACTAATTTGTCCCGTGGAATTTCCACGTCTATATTTTTTAAATTATGGGCGCGTGCCCCATGAATGACAATTTTATCTTGCATATTCTTACTCTAATCACCTTTTTGTTAACCTCCATTATAACAAATTTTTTAGTATTCTTTTATCCAAAACCGTCCTTTTTCTGATATAATGTTAAGGTGTAAAAAAACAAGGGGAGGCACCATGAAACAGGTCTTTTTATCGACAACGACTGAATTTAAAGAAATAGAGACGCTGGAACCCGGTAGCTGGATCAACCTTGTGAACCCTTCTCAAAGTGAATCGATGGAAATCGCCTCTGCTTTTAATATCGATATTGCAGACTTACGGGCACCACTCGATGCAGAAGAAATGTCCCGTATGACCATCGAAGATGAGTATACCTTGATCATCGTCGACGTTCCCATCAAGGAAGAGCGGAACAATCAGACCTACTACGTGACCATTCCGCTAGGGATTATCCTGACAGAAGAGGCTATTATCACGACTTGCTTGGAGAAATTGCCGCTTCTCGATATCTTTATCAACCGACGCTTGCGGAATTTCTATACCTTTATGCGGTCACGCTTTATCTTTCAGATCCTCTATCGCAACGCTGAACTCTACTTGTCAGCGCTTCGTACCTTGGATCGCAAAAGCGAGCAAATTGAAAGTCAATTGCACAAATCAACGCGTAATGAAGAGCTGATTGAATTGATGGAGTTGGAAAAAACCATCGTCTACTTTAAGGCCTCTCTGAAAACCAATGAGCGCGTGATCAAGAAATTGACCAGCGCCACTAGTAACATCAAGAAATACTTAGAAGACGAAGATCTACTGGAAGATACCTTGATCGAAACCCAGCAGGCCATTGAGATGGCGGATATTTATGGAAATATCCTACACTCCATGACCGATACTTTCGCATCAATCATCTCCAACAACCAGAATAACATCATGAAGACCTTGGCCATGGTGACCATCGTCATGTCCATCCCAACCATGATTTTCTCGGCCTACGGAATGAACTTCAAAGACAATGAATTACCGCTCAATGGAGAACCAAACGCCTTCTGGCTCATCATTTTCATCGCTTTTGCCCTGACCGGTTCTCTCGTCGTCTACCTCATCCATAAAAAATGGTTCTAACACCTACTAATAACACTAAGGAGTATTTATGTCTCAATTTGATTTGAATCAACTCAGCAAGAAAAACCAAGAATTTATCCGCATCGCCAAACACCAATTGCTTGAAAACGGGAAATCAGAGGAAGAAGCAGAAAGCCTCATCCAAGAAATCCTTCCAGCTATCCATGAAAACCAAGGAAAAGGGATTCCGGCACGGACTCTTTTTGGAGCTCCAACTGTTTGGGCGAATTCTTTCAGCGAGAAAGAACGCTATGAAAAAGAGCATCCGAAATTAAACGATGCTCCCTCTCTTATGATTTTGGATTCCTTCCTCTTTATCTTTGGTGTCTTTGCTGCGATTAGCGCCTTTATGAACTTGGTTGCACCGCGTCGTACTGGCTATGGGTTGATCACCTTAATCCTTGGAAGTTTGACAGGGGCTCTGCTCTTGTATCTCATGTACTACTTCTTCTATCAGTATATGGATGGCACAAAAGATCGCAGTGAGCGTCCCTCTCTTTGGAAATCCATGCCGATTCTTGTCGGAGTCATGTTCCTTTGGGTCATCGTCTTGTCCTTTACCTCCTTACTTCCACAAGTCCTCAACCCAACTATTCCAGATGTTTTTGCCATCGTTTTAGGAGCTCTAGCGCTTGTCCTTCGCTTCTACCTCAAGAAACGCTTTAATATTAAAAGTTCGAGCACAGCACCCGCAACTCGACGTTAAAAAGAAACGGATGAAGTTTTCATCCGTTTTTGTTTTACTGTATTTCCCTGTTCAATCTTTTTGAAAAATAGAGGACTAAGTCATCATTGTTTTCACAAGAACTGTAAGGGGCCAAGGGCTGATCCCTAAACCAAACCCCAGATCCATCTGGGATATAGCCCCGTTTGACATACAGTCTTTGAGCTGGACCATAACCCGAGTGTAAACCAACCCCTAAAGTAACAATCTCTGATAGTAGCCAGACTCTTTTTTCTGCCTCCTCTAAGAGTTGATTCCCAATCCCTCGATTTCTAAATGGTTCAAAAACATTAAAATCAGATAGTTCAGGATAGACTCCCACGAAAGGGCCGTGCTTGGCAGCAGGCAATATAGTGATATAGCCTGCCACAAATCCATCCGACTCAGCTACTAATACGTCCCTCTCTCTATTCTCCTGCTCCTGAAAATAGCTAGTCAAGATATCCTCTCTACCCGGCCACCCTTGGTGGATAAAAGCTTGAGAGATGTGCTCAATATCTGCCTTTATCATCCTCCTGATGATTACACCTTCCTTCATAGTTCCCTCCTTGATACCTTTCTCCCCTCATTATAGCATAATCAGAGCTTGGGAAAGTTCAAAGAGCTTCACACGGACCTAACACACTATCACATTTCTATGCTCGCAAAAAAAGATCCAATGGGTCTGAAAAAGAGGTCCACTGGACCTCAACTCGCCCTTACATTTCCAAGCTCGTGAAAAAAAGACCCGTTTGGGTCTTAATTCGCTCTCTTGTCTTCAAGCTCATGAAAAAAAGACCCTTACGGGTCTTTTTTTTAATCTTCGTTTACGAAAGGCATCAAAGCCATTACGCGAGCGCGTTTGATAGCTGTTGTTACTTTACGTTGGTTCTTCGCTGAAGTTCCAGTTACACGACGAGGAAGGATTTTCCCACGTTCTGAAACGAAACGGCTAAGAAGCTCAGTATCTTTGTAATCGACATATTCGATTTTGTTTGCTGCGATGTAATCAACTTTTTTACGGCGTTTGAATCCGCCACGACGTTGTTGAGCCATGTTTAATTCTCCTTTATAGTTTTAATTCGTTAAACCCATTCTTAGAATGGAAGATCGTCGTCTGAGATATCCATTGGATTCGCTCCAAATGGATTTTCTTCACGACCAAAGTTTGGCGTTGCATTGCTTGGTTCAGATCCACCAAAGCTTGGGGTTGCATTTCCAGCAAAACCACCGTTGCCTGATGAATAGCCACCACCTGCATGCCCTTCGCGTGCTGCACGGCTTTCCAATAGTTGGAAGCTGTCTGCTACGACTTCAGTGACATAAACACGTTGACCTTGCTGGTTTTCGTAATTACGTGTTTGAATGCGACCGGTAATCCCAATCAAAGCACCTTTCTTAGCCCAGTTGGCTAAGTTTTCTGCTTGCTGACGCCAGATCACACAGTTGATGAAATCGGCTTCGCGCTCTCCATTTTGACTCTTGAAGTTGCGGTTGACAGCTAGGCTGAAAGTAGCAACTGCTTGATTACTTGGAGTGTAGCGAAGTTCAGCATCACGGGTCATACGACCGACAAGTACAACATTATTAATCATAAGTCACCTCGGATGATTTCTTACGCGTCAACTTTTACGATCATGTGACGAAGAATGTCACCGTTGATTTTTGAAAGACGGTCGAACTCGTTAAGAGCTACAGCGTCGTTCGCTTCAACGTTTACGATGTGGTAAAGTCCTTCACGGAAATCTTGGATTTCGTATGCAAGACGACGTTTTTCCCAATCTTTTGATTCAACAACAGTTGCACCGTTGTCAGTCAAGATCTAATGACCCCCTGTCTTTGCAAGGGGTAAGTGAGGTTTACTCACAAGAAACTATTATACCAGACTTTTCGAACAAAGGCAAGAATTATCTTTAGGATTTGAAAAATGATTCTGGACGTCCCCTTCGAGAAAAAAGAAAGAAATGTCCTAAAAAATGATATTTTATAGAAGAAACCCCTCCCCTTCTTTCTCCTCTTTCCTTAAAGAAAACTGATATCAGTTAGCTTTAAGCTTGAGTCTTTATACTAGCTACAACAAATCTCAAGAAACGAGGAACGATTATGAATTATCTTATCATCCCCGCCTATCAACCGGATCTGAATCTTGTCAAATTGGTTCGCCTGGTTCACGCTAAGAGTGATCTCCACATCATCGTCGTCGACGATGGAAGTGACGCCGACAAGAAAGTGATTTTTGATAAATTGGATGGTCTTGCGACAGTCCTGACCCACGAGCACAACCAAGGAAAAGGGCAATCTCTCAAGACTGCTTATGCCTACATCCTAGAAAGAGGTACCTATGGAAGCATTGTTACAGCTGATGCAGACGGTCAGCACAAAATTTGGGATATTTTCAGGGTTGTTAACCAATCTCAAGAACATCCTGGAGCACTTATTTTAGGGGCACGCGCCTTTTCTGGCCAAGTTCCTTTTCGATCTGCTTTTGGAAACAAATTGACCCGTTTCCTCTTCAAACAACAAACCGGAGTGGCAATCAGCGATACCCAAACAGGTTTACGGGCTTTTACTACGAATCTCTTGCCTTTCATGCTTGAGGTTGACGGACAGCGTTATGAATATGAGATGAATGTTCTGCTGGCAGCTAGTAAGGCCTATCCCATCCTAGAAGTTCCAATTGAAACAGTCTACATCAATGACAATGAAGGTTCCCACTTCCGTCCTGTTCGCGACGGCCTCATGATCTACAAGGACATGTTCAAGTTTGCCCTCTCCTCTCTAAGTAGTTTTATTGTGGACTACTTGGTCTATGCCTTCTTCCTTTTTGTAATGATGGCCGTGCCCATTAGTCTTCGCATTCTCCTAGCGAACGGGATCGCTCGTGTGACGAGTTCCATTTTTAACTACTCGACTAACAAGCACCTGGTCTTTAAGAATAAAGACAGCGTCGCTAAAACAGGAAGTGGCTACTTTGGTCTAGCCCTCGGCCTCTTTATTCTCGATACGCTCTTGATTCGACTCTTCTATACTGCTTTCGGGCTCAATCTCCTGATCAGTAAAATTGTCGTTGGCTTCCTCCTCTTTCTGGTCTCATGGGTGATCCAGAAAAAAGTAATCTTCAAAGAAAGGACAGCTCCCCACCATGAAATTCTTTAAAAAATCCTATACCTATGCTGCCTGCTTTGGCCTTCTTTTGACCAGCAGTTTTAGCTACTCGATGCTCAAGACCTTTGTCTTATCCGATGCCATCCAAACCGTAAAAGCTACTACTACGGACACTAAGGCAGCCAAAAAAGCAGCTGCTTCAGCTACAACGACCGATACTAGCTATTCAGATGACAATATCCAGGTGACTTTAACAGAAAAAACAGTTGAAAATACCCAGGTTTACATCGCAGATATCACAGTCAGCTCGGCAGATTATCTCAAAACAGCCTTTGCACAAAACACCTACGGGACAAATGTAACGGCTAAGACCTCCGTCACGGCCGCCAACAACAGTGCTATTCTAGCAGTGAACGGTGACTATTACGGGGCTAACAGCACAGGATACGTCATCCGAAATGGAGTGGTCTACCGCGATACCGTTCGTGAAGATTCAAGCAATGGGGACCTGGCCATTTATAAGGATGGATCCTTCAAAATTATCTATGAAGATGAGATCTCTGCGGATCAATTGGTCAAAGACGGGGTTGTTAATCTCCTCGCTTTCGGTCCTTCCTTAGTTGAAAACGGTGAGATTACGGTAGACACCAACTCAGAAGTTGGACAATCCATGGCATCCAACCCACGTACAGCGATTGGGATCATCGATGAAAACCACTACATTATCGTCGTGTCAGATGGACGGACTTCAGAAAGTGAAGGACTGTCCCTCTACCAATTAGCGGAAGTGATGAAGTCTTATGGCGTTAAAACAGCCTACAACTTGGATGGTGGTGGATCTTCTACCCTTTACTTCAATGGCCAAGTTATGAACAAACCAACTACAAATGGTACTATTTCAGAAAGGGCGGTGAGTGACATTGTCTACATCGGTTACTAATCCTATCAAACAACGGTTGAAAAAGACCATCCTATGGTACATTCTTATCTCGGCTTTCTTCTTTGTCGGAAGTCGCATCTATGAACACTTTAGTTTTGGCGAAACCTCTGCCTTCATGCATTACCTCTTCTTGATTCCTTTGGTAGGTGGGGCCCTGTTAGTGGCTCTACAGTTCATGGTGAAAGACCTCTCTCGCCTGAGTCTCAATCTTTGGAATTCCGGAGTGGCTACGCTCACAGCAGGAGCCCTCTACCGAGGGATTGTCAATCTCTCCGGTCGCTCCACCACAATGGATCAGCCCTATTATTACCTTGGAGTTGCCTTTCTAGCACTGGCTCTGATCAGCCTCTTCTTTGTCCGCAGTGTCTGGATAGAGAAAACAGCCTAAGACATGAAAAACGTCCGTTTCTTAAAAGAACGGACGTTTTTTAGGGTAAGTTAACGTATGAAGGACTTAACCTTCGCGTTTTTTGCTGACTACAAAGCCTGCTAAAGCTAGTGAGGTCATGCCAAAGAGGCTAAGGACTGTGGAAGCCAATTCTTCTTGACCTGTTTTTGGAAGACCAGTTGCTGGTGTAGCAGCTACTTCTGCTTGGCCACCTGTATGATAAGTGACAGCGACTGGTTTGACACTTGCTACTTCTTTTGTTTCGCTTGCAGCTGGTTGAGCTGGGGTCACTGGAGTTGTAGGTTGAACTGTTGGATTAGTTGGCGTCACTGGAGCTACAGGATGGACTGGATTTACAGGACTGACTGGATCAACTGGCGATGGCTGTGGTTCCGGTTGTGGTTGTGGTTGAGGTTCTGGAGTTGGTTTTTCTTCCACTTTTTCCACAAATGTCTTGTTACCCAAGATTGAAGCAGATAACTTCTTTCCTGCCTTATTCACATCTTCGATGTACTGGATAAAGACTTCAGTATCTGGATTAATCGCACCGATCAATTTTGTATCACGGAAGACTGAGAAGCCATCTCCGCCACCATACAAGAAGTCGTTGATAATTGCCTTGTAGGTCTTGTTGCGATCAATTTCGGTTCCATCTGCCTTGTAGACTTTCACGACCTTATATGGATTTTCTTCTGTTGCATCGGCTGGTTTTGTATAGGTGTACTTGATCCCTGCCATTTGCAAGAAGTAGAGTTCTTTCTCATCATACTGTTGGTCCAAAGCTTTATAAATTTGATCTCCGGTAATTTCGACTACTTGAAGGATATTTCCAAATGGTTGCACGGCTTGAGCTGCACCCCAGGTTACTGTTCCGTCTGGTTTCACCACGAGGTCTGCACGGATTCCTCCATTATTGGTGAAGGCAAAGTCAACATCTGGATAACCTGATTTTTTGGCAATATCTAGTTGCGCTGCTGTGACCAAATCTCCAACAGCACTTTCTTTTTGTGCATTCAGTTCACGGGTGATATTTTCTGCTTTTTCTGCTGAACCAATTTTCGCTTCTGTTACCTTTTTAACAGTCTCGTTGGCTTCATTGATGATCGCTTGGACCTTGGCATCTTTAGCTTTACCTTTAGAAGGATCGACAGCGATGATTTTAGCAGTTGGGGCTTTAACAAAGTCAGCTGTATCTGTATCTAGGACCCCGCGGACATCAGAGTAGGCCTTTCCTTGAGAAGTTCCTTGCACAATCAAGGTATTTCCAACCATCCCATTTGTATATTGGTGGTTGTGACCTGCAAAGACAAGGTCCACAGAGTTTTCAGGATAGATTTGGTTTAATTTTTTGATCATGTCTGCAGCAGGACCTTCTGCTACCCCATTTTTACTTGTTGCAGCAACGTGGGCCAAGACAGCGATAGCATGAACGCCTTGGTCATTCAGTTCACGCGCATATTTGGCAATGGATTCTGCTTCATCCAAAACACGGTATTGTTCATGATTTTTACGCAAAACAAGATTTGGAAATTCTGTCGTAACAACCCCGATAAATCCGACTTTAACAGTCTTGTCATTGACTGGGATTTCTTTAATAGTATAAGGTTTCCAATCAAATGGGATTTTGTTAGTATCTTTGTCAACCAAGTTGGCAATTACAACTTCTTGTTTAGAAGCTTCATGAGGATACTCATCGACGATCTTATTGAATTGACCAGGTGTTGGGGCTTCTCCCTTCATGATCCGGTTGAATTCACCAAGTCCTTCGTCAAACTCGTGATTACCAAGGGTTCCGTATTCAAAGTTCATTTCGTTGAAGACTTTTACAGTTGGTTCATCTTGAAGGAGGGCAGAATTGGCTGGACTAGCTCCGACCATATCTCCAGCTTGCACACGGATGCTGGCATTTGGCGTTCCAGCATTCTCCGTTTCAAAGTCTTTTTGCGAATCGTTCAAATAGGTTGCCAAAAGTGGGGCTGTTCCTGCGTTTTTCACAGTTTCGCCTTCTAAACGAGCTGTCCCCGTTTGTTCCAAGGCACCGTGGAAGTCATTGACGCCCATGAACTGCACGGGCAATTCATCTGCGAAAACGCTATTGATCGCAAAAACACTAAGACCGGCAGCAACCGCTAGGATACTGCTTTTCAAGATAACTTTTTTCTTCATTGAATACTCCATTTTCTAATGTCGGACACTTCTCCAAAGAGGAGAATGCAGAAAAGTTGATTTGCTGCAATCAGCTCTTCCATTTTACTATTTTTTCGGTTTTACTTCAATATTTTCCTAGAAACTCTTACAACTTTATTAGAAAACGCTTGATTCCCGAACATTTATCCTCGTATTTTTATTCCCTACTGCATTCAAATCACAAAAAAAGCCGGATTGCTCCGGCTCTTTCTATTATTTATTCACGTTTTCCCATTTCCAGTTTTTAACTTCTGGAATGTCGTCTCCATTTTCACGGATATAGGCGTTGTGGAAGGCTACTGTTTCATCCATTTGAGCTGCAAATTCAGCTGCTTCTGCTCCAAGAGCTGCATTAGCAGCATCTTGTGCCAAGTGGAAGCGATCCAACTCAGACATCACACGCATATCAAATGGTGTGGTGATATCTCCGTTTTCACGGTAACCATGTACACGCAAGTTGTGGTTGTGACGGTTGAAGAAGATGTCACGGATCATGCCTTCGTAACCATGGAAGGCAAAGATCACAGGTTTGTCAGCGGTGAAGACCTTGTCGAACTCTTCATCTGAAAGTCCACGCGCGTCGACTGATGGGTGACGCAATTTCAAGATGTCTACAACGTTAACAAAGCGGATCTTCAATTCTGGGAAGGCTTTGTGAAGAATCGTTACGGCTGCAAGTGCCTCTAAGTTTGGCTCTGTACCTGCTGCTGCAATGACTAGATCTGGCTCTTCATCTGCTGAAACAGTTGATGCCCAATCGATCACCTTGTATCCTTCACGAACCAATTCTTCTGCTTCAGTTGCTGAGTAGAATTGAGGACGTGGGTGTTTAGAAGAAACAATCAAGTTGATCACATCTTCTCCCTTGAAGGCTTCATCCATTACCGCAAGCAAGCTATTGGTATCTGCTGGCAAGTACTCACGGATATATTCAGGAGTTTTCTCAGCCAAGTGAGTCAAGATACCTGGATCTTGGTGAGTGTAACCATTGTGGTCTTGTTGGAAGACAGTTGAAGTTGCAATCAAGTTCAAGGCTGGGTAGTTTTTACGCCATGTTGTATGTGTCTTAGATTTACGCAACCATTTGAAGTGTTGAGTGATCATAGAATCCACTACACGAAGGAAGGATTCGTAAGAAGCAAAGAATCCATGACGACCTGTCAAGACATATCCCTCAAGCATTCCTTCTGCTTGGTGCTCTGACAATTGAGAGTCAATGACACGACCAGCAGGGCTCAAGGCTTCATCGTAATCTGGTTTCATACGTCCTAACCATTGACGGCTTGTACGAGTGAAGACTTCTTGAAGACGGTTTGATTTGGTTTCGTCTGGACCAAAGATACGGAAGTTATCTGGGTTCGCATCTACCAAGTCTGCCGCATACTTACCAAATTCGATCATGTCTTGAGCCATGATTTCACCTGGTGTGTTGAATTGAAGGGCATGTTTCTTCCAATCAGCTGTGTTCATTGGTTTGATCACACCAGCATTTGTGATTGGGTTCATAGCCATGCGACGATCACCTTTTGGTGCAATTTCCGCAATTTCAGGAACTAGTTTACCAGTTTCGTCGAACAATTCAGCTGGACGGTAAGATTCCAACCATGAAAGAAGGGCATCGACATGCTCCATGTGGTGAGCATCTACTGGGATTGGAACTTGGTGCGCACGGAATCCACCCTCGATAGGTGTTCCTTCCCATGCTTTTGGACCAGTCCAACCTTTAGGAATACGAGCAATCAAGACAGGGTATACTGGTTGAGTTGCTTCTTCAGCAGAACCTTTACGAGCTTCTGCTTGGACTTTCTTGATTTCTTCAATTGCTTCGTCCAATTTTTCAGCAAACAAAGCGTGTGCAGCTTCGTGGTCTTCTGAAATTGCAGTGACATTCGCAAAGATTGGCTTCCATCCAAGACCTTCAAAGAAGAGGGCCAATTCTTCGTCTGTTTTGCGTTCGAAGATGGTTGGGTTGTGGATCTTCCCACCGTTGAGGTAGAAGATTGGAAGGATAGCCCCATCGTTGACTGGGTTCAAGAAAGTATTTGACAACCAACCAGCCATCAATGGACCTGTTTCTCCTTCACCGTCACCGATAACTGTGGCAGCAATCACATCTGGATTATCCAATACAGCACCAGCAGCGTGAGAAAGGGCATAACCAAGTTCTCCACCTTCGTGGATAGATCCTGGTGTTTCAGGCGCTGCGTGAGAAGCAATTCCTCCTGGGAATGAGAAGATCTTACACAAGTGTTTGAAACCTTCTTCATTTTGTGGGATGTTTGGATTCAATTCAGTATAAGAACCATCTAAGTAAGAGTTCGATACCATTACTTGTCCACCGTGACCTGGTCCTTCAATATAGAACATATCCAAGTCGTATTTGTTGATGGCACGGTTCAAGTGAGCATAGATAAAGTTTTGCCCTGGTACAGTTCCCCAGTGTCCGATTGGGTGAGCCTTCAAGTCATTTTCAACGACTTCGCGCTTCAACAATGGGTTATCTTTCAAGTACATTTGAGCAGCTGAAATGTAGTTGGCTGCACGCCACCAAGCGTCTACTTTATCCAAGTAAGCTTTGCTGTTATAATCGACAGTCATCTTGTCTCCTCACAATTTCTAGACAGGTCTGTTGAATAACCTGTTCGTTTGATCAATAGTTTAAACAATCTGTTTTCAATCAAACAGATGATATTGAAGAAAATATTCAATATTACTTCTATTCTATCAAGAATTTCCCTTTTTGTACATCAGAAAGTAAGAAAAATATTCTTTGAACGTCAAATTTTAATTTCCTACTAAAGTGGTTCCATTCCCTACAGGGATAGGTTTTAAAAAAAGACTTTGCTGATTTTTGCAAACCAGCAAAGTCCCAAATGAAATGGAGTCAGTTAAATGACTTTTTGACCTTTCTTGTAGACATCTGTCACGAGATTTGTCGCAAAGAAATAGAAGAGATAATCTAGATTTGGTGCATCAAAGATGGTAATGTCGGCCTGTTTGCCAACATCGAAAGAGCCGATTGTTTTAGCACGATCAACTGAATAGGCCGCATTGATGGTCACTGCATTGAGAATTTCTACTGGAGTTAGGCGCATCATGAAGCAACCTAGATGCATGGCAAACTGGAGATTGGCTGTTGGACAAGACCCTGGGTTGCTGTCCGTTGTTAGGGTAATGGCCATCCCAGCGTCCAACATCTTACGAGCCGGTGCATAAGTATCTTCCATCAAGCTAAAGGTTGTGGCTGGCAAAAGATTTCCAATCACTTTTGCTGCAGCTAATTTTTGAATGCCTTCATCCGTAATCACCATCAAGTGTTCTGCGCTTGTAGATTCCAATTCAGCCGCCACATCAACACCACCAATGGATTCGATCTCATCGGCATGAATCCGCAGTTTGAATCCCATCTCCTTAGCTTTTGAAAGAAGATAGCGAGATTCATCTGCTGTAAAGACACCTTTTTCACAGAAGATATCACAGAACTCAGCTAGTTTTTCTTCCTTCACTTTGGGAAGCATTTGTTCCACAATGAGATCTAAATATTCTTGGGAACGGCCCTTGTACTCTGTTGGGATCGCATGGGCTGCCATAAAGGTCGAAACCAGATCAATTTCATGGTCACGGTCCAAGGCAGCCACAACATCCAACTGGCGTTTTTCCGTTTCCCAATCCAAACCATAACCACTCTTGGCTTCAACAGTAGTCACCCCATGACGCAACATGTAATCCAACAGTCGTTTGGACTTGTCATAGAGATTTTCAAAAGAAGCTTCCCGTGTCGCCCGAACCGTGCTCAGAATTCCACCGCCTTGGGCGAGGATGTCTAAGTAAGAAACACCCGCTAATTTTTTCGCAAATTCATGTTCCCGACTACCTCCATAGACCAAGTGGGTGTGGCAGTCAATCAGGCCAGGAGTCGCAACTTTTCCTTCACAGGATTTCACTTCCGTATGGTCATCGATCAGTTCAGGGTCTGGTTGACCTGTCCCAACTGCAAGAATCTTTCCATCTTTAATGGCGATATAAGCATCGGAAAGAATTTTTGCCTCTGCCATCTCCTTGCCATAGAGAGGATGACCCAGATCATTCGGACAAAACAATTGGTTAAAGTGGGTTAATAGGATATCAGCAGACATATGAAACATTCCTTTCTATTTCCATTGTTATTCATTTTACAATTCTACAGGAAAAGCGTCAAAAAAAAGTCAAAAAGTTTTTCCCTCATTTTTTTTTGCTTTATTAAAAATTATATTTTTTTTTGACTCTCTATTGACGTTTCTTGGATACAATAAAGAAAATATAAATTCACAGTCCAACTATAAGGAGGGTTCTGCTATGTCATTTATAGACGAGAAAGAAATTGCAGCTGCTATGTCTGTCAAACTTGACTTTGATGTCCTACCCGAAAAGGCGACTTTTCAAGAAGGCATCCGTCGTGCACCTGATAGAGGCTTCCGCTTAACGCAAGCTCAGACTGAAATTGCCCTTAAAAACGCTTTGCGTTACATTCCTAAAAAATTCCACCAAGAGTTGATCCCAGAATTTCTGGAAGAACTGAGAACGCGCGGTCGGATCTATGGCTATCGCTTCCGTCCAAAAGATCGCATCTATGGAAAACCAATCGATGAGTACAAAGGAAAATGCACTGCTGCTAAGGCTATGCAGGTCATGATCGACAACAACTTGAGCTTTGAAATTGCTCTTTATCCATATGAATTGGTCACTTATGGGGAAACAGGATCTGTCTGTGCCAACTGGATGCAATACAACTTGATCAAGAAATACTTGGAAGTCATGACAGAAGACCAAACCTTGGTGGTTGAATCGGGTCACCCTCTTGGCCTCTTCAAATCAAAACCAGAAGCTCCTCGTGTCGTCATTACCAACGGTCTCTTGATCGGTGAGTATGATAACATGCGCGACTGGGAAATTGCTGAAGAAATGGGCGTTACCAACTACGGTCAGATGACAGCCGGTGGCTGGATGTACATCGGTCCACAAGGGATCGTTCACGGTACTTTCAACACCCTTCTCAATGCTGGTCGTCTCAAACTCGGTGTGCCTGATGATGGCGACTTGACCGGTAAACTCTTCATTTCATCTGGTCTCGGTGGAATGAGCGGAGCTCAAGGGAAAGCAGCTGAAATCGCAAAAGCGGTTGCCATCGTTGCAGAAGTGGACCGCTCTCGGATCGAAACTCGTCACTCTCAAGGCTGGATTAGCCAAGTGACCGACAGTGCGGAAGAAGCTGTGAAATTGGCTCAAGCAGCACTGGAAGCTGGTGAATCAACTTCGATTGCCTACCATGGTAATATCGTAGACTTGCTCGAATATGTCAACGAACACAATGTCCACGTTCATCTCTTGTCTGACCAAACCTCTTGCCACAACGTTTATGATGGTGGCTATTGCCCAGTTGGCATTAGCTTTGAAGAACGGACACGTTTGCTGGCAGAAGACAAAGAAACCTTCCGCCGTTTGGTTGATGAAACCTTGGCTCGTCACTTTGCAGTGATCAAAGCCTTGACAGCTAAAGGTACCTACTTCTTCGACTACGGTAATGCCTTCATGAAATCTGTTTACGACTCAGGTATCAAGGAAATTTCTAAGAATGGCTTGGATGACAAGGATGGCTTCATTTGGCCATCTTATGTAGAAGATATCATGGGACCTATGCTCTTTGACTATGGTTATGGTCCATTCCGTTGGGTCTGCCTCAGCGGTAAACATGAAGACTTGATTGCAACCGACCATGCAGCTATGGAAGCGATCGATCCAACTCGTCGCTACCAAGACCGCGACAATTACAACTGGATCCGCGATGCTGAAAAGAACCAATTGGTGGTTGGTACACAAGCACGTATCCTCTATCAAGATTGTATGGGCCGTGTCAACATTGCTTTGAAATTCAACGAACTCATTCGCCAAGGTAAGATTGGACCAGTCATGATCGGACGTGACCACCACGACGTATCTGGTACAGATGCTCCATTCCGTGAAACATCAAACATCAAAGATGGTTCGAACGTCACTTGTGACATGGCGGTTCAATGTTACGCTGGTAACGCTGCTCGCGGTATGAGTCTCGTCGCTCTCCACAACGGTGGTGGTACTGGTATCGGTAAAGCTATCAACGGTGGATTTGGTCTCGTCCTAGACGGTAGCCACCGGATCGATGAAATCATCAAGTCTGCCATTGCCTGGGACACTATGGGTGGGGTTGCTCGTCGGAACTGGGCACGGAATAACCATGCCATTGAAACAGCGATCGAGTACAACCGTCTCCATGCAGGAACAGACCACATCACCATTCCGTATCTGGCAGATGAAGATTTGGTCAAAGAAGCCGTTCAAAAATTGTTTTAACATCAAAAAATAAAAACTGAGAAAGGGGAGGAAAATGCAAAGACTCCTCCTCCCCAACTTCTCCTATAAAAAGAGGTAATCATATGGCAAAAATTGTTGAGTGTATTCCAAACTTCTCTGAAGGACGCAATCAAGCTGTGATCGACGGATTAGCAGCAACAGCAAAAAGTATTCCAGGTGTCACTTTACTAGACTACTCGTCTGACGCCAGTCACAACCGCAGCGTCTTTACACTCGTTGGGGATGAAGAAAGCATTCAAGAAGTGGCTTTCCAATTGGTGAAATACGCTTCTGAAAACATTGATATGACCAAGCACGAAGGCGAACACCCTCGTATGGGGGCAACAGACGTTTGTCCATTCGTTCCCGTTAAAGATATCACTACAGCTGAATGCGTTGAGATTGCTAACAAAGTAGCCGAACGCATCAATCGTGAATTAGGTATTCCAATCTTCCTTTATGAAGATGCTGCAACTCGCCCAGAACGGAAGAACTTGGCGAAAGTGCGTAAAGGACAATTTGAAGGAATGCCAGAAAAATTGTTGGAAGAAGACTGGAAGCCAGACTACGGTGAACGCAAGATTCACCCAACTGCAGGGGTTACAGCTGTCGGTGTCCGGATGCCACTCGTTGCTTTCAATATCAACCTTGATACAGACGATCTAGAGATTGCCAATAAGATTTCTAAAATCATTCGTGGATCAAGCGGTGGATACAAATACTGTAAAGCGATCGGTGTCATGCTAGAAGATCGCAACATCGCCCAAGTCTCCATCAATATGGTCAACTTGGAACAATTCCCATTGTATCGTGTTGTGGAAACCGTTCGTTTCGAAGCGCAACGCTATGGTGTTCGCATCATCGGAACAGAACTCATTGGACTGGCTCCTGCTAAGGCTTTGATCGACTCTGCTGAATACTACTTACAATTAGAAGACTTTGACTACAGCAAACAAGTCTTGGAAAATCACTTGTTGGGTTAGAAAGGGAGTTCTATGAAACTAGTTGACTTAAGTATTACGGAGTTTGCCAAAGTTCTTGGTTCAGATGCTCCAGCTCCAGGTGGTGGTTCTGCTGCTGCTCTATCTGCTGCGAATGGGATTTCCCTTACAAAAATGGTCTGTGAACTGACCATTGGAAAGAAAAAATACGCAGAATTTGAAGACCACATCAAAGGGGTTCATGAAAAAAGCGCTCAACTCCAAGACCAATTACTAGAAGCCATCGATAAAGATACAGAAGCTTTCAACGTCGTATCAGCTGTCTTTGATCTTCCAAAAGAAACGGAAGAAGAGAAAGCCGCTCGTCGTGAAGCCATGCAAAAAGCTTTGAAACACGCGACAGTATCTCCTTTCTCTATGATGGAGCTCATCGTTGAGGCTCTTGAAACCACCAAAGAAGCTGTTGGCAAGTCCAACACCAATGCGGCTAGTGACCTAGGGGTAGCTGCTCTGAATCTTAAAGCTGGCCTTCAAGGTGCTTGGCTCAATGTCTTGATCAACATTTCAGGAATCAAGGACCAAGATTTCGTTCAAGAATACCACGGTAAGGGACTCAAACTTCTCCAAACCGGTTCTGATCTTGCAGACAATATTTACCAAACCATTTTAGAAAGTCTATCTTAAACCTAGCAAATAAAAATAAAGAAAGAAGGGATTCTATGGTTTTATCGGATATTGAAATCGCCAATTCTGTCCAAATGAAGCCCATCACCGATATCGCTGCTGAACTTGGATTGACCGAAGACGATATTTCGCTCTACGGAAAATACAAGGCAAAAATTGATAGCAACCAACTGGAACAACTCAAGGATAAGGAAGATGGAAAGCTAATCCTCGTGACAGCCATCTCACCAACACCTGCTGGAGAAGGAAAGACAACCACCTCTGTTGGCTTGGTCGATGCTCTTTCAGCTATTGGTGAAAAAGCCGTCATTGCCCTGCGCGAACCTTCTCTTGGCCCTGTTTTTGGGATCAAGGGTGGAGCTGCCGGTGGCGGGTACGCCCAAGTGGTTCCAATGGAAGATATCAACCTTCACTTTACCGGAGACTTCCATGCCATTGGGATTGCCAACAACTTGCTTGCAGCCTTGATTGACAACCATATCCATCACGGCAATGAGTTGGGCATCGATTCTCGTCGCATCACCTGGAAACGGGTGGTCGATATGAACGACCGTCAACTCCGTCATATTGTCGATGGTCTTCAAGGAAAAACAAACGGGGTTCCTCGTGAAGATGGCTTTGACATCACCGTGGCTTCTGAAATCATGGCTATTCTCTGTCTCTCAGAAAATATCCTTGACCTCAAAGAACGCCTCGATCGCATCATTATTGGGTACAACTACCAAGGACAACCAGTCACAGCTAAAGACCTCAAGGCTGGAGGTGCTATGGCAGCCGTCCTCAAAGATGCCATCCATCCAAACTTGGTACAAACCTTAGAACATACTCCTGCTATCATCCACGGCGGACCTTTTGCCAATATTGCTCATGGCTGTAACAGTGTGCTGGCTACTAAACTAGCTCTCAAATATGCAGACTATGTTGTGACAGAAGCTGGTTTTGGAGCAGACTTAGGTGCTGAAAAATTCATTGATATCAAGTGCCGCATTGCCGGACTCAAACCTGCTGCCGTAGTCCTCGTCGCAACCATCCGAGCCCTCAAGATGCATGGTGGAGTTGCCAAAGCAGACTTGGCTACCGAAAATGTCCAAGCCGTTATCGATGGACTACCAAACCTAGACAAACACTTGGCCAACATTCAAGAAGTCTATGGTCTACCAGTGGTCGTTGCCATTAACAAATTCCCACTGGATACAGAAGCAGAGCTAGAAGCTGTCTATGAATCTTGTAAGAAACGCCATGTAGATGTGGTCATTTCAGATGTCTGGGCACATGGTGGAGCTGGTGGTCGTGACTTGGCTGAAAAAGTCATTCAACTGGCTCAAGAAGAAAACCACTTCTCTTATGTCTATGACGAAGAAGACAGCATTGAAACAAAATTGACCAAGATCGTCACAAAAGTCTATGGTGGTAAAGGCATCAGCTTAACACCAGCGGCCAAACGCGAACTCAAAGAATTGGAAGCTCTTGGCTTCTCAAACTACCCAATCTGTATGGCCAAAACCCAATATTCCTTCTCAGACGATGCGAAGAAGATGGGAGCACCAAAAGATTTCACAGTTAAAATCAGTAACCTTAAGGTGGCTGCCGGAGCTGGCTTCATCGTAGCTCTCACTGGTACCATTATGACCATGCCTGGCCTACCTAAAGTTCCTGCCAGTGAAAAGATTGATATCGATGCCCACGGCAATATCACTGGTCTCTTTTAAGAAAGAAGGCGTCCTATGGTGACTCTCCTTCATCTTACCCCCGCAGATTATCAAATTTCTACCTGGTCCGGTGGCCAAACCACCCAACTCTTTCTCTCCCCAGAGGGAGGAAGCTATCCAGATCGGACCTTTGACTTCCGCCTCTCTACTGCAACGGTAGAGGTTGAAAAAAGTAACTTTACCGATCTCACGGGCTACCACCGAATCTTGATGCCCTTGAATGCCTCCATTCGACTCAACCATCAACAGAAAGAAGTGGTTTTGAACCCCTTTCAAAGCTACTTCTTTGATGGGGGAGATCCTGTATCTAGCCAAGGGACTTGTCAAGACTTTAATTTGATTTACAAACCTTCTTATCAGGGGCATATGAGTGCTATATCCCCAAAAGAGAGTGTCAAAAGTCAGAGTCGCTATCAATTGATCTACGCTCTCTGTCCACTAACACTCGAATGGGGAAACAATCATTCTCAAACTCTCCAAACTCACGAGCTCCTGGTGATCGAACAAGCATCTCCTCTTCAAGAGATGACAATCACGTTTTTACCCCATCAGTCTGGGGAGCAACCGATTGCTATCTGGACTGGACTACAATAATGTTCACAAAGGAGAAACATTATGAACGGAGCACATAAACAGTCGATTGAGGAACAAGAAAAAGCGAAATTCAGCTTTAGCGGTGCCACTCTTTACGGTATCAACGCCGTAATCGGATCTGGTATCTTCCTCCTTCCTCAAAAAATTTATTCTGGCCTCGGACCAGCTTCTCTAGCTGTCATGTTCGGGGTTGCCATTCTCGTCATGCTACTATCAGCCTGTCTGGCTGAAACAGCTGGCTACTTCGACAAAAACGGTGGAGCCATGCAATACTCAAAAGCCGCTTTCGGAGACTTCGTTGGCTTTAACGTTGGGATTCTCGGTTGGGCCGTTACTGTTATCGCTTGGGCTGCCATGTTAGCCGGATTTGCTAAGATCTTCATCATCACCTTCCCAGCATTTGAAGGCTACAACCTTCCGATCAGTATCGGTATGCTGATTCTCTTGAGTCTGATGAACATTGCCGGTCTGAAAACCTCTAAGATGTTTACTCTGACAGCTACTGTTGCAAAATTAATTCCAATTGTCCTCTTCTCACTCTTTGCCATCTTCTTCATTCCCGGTGGCGTGAGCAAGGGCAACTTCACACCTTTCCTTCAATTGGAAAGTGGAACAAACCTCTTCAGTTCTATTTCTAGTACAGCCGTCTACATCTTCTACGGTTTCATCGGATTTGAAACCATGTCTATCGTTGCAGGGGAAATGCGCAACCCTGAAAAGAACGTTCCCCGCGCTATTCTAGGTTCTATCAGTATTGTATCTGTTCTCTACATGTTGATCATCGCAGGAACAATCGCCATGCTTGGTGGTCGCATTATGCAAACTGGTGCACCAGTACAAGACGCATTTGTCGAAATGATTGGCCCTATCGGAGCTCCACTCGTTTCTTACGGAGCCCTCATTTCAATCGCCGGTCTAAACATCGGTGAATCCATCATGGTCCCTCGTTTTGGTGCCGCATTAGCAACTGAAAAACTCTTGCCAGAAGGGCTTGGAAAAACAAACTCTAAGAATGCCCCTGTCATTGCCATTATCATTTCTGGTATCTTCGCCTTCTTACTCTTGTTATCTGGCTCTTTCGAAACATTAGCAACCTTCAGTGTTGTCTTCCGTTTCTTCCAATACATTCCAACTGCTTTGGCAGCCATCAAACTCAGAAAAATGTACCCAGACAAAAAGGTTACCTTCCGAGTACCATTTGGTCCTGTTATCCCAGTTCTAGCTGTTGTGATCAGTATCTTGATGATTGCAGGGGACAACCTAATGAACTTTGTTTGGGGTGCCATCGGTCTCGTGATCGCAAGTGGACTCTACTTTGTTTTCCACGGCGATAAACTACATAAATCGAAAACCCTTCCTCACTAATTTTCTTTACACACTAGATGGGAACAGAGACGGGAGTGAAGCTCGGTTTTGCTCCCTAACCCATCTAGGACTCCACGAATGTCAAACCTGAGCCCTTTTCTCTATGACTCCTTTCAATTTTTTTAGATCAATAGACAATGGGCCCATGTTTGGTATTCAAACCGAAGTAAACAACACTACTTCCACAGAACAACTATTCATAATCGGAGGTTTTATATGACTCAATTGATTCATTTAGATGGTAATAGCTTAACACTCGAAGAAGTCATCGCTGTCGCTCGGCACGGTGCCCAATGTGAGCTTGATGAACAAGCCAAAGAAGCCGTTATCGCATCCCGTAAAATCGTTGATGACATTGTCCGGGAAAAACGAGTCGTCTATGGTGTAACCACTGGCTTTGGTTCCCTCTGTAATGTCAGCATCTCTCCAGAAGATACTGTTCAACTGCAAGAAAACCTGATCCGAACTCACTCATCTGGCTTCGGTGATCCACTTCCTGAAGATGCTGTTCGTGCCATCATGCTGATCCGTATCAACTCACTCTTGAAAGGTTATTCTGGCATTCGTCTGTCAACCGTTGAAAAACTGTTAGAATTGCTCAACAAAGGAGTCACTCCTTATATCCCTGAAAAAGGCTCTCTCGGAGCTTCTGGAGACCTTGCTCCTCTTTCTCATATGGTTTTACCAATGTTGGGCCTTGGACGTGCCTACTACAAAGGAGAACTTCTCAGTGGTCAAGAAGCCTTAGATCGTGCTGGAATTGAAAAGATCCAATTAGCTGCCAAAGAAGGGCTTGCCTTGATCAATGGTACGACTGTCCTAACCGGTATCGGTGCTCTTGCGACTTATGATGGTATCCAATTGCTCAAACTCTCTGATATCGCTGGTGCTCTCTCAATGGAAGTTCACAATGGAATTACCAGTCCATTCGAAGAAGACCTTCATTCCATCCGCCCACAAAGTGGACAATTGGCAACTGCTCGCAACATCCGTAACCTTCTTGAAGGAAGTAAGAATACCACTGTTGCGACTCAACAACGGGTACAAGATCCTTATACACTTCGCTGTATCCCTCAAATACATGGAGCCAGCAAGGATTCTATTGCTTACGTAAAAGAAAAAGTTGAAATCGAAATCAACTCTGTCACAGATAACCCAATCATTACCAAAGAAGGACACGTCATCTCAGGAGGTAACTTCCACGGTGAACCAATGGCGCAACCATTTGACTTCTTAGGCATTGCCCTTTCTGAAATTGGGAACGTATCTGAACGTCGGGTGGAACGCTTGGTCAACAGCCAACTCAGTAAATTACCATCCTTCTTAGTCAAACACCCTGGACTCAACTCAGGCTTCATGATTACCCAGTATGCTTGTGCATCCCTTGCATCGGAAAATAAAATCTTGGCTCACCCTGCTAGTGTCGATTCTATTCCATCTTGTGAAAACCAAGAAGATTTCGTCAGCATGGGAACGACTGCCGCTCGTAAAGCAGCAGAAATTCTTAAAAACTCACGTCGCATCGTTGCTACTGAAATCATGGCAGCTTGCCAAGCCTTGGATCTCAAGCCAGAAAATCATGAACTTGGTAAAGGGACAAAACCAGCTTATGAGCTGATTCGTCAAAAACTGAACTTCATTGAATTTGACAAAGATATCGAAATCTTTGAAGAACTTAATAAAGCATCTGCTGTTGTCGAAAGCGAAGAATTCTTAGCAACCATCGAAAAAGCAGTTGACTTAAGCATTCAATACTGATACAGTAAGAATAAAGCAAAACAGAGGCTGGCGATCTTCTCAGCCTCTGCCTGCTTTCAGAAAAATAAGGGAGGCGACAAGCTTGCTCACAAACTACTATCCAATGACCTACAGCTACTACCAAGGTAGCATCGAGGACAATCCCTACACGGCCAAATGGGGAATGGTCACCAAATTTTTAGACCTAAACGACGAGACCCTCACTCCATTTGAGGGGATGACCTTTGGGATCATCGGCTTTAAGAGCGACAAAGGAGTCTATATCAATAATGGGCGTGTAGGAGCAGTCGAGGGTCCTACAGCCATCCGTTCTCAAATCGCTAAACTTCCATGGCACTGGGGAACCAATGTGACAGTGTATGATGTGGGAAATATTGACGGGCCTAACCATTCACTAGAAGAACTCCAAGAAAGTCTCTCACAAGCGATCCAGCGCATGTACCAACTAGGGATCCAACCCATTGTCCTAGGAGGCGGTCACGGAACTGCTTACGGCCACTATCTAGGGATTCAATCCAGTTTAGAAAAAGATGAACAACTGGCTGTGATCAATCTGGATGCCCACTTTGATTTGCGACCTTACGACCAAACCGGTCCCAACTCTGGAACAGGTTTTCGTCAAATGGCTGATCATGCGAAAGAAAAAGGTCAGGACTTCCCTTACCTCATCCTGGGGATCCAAGAGCACAATAATAACCTCTTCCTCTTTAATTACGTTGCTAAAACACCAAGCATTGATTTTTTAACTGGCCAAGATCTCTTCCAGATGAGCCACCAAGCCATTCTGGATCGAATCGATCAATTTTTAGAAAACCAAACCGCGATCTATCTGTCTATTGATATGGATTGCTTTGCGGTCGGCTCTGCTCCTGGTGTTAGCGCCATCCAATCGCTTGGTGTCGATCCTAAACTAGCCCTCCTGCTTCTCCAACACATTGCTGCTAGTGGTAAGCTAATCGGATTTGATGTCGTGGAAGTTTCTCCTCCTCATGACATTGACAATCATACTTCAAATCTTGCTGCGACCTTTATCTTTTACTTGACCCAAATATTGGCGCAACAAAAACTGAACTAAGAAGATTTCTATACACATAAAAAGCATAGAAACACCCATTACTAGGGTATTTCTATGCTTTTTCTTCATTTTCAGACACAATGATCTTTGCCTGAAAGGAGAATAGGCCACTTAGTCTCCTCTTATGATTTAGGTAAGAGACACTACAGGTCTTTTAATTTCTTAAGAAACTGACGATCTCTGTAGGGATTCAAGTGTTGCTCTGCTACCTTCTTGTAGTAATTCTTATCTTCTTTCAAGAAGGTGTTCAAGGCAGGAGCGAGCTCTTCTCCTTTCTCCTTTTGATCAGATAAGAAAGCCAATAGATAATGAACCATCCCCTTATCCCGTGAATTAGCAGATGGATTCATCGTCCTTTCTTTTCGAGCCAGATAATCCGCAACCTTCTCCTGATCCCCTTGCTGACAAGCAATTAAAGATTGGTAAAATTCAAGCAATTCTTCCTTCCAAGGGAAGCGAACACTGGACAAAATCTTCTGAGCTCTGTCAAAACAGCGGCGAGCTTGGATCAAATCTCCCTTCCAATAATAGGCGATCCCAAGATCAATATCAAAGACGACACGGACGGAATCAACAGCTTGATCCCCCACTAAACGCAGAACCTCTTCTAAGTGGGTGACGGCTACTTGGAAATGACCTCTCACTTGCTCGATTTCAGCGAGGTAGGCCAAAGAAGCCGCAATTTGAATGGCATACTTAGCCTGCATGCTATTGGTCAAACTAAAGCAATCAATGGAGCGATACAGATGCCGGGTTGCCTGCTCCTCATCCCCAACCATCAGGTGATACAAGCCCTTCAAACGCAACTGGATCGCGATGACCTCATGATTATTAGCTTGGATGGCATCTTCCAAAGCTAAATCTGTATAATAGGCCATCTCAGAGATATTTTCCGTTTGAATGCAATAATAAATGATTTGCCGATAACCCTCTAAGAGGAAGTCGGATTGCTTGAGTTCCCGCGCATAGGAGATGACTTTTTGGATATCATGAATCCCCTTTTGATACTCCCCACTTCGAATAAAATAGCGACCTTCTAGGTACAAGTAACGCAGTTGCAAATGCTTGTATTCTCTATCTCTTTGGTGCCTTGAAAAGAGGTTATCTAATTCTTGGCGTATACGGGATAGCTCTCCAAAAATGTCCAAATGAATATTTGTACCATCTGATAGAAATCCCTCATCTGCCTTGGAATAAATCGGAAACAGCTCATGCTCCAGCTGAAGGATTTCTTCTAAGTAGGTCAACTCAAAAGATATGGAACGCAAAAGATTTTGGGATTGCTTGTATTGGTAGGCAATTTCCTTATAAAGAAGAAGGTCCGTCGCATCTTCTAAGCTTTCTTCCAATTTTTGCGCAATTTGTTGGTGGAAGAGTCGCCGTCTAGCTGGCGAGAGGAGATGGTAAAAGTACATGGCTACCAATTGCTTGCAAAATTGAACCATGAGAGCCTCTCCTTCTTCTACGATTGAAACGATCGCTCTTTCAGATAAAGGCTCGATTAATTCTGTCAAAACAGGAAGCTCTGTAGCTGTCAATTCTGCCAAGATAGACAGAGAAATTGGCTTATGAAAACAAGATAGGTAGTGTAGAAGAGCCTCTTCCTCACTGCTCATATCCCCAAGTTCCTGAGAAAGATAGGCTTGAATGATATCAGGTAAGGGTTCTAAATTTTCATTTTCTTTCCACTCTTCGATATAGCTGGACAGCAAGAACGGACTACCTTCACTCCATTCGACCATCTGCTCCATCACTGCCGGCTCTATTGCCCCCAGTTCCCCTTTCAAGAGAGCACGACTTTCACTTGGATCAAAATTGGTCAACTCTAGTTGAGACAAGCGTTTCTCTACCTTTAAGCTCCCCAAGAAGTTGACGAAGGAAGCTGGCAGAGGCTCTTCAGCTGTAAAAATTAGTTGCCATTTCTCCTGGTTTCTTCTTTCCTCTAGTTGTTTCACTTTTTCTAGAGACACTGCATCAATCCACTGGGCGTTTTCAAGCAGGATCAGGAGCGGTTTTTCTTTGCTAAGGCTCTGAAGCTGATTCCTTACCGAAATGAGATCATCCTCCTCTTCCAGAAGGGAAATTCCCATCTCATCCCCCAGTTTCTCTAGCGCTTGTCTGAGATCATTCCAACAGCTTCCTTCATAGCGCTGACTGGTAGCTTTTCCTTCCACCTTGATAAAGTTAAAACTGCGATTGGACATCAAGACCAACTGCCGCAACAGACGTTTTTTACCTGTTCCAGATTGCCCCATCACGAGAAAAGGACCTACCGCCTCACCCGTCTCGACTAAGGAAAGGTATTCCTCGAGTTGCGAGAGTTCTTGTTTCCGACCAAAAAAGGAAAGTTCACGGATATTCAAGCGATTGGTCAGTTTATGAGTTCGTTTGGCTTCCAAAACGGAGTGATAAAGTTCCTCAATCGCTCGACTGGGACGCACACTGAGCTCGCGATCCAATAAATCGACTAGCTTATAATAGGTCTCGAAAAATTTTCCTAGCTGATGATGGAAGCTATAATACTCCATCAAGAGCTGGTAGTTTTTCTCTTCAAATTCATCCAACTCTACCAAATGATGGAGCAAGAGTTCTATACTAGGATCTGCAAAACCGACCTGCTCAATTTTTTGATAGCAACTTTCGACATAGAGCTTCCTATAAGCATCTCGTTTGCGAGAAGCCCACTGGTCAAAGTCTTCATCATCCTTGACATAGAAGCCCTCTAGAAAGTCTCCCTGATAGAGATCCAAGGCACTTAGTGGATCTCTTTCAAAGAGCTGAACATCCAACGAAAGACTCAAGTCGGGATTAAGGGCCAAACTACTCCGGCTTGGTGAGGCAATGATATCTCCTTCAAAGATTTTATTGGCTTGGTAAACCGTATTCCGTAAGTTTTTGCGAGCCACTTGGTTTTCCTTATCTCCCCAAAGGATACCGGCGATTTCATCACGGTTGACTTGGCCCATGACCGCTAAATAATAAAGCAAGGCCTCCATCTTCGAAAAAGAAAACCGAATATCTTTCTGATTGAAAACAACCTTAGGGGGTCCAAATAACTTTAACGTGAGATCTTTCTTCATTGCAAGCGCCTCCAAAAACTTCATATTAATACTATAAAAAAAAAGTTGGCTTTTAGCAAGTAATTTATCCAAATAAAAAGAGACTGAGAACGATTCTTTCTCAATCTCTACACTTCCTACTAAAAGTGTTGATTAATTCACTTCAAAATTCGGTTGATGAGCAAATAAAGCCTTTGTTGCTTGGTAGACGTGGTAAGCGACATCTTCATTGTTCATGGTGTAAAGATGGACACCTGCCACATCTTGAGTGACCAAATCAACGATTTGATCGACTGCATAGGCAAGTCCTGCTGCTCTGAGTGACTTTGGATCATGCTCATACTTGTCTAAAATCGCTTTAAACTTCCGTGGGATATGAACATTTTCACAAGTCTTAAGGAGGCGAAGGGCCTGATTGCGATTGAGAATCGGCATCACTCCTGCATGAATAGGAACATTGATCCCAGCCAAGGTACACTTATCTTGAAAATCATAGAAACGCTCATTGTCAAAGAAAAGTTGAGTGACCAAGCTAGAGCACCCTGCATCTACCTTCTTTTTAAGATTTTGAATATCTGAAATTTGGTTTGGAGAATCTGGATGTCCCTCAGGATAGCAGGCACCAATTACCTCAAAATGGGGCGCTTCTGTTTTGATAAATTCAATCAGATCCGTTGCATAACGAAAATCTTTTAAAGGTTCCACACCAGGGATAATAT
Source organism: Streptococcus parasanguinis (assembly GCA_032477695.1). Lineage (GTDB taxonomy): Bacteria > Bacillota > Bacilli > Lactobacillales > Streptococcaceae > Streptococcus > Streptococcus parasanguinis_Y. The sequence goes on from JAWDWJ010000011.1 coordinate 71,476, forward strand.
CCCCACGCAGAGCCAAAATCCGATGAACCCCTACTTCATCTAACTCATGAAGAGTATCGGCCACTTTTTCCTTGCTCAAATAGACGGCTGGTAAGTGAGCAATTGTCGGAATAGACAATTCATTTTGAATATAATTGGCTAAAGCAACCGTCGTCTCTTTGATATTATATTTATTATTGCTAGCGGTTACACTAATAAAGTGAGGAGCTAGCTCCTGCATATTTGCCAAGGCACGTAAGAGTTTGGCATTGCCTACTTCAGGATTTGGAGGAAAAACTTCAAATGACAGAGACGGTGTGTGTTGTGACATATTCTATCCTTTTCTTTTGTTTCTTTGATCAAGAACTCTGAGCCACTATTTCTAAGATAAGGGAACGATTCGAAAACCCTCTACACGATGATAGAAGGTCCTCGAAACAGTTCTTACAAGTGTTCACGCGCTTCTTTAGCAGCATTCACTAGTTTGATCAAGCTTTCTTTTGTTTCTTTAATTCCACGAGTCTTCAAACCACAGTCAGGGTTGATCCAAACTTTGCCACTTGGTACTTTAGCCAAGATTGCTTCGATGGTGTGATCAATTTCACCGTCTTGTGGGACACGTGGTGAGTGGATATCGTAAACCCCAGGTCCAACTTCTGTTTGGAAGTTTTTCGCTTTCAACTCATCCAAGATTTCAAGGTTTGAACGGCTTGCCTCAAATGAGATAACGTCTGCATCCAAGTTGTCGATAGCAGGGATGATATCTGTAAATTCTGAGTAACACATGTGAGTGTGGATTTGTGTATCTGGCGCTACAGTTGAGTGTACCAAACGGAAGGCTGGAATCGCCCAGTCAAGGTAATCTTCGTACCAGTCGCTACGACGAAGTGGCAATTTCTCACGAAGAGCAGCCTCGTCGATTTGGATGATTTTCACGCCTGCAGCTTCAAGGTCAAGAACTTCATCCTTGATAGCAAGAGCGATTTGAAGAGTAGAATCCTTGATAGAGATATCTTCGCGTGGGAATGACCAGTTAAGAATGGTAACAGGTCCAGTCAACATCCCTTTAACAGGTTTGTCCGTACGACTTTGTGCGTAGCTAGACCATTTGACAGTGATTGGGTTAAGACGAGTCACATCACCCCAGATGATTGGTGGTTTCACCCCACGCATACCGTATGATTGTACCCAACCGTTTTTAGAGAAGAGGTAACCAGACAAGTTTTGACCGAAGTACTCAACCATATCGTTCCGCTCGAATTCACCGTGTACAAGCACGTCAAATCCAACTTCTTCTTGCCATTTGATCCATTCGTCGATCGTTTCAGCAAGGAAGGCATCGTATTCTTCTTGTGTCAATTCACCCTTACGGAAGGCCAAACGTTTGGCACGTACTTCCTTAGTTTGAGGGAATGAACCGATGGTAGTTGTTGGAAGTGCTGGAAGCTTGAAGGCTTCTTTTTGAATTTCTTCCCGTTCTGCGAAAGCTGGCAAACGAGTGTAGTCTGCTTCTGTCAAAGCTGCGATACGAGCATGAAGTTCAGCATTTGCTCCAACGCGTTCAGTTGCAAAGAGTTCTTTGTTGGCAGCAAGAGCTTCTGCCCCTTGACCATTGCGGATGGCATCCAAGTCACGCAATTCACCCAATTTTTCAACCGCAAAGGCGAAGTGGTTCAAAATAGCTGGTTCAAAATCTTCATTAGCAGTTGTAAATGGCACATGAAGAAGGGAGCAAGAAGTCGTCAAGACAACCTTTTCAGCTGGAACTTGATCCAAGATTTCTAGGCTCTTTTCATAGTTGTTGCGCCAGATGTTTTTCCCATTGACAATACCAGCATAAAGGGTCTTATCAGCTGGGAAGCCACCTTTCACCAATTCAAGTGTTTTCTTGCCTTCAACAAAGTCAAGACCGATACCATCTACTGGCAAGTTTACAAGGTCATTGTAGACATCACGAACATCACCAAAGTAGGTTTGGATCAAGACTTCAAGGCCTTTCTTGTCAGCCAAGAGTTTGTTGTAGAGGTTCAAGAAGAGAGCTTTTTCTTCAGCTGACAAATCTTTGACAAGGGCTGGCTCATCGAGTTGAATACGAGTCGCACCAAGCTCAGCCAATTTGGCAAAGACTTTTTGGTAAGCAGCAACCAAGCTGTCTACGAAGTCCTCAGCTTTCACACCATCTTCAAAGTCAGATAATTGAAGGAATGTGAATGGTCCAACAACTACTGGACGAGTGTTGATCCCCAATTCTTTGGCTTCTTGGTACTCATCAAAAATCTTGTGACCAGCCAATTTCACTTCTGTTGTTTTTTCAAATTTAGGAACGATGTAATGGTAGTTGGTGTTGAACCATTTTTTCATTGGAAGGGCACGAACATCCCCTTTTTCACCTTGGTAACCACGCGCCAAAGCGAAGTATTGTTCAAGGTCTGTCAAATCCAAGTTTTGAACAGATGCAGGCACGACGTTGAAAAGGAAGGCTGCATCAAGGAAATTGTCGTAGTGTGAGAAGTCATTTGAAGGAATCTCTGAGATGCCTTGTTCTTTAACAATGTTCCAGTGTTTAGCACGCAAGTCTTTAGCAGCTGCCAAGAGCTCGTCTGCTGAGATTTCTTTTCTAAAGTATTTTTCAGTTGTAAATTTTAATTCACGGAATTCACCCAAACGTGGGAAACCGATAATTGTAGTTGACATGTTGTGTCCTCCAAAAATTCTAATTGACACTATCATATCAGAAGATAGCCGTCTTGTATAATTGCTTTTACACGAATTTTGATATAGCCAAAAACTATAACACAGATTTAATGGGCCTTGAGACCAGAAATTAAAAGTAAAAACTAGGACTCCTTATAAATATTTCCTATAGCCCAAGCGTCCCTGAACCATTTCTGAGCGGATTTTGAGCGGATTCCGCTAGAAGAACAGCCCCTAAAAATAAAGCAGGCCTTCTCTATTGAGAAAGACCTGCTTCTACGAGGAAGTAATTTCCTCTATTTTTTCATTTGCTCCATTAGGCTAATTTGACACAGAAGGCATCCCAAGGGGCCAACTTGCCTGATTCGAGGACTTGTTCTACTTTGGTATTGGTAATGAGAACCTCTTCAACCCCATTGACGAGCGGTAAGTCTTGCTCTTGACTGGAGAGATTGACAACCACCAAATAGGCGTGCTCTCCTTCTACCCGCTTGTAGGCAAAAACCTTGTCTGCTGCGTCCACCAATTCATAATCGGCTGTCACAAGCCAAGGGTACTCTTTTCTCAAAGCAATGAGGGCTTGGTAGGTATAGAAAATAGAGTCTGGATCTGCTAGGGCAGCCTCCACATTGATCTCTTTGTAGTTTGGGTTGACCGCAAGCCATGGATGACCTGTCGTAAAGCCAGCTTCTGCTTCATCATTCCACTGCATCGGTGTCCGTGCATTGTCCCGACCAATGTGGCGGATTTGATCCATGATCACTTCGAGCGGCACGCCTTTTTCTAAGGCTTCATGAGCATAGTTGATCGACTCAATATCTTCTACGTCCTCAAGGGTCTTAAATGGATAGTTGGTCATCCCGATTTCTTCGCCTTGATAGATATAAGGAGTTCCCTTCATCAAGTGAAGCAGAATCGCTAAAGCCTTGGCAGATTTGACACGATAGTCCCCATCATCCCCCCAAGTTGACACAATCCGTGGCAAATCATGGTTGTTCCAAAAGAGGGAATTCCAGCCTTCCTCTTCTCCTAATTCCGTCTGCCACTTAGTGAAAATTTCCTTCAATTTAGGTACATCCAATTCCTTCGCGTAGTGCCACTTTGGTTGACCCGGTTGGTATTGAAGGCCAATGTGTTCAAATTGGAAAACCATGGACAATTCTTGATTTTTCGGATTGGAGTATTGCTTGGCAATCTCTGGAGTCGCCCCCCAAGTTTCTCCCACCGTGAGCAGATCCTTATCACCAAAGGTCGCTTGATTCATTTCCTTCAAGTAAGGATGGAGCATGGGACCATTGCTGATGATTTCCTGATCTGGGATCTTACCGATCATATCGATCACATCCATACGGAAGCCACCAATTCCCTTATCAATCCAGAAATTCATCATGTCATAGATCTGATGACGGAGTTCCTCATTTTCCCAGTTGAGATCTGGTTGCTTCTTACTAAAGTTATGCAGGTAGTATTGACCTGAAGCTTCATCAAACTCCCAAGCAGAGCCACTAAAAGCAGAAATAATACCATTGGGCTCATCGCGCCAAATATAGAAATCCCGCTTTGGACTTTCTGGATGTTCACGCGCCTCGATAAACCAAGCATGCTCATCAGAGGTATGGTTGACCACCAAGTCCATGATGATTTTGATCTTGCGTTTCTGACCTTCTGCGATCAATTCTTCCATATCTTCCATGGTACCAAAGATGGAGGCAATATCCTCGTAATCCGAGATGTCATAGCCGTTATCATCCATGGGACTCTTGTAGACTGGTGAGAGCCAGATGGCTGTAATCCCTAGCTTTTCCAGATAGTCTAGCTTGCTCGTGATCCCCTTGAGATCCCCTATGCCATCGCCATTACTATCCTTGAAACTTTTTGGATAAACTTGGTAAATTACGGCATTATGCCACCATTTTTGTTCCATTTTTTCTTCTCCTTTATGATTGTGAAATCATTTTCATCATACAAAAATAGGGGTGAAATTGCAAGAGTTTACAAGTATTCATTCTCTTCACTGGAATAAATCACTTCAAAGAGACGTTGGCGCAAGCCTTCCTCCAAAGGCGTGATGACCTTCATCAACTGTTTCCAATCCTTGGCTTTTGAACAAGCCGCAAATAATTCGTTTTTCCTATCGTAGGCCAGGTTGGCAGATTTTAAGAGCTCAAACATCCGATCTTCTTTGGCAATCGGATGCGATTGCAGCTCACCCATCGCAATTTCCTGACTTTGATTGTCCACTATGATAGGGGCTGTCTCAAAGGTATGGAGGAAGAACCGGTGCTGTCTCTTTTCAGGAAGCAAGGCTAGATCACCTGACAGATCCATCCTAATCTTTTTTTCATCCCAATTGACTGTTAGGCGGGTTTCAACCTTGCTAGCTCCTTCTCCTTCGACGAGTACGAAGGAACGATTGTCACCTGGGAAGAGATGCCAGTACAGCATTTCTGGAAGGTCTACTCCTGTCTGTGGTTGTGCATCCATAGGGATGATGGCTCCTGCACGTGCAAAGACCGGAATATCCTGGCTGGTCCTAAAGACCGTAAGCTTGCCTCTTCCTTCATACTTCCAATCATGGAAGAAATCGTACCAAACGCCGTCTGGGAACCAAACGCTCACAGAAGCACTATGAAAGACAGGATCCAGCGCTTCGGTAATTGGTGCCACCATGAGTTCACTACCAAAGAAATATTGATTCTTCGCTTCATAAGCCTCTTCTTCATTTGGATAGTGGTAATAGAGGGGTTGAACCAAAGGTAGCCCTTCTTCGTGTGTCGCCACATTCATGGTGTAGAGATAAGGTAGTAGGCCATGGCGCAGGCGCAAATACTGCTTCATCAAGCGACAGGTCTCAGGCGAGTAAAACCACGGTTCCTTGCTGTTAAAGGCATTACAAGAACTATGAAGTCGATTAATCGGGCTAAAAACCCCAAACTGCAACCAACGAAGAGCCAAGTCTTCATCATAGTAGCCCCGCATATGGCCACCGATATCATGACTCCACCAGGTGTAGCCGATATTGGAAGCTGTACTGGTAAAATAGGGTTGAAAGGCTAGGGATTCCCAAGTCACAATAGTGTCCCCTGAAAAACCAATCGGATACCGATGGCTGCCAGGACCCCCATAACGCGATAAGATGAGACCAGCTTGGCCTTTTCGACAATTGTCTAGATAATGATAGTGATTTAACAACCAAAGGGGATCCATCTTGCCATGACTTCCCTGTTGCCAATCAATCCACCAAAAGTCGACTCCTTGATCTTCCAAAGGATGGTGGACATCTTCAAAATAAGCTTCGCGAAAAGCTGGACTATAAAAGTCAAAGCTAGCCGCTTCTTCTTTTTCTGCATCCAGTCCCAAGCGTTTTGCGACCATGGGATAAGCATCTTCGAAGGCGCGAATTCCATCTGCCGGATGGACATTTAAGGTCACCTTTAAACCACGCTCATGTAGGCCATTTAAGAAGGTAGCTGGATCAGGAATCAAATCCCGGTTCCAACTATAGCCCGTCCAACCACTTCCAAAGCGAGCAGGGATCGCTGTCTTGTGCCAGTCCATATCGATCACACTGACCGCAAGAGGCACCCCTTCTGCTTTGAATCGATCCATCAAATCTGTGTACTCCTGACTGGTATAAGGCCAATAGCGACTCCACCAGTTTCCCAGAGCATAACGTGGCAAGAGTGGGGGCTGTCCTGTCAGATGGTAAAAATCTTTTAAGGCACCTAGATAATCGCGCCCATAACCGAAGAAATACAGATCCACTTCTGGATAGGAGCGTGCTCTAAACCCGCTTTCGTCATCATACAAGTAGGAAGCGGAATCGTCTAATAGAGCATAACCAGCCTTGCTCAAGATTCCATCTTGCAACTCCATAGCCCCATCGACCTCGTCAAGTGTCCGACTGGTCCCCTTTAAGGTCTCCGGCTGATCTCCATAGTGCCACCGGCTCCCATAGACTGCATACTGACCCTTGAGTTCGATATAAAGTCGATCCGGTGCAAAAGGTCCTTTTTCAAAATGGAGGTGGAGATGCTCTGTATGAAGGTCGAGAACAGCTTCTGTCTCTACAACCTCACAGGCAACAGGTCCAAAATCTCGATTTTGTACAACTTGCGTCTGACCATCTTCAAAAACACCATCCTCTGAGTATTCCAAGCGCACCAAGGATTCCGTTAATACGGAGATCCGATAGTTTTCTCCCTTTATCACTGGTCCTGCCATTTGTCTGTCCTCCTCTTTTTATAGGGCATCTGACTCGCCCTCTTTTCATCTGCTTCGCCTCACTAGGTAAACGCTTACGTTTTTACTATAGCACTCAAAAAAAGGCCTGTCAACACTTGACAGAGCCTTTCCTAAAATTTTATAAGATCAACTTCCCCAATTGATCAAGAGATACATGAGACTCGAGCCAAACATATCTGCCAAGGCATGCATGAGGAAAAATGGCAAGAGATTCTTGACGACCTTCTTGTACATGACGTAATAAAAGAGTCCATAAATGACGCCAATCACAAAGGCCCAGAGAAGCCCTTGATAGGTGTGGAAAGAAAAACGGATCAGGGTTGAAAAGGCCAGTGCCTTCCACTTGTTCTTCTCACTTACCGAAGTCATTAAGCCCAAAAAGAAAAATTCTTCATAAAATCCATTGAGCAAACCATAAGCAATTGCCATGGGACTCAAAGCCATGAACTTATGGAGGATCTGCATAGGATCGATAAAAGGCCAAAGACTCGGACTTAGGTAATTGTATTCACCCGAAACCGTTGAGATTACATCCCCAAAAAGTCCCATCGCTGCAAAGAGCAGGGGCACCCAGATCAAGGTGGACCACTTGAAGCGGATCGGCAATTGTTTAAAATCAAAGCGACGGAGCAGCAAGTAAAGAAGGGCTAGAGCCAGCAAGATCAATTGCAGGGTCATATTGCTGGAATAAGCAGCTCCTTCACTTGCAGTACTGCTACTGCTTGTGGCTACTGCAGTCTGCGCAACTGGCTGAAAACTGGCTAAAAACAGCTGGGTCGAGCGGACAATGAATTGCCCAAAGAGAATGACCGTCACAATGCCAATATCAAACCATTTGAGCTCTTTTAAGGGCTGTTTGGGTCGTATTCTGTTAAAAAATGTCATCTTTCATCCTTCTATTCCCACAATGGAAGTATTTTTGTTTCTCTTACTTTAGCAATCAATGCTTAAAGAAGAGTTAACCTAGAGAAGAAAAAAACGACCTTTGGGCCGTTTCCATTACACTATTAGTCTAACAAATCTTGGATTCTATCTAAATATTGGTTGTCTGTCACTGCCATCACGCGCACCCCTTCAGGCCAGATAAAGTCGGGACCAATCTGAATATGAAGCGGTTGGTCTTCCGCATCTCGATAGCCGATAATATTGAGATGGTACTCCTCTCTGACAGCCAAGTACTGAAGGCTTTTTCCTACCCAGCTAGCTGGAACCGTAAACTCAGCCACCACCACTGCTTCATCCAACTGGAAGACTTCAATCCCGTGTTGGAAGAGGATCATCTTAGCTAGAGACATCCCCGCTTCTACCTCTGGTAGGATGACCAAATCAGCTCCAATCTTCTCAAGGACTTCCTTGGTCACTTCATTCTTGACCTTGGCAATGACGTGCTCGACGCCAAGTGCCTTACAGTGCATGACCGCTAGGACACTGGACTCCAGGTTTTCACCTGTCGCAATCACGACTGTGTCACAGTTCCCAATATCTGCCGCATCCAAGAGGTCCATTTCCGTAATGTCTCCAACAATTCCAGTTGTAATCATAGATTCATACTGGTTGATCACATCTTCATGATCGTCAATTGCAATGATATCCACATCCTGGTCCTGCAGAGTTTTTAAGACACTCTGTCCAAAAATCCCTAATCCCAGAATTCCAATGGTTCGATTTGCCATAAGTCTCTCCTATCCGATAATGATGTCTGCCTTGGCATATTGCAAGGCATCTGCTTTTTTGGCTTTGTAATTGTTCAAGCTGACCATAAGGGTCAAGGGGCCGATCCGACCGATAAACATGAGCACCATGATGATCCCCAGCCCTGCTCCATTTAAGGTCGAGGTCACATTGGCCGTTACTCCCACTGTCGCTAAAGCCGATACCACCTCAAAGACCAAGTACAGAAAACGTTGACCATCCGGCGTCACAAGACAAAGGCCAAAGAGCCCCAGGATAAAGGTCAACTGGAAAATCACTGCTGTGCCCAAAGAACGTTGCACCAAGTCTGGTGCGATGGTTCGTTTGCCTAGGTTGGTATGAGGCAACCCGAGCAATTCCTTGCGAGCTAAGAGGATCAAGACCAAGAAGGTGGTGATCTTCATCCCTCCTGCTGTCCCACCTGGTGCCCCACCTAGGAACATCTGGAGGATATAGACAAAGAGTGTCACAGGTCGGACTGCTGTATAATCCAGTGAGGCAAAGCCAGCCGTCCGCATACTGACCGTTTGGAAAAAGCTGACCAAGATCTTCTCTCCCAATGGCAGGGACCCAATCGTTGCCGGATTATTAAACTCGGTCAAGAGGCTGGTTACTGTCCCAAAGAGGAGAATCGCAGCTGTTAACCAGAGAACCACCTTGGTATGAAAGCGAAGAGTCCGTCGTCCTGATCGGTTACGGGCCTTGGTAGCTAGGTCAAACCAGACCATGAAGCCCAAGCCCCCAGTAATGATCAGAGCAGATAAGGTCAGATTGACCAACCAATCGGTCTGGAAACTCATCATACTATCGCCCCCAAAATTATCAAAGCCCGCATTACAAAAGGCGGAAACCGCAACAAAGATGGAGTTGAAGATCCCATGACCCCAGCCAAAGCGAGGAATAAAGCGAGTCATGAGAAGCAAGGCCCCGACACCTTCGATGGTAAAGGTGGTAATAAAGATGGAGCGGACAAAACGGGCCAAACTTTGGTTATTGCTAAAACTAAAGCTATCCCGAATGGTCTGCCGGTCCTTGTAACTGAGCTTTTGTCGGCTCTCCATAAAGAAGAGACCGATAAAGGTCAAAATACCTAGGCCTCCGATCTGGATCAAAAGCATACAGATCAATTGCCCCCAGCCATTATAGGTCGAAGCAACCGACTGGGTAAAGAGTCCTGTCACACAGACCATGGAGACCGCGGTAAAAAGGTGGTCGATGTATCCTGCTGTTGAGCTTACTTGCTGGACAAAGGGCAAACTCAGTAAGAGCGATCCCAACAGGATAACCAAAGAAAAACTGAGAAAGATCCGCCTTGCCGGAGACAGGCGAGTCAATTTGGCCCGCCATTGTTTAAAAAATAGTTTGTCTAACATAGCTTCATTATATCATAAAAAGAGAAAAGGCTTATAAGTGGTGAACCATCTCTAGGCATAATTCTAAGGCCTTCTCAAAAGCTTCTGAGCCCCAGTCACGCTGGTCATAATGTTCCAGATCTGCTAGAGAATCTGCGGTAAATAGGAGCAAGCCCCAAACCGCCTCACGAAGCTGGGCCACTGCAGCAAGAGAGGCACATTCCATCTCCACCACACTACACCCTTCTTCGATGCGATAGGCCACCTTGTCAGGTGTCTCCCTATAAAAGCCATCGGTCGACCAGGTCATGACCTCTTGATAAGGAATGGACGCTTGTTTGAGAACTGCTTCAATAGCAGTCAGTGCGCGGCCGTCCACCTCTATATAACGCGAAGGCGCGACATAATGATAACTGGCTCCTTCATCTCGCAAGGCCTTGGTCGGGATTAAAAAAGCATTTTCTTCTATGTCCACCAAGACCCCGCAGCTACCGGCCGATATGATCTTCTTCACTCCATAGCCAATCAACCAATCCATGAATTGGGCGGCAGGGGCAGATCCAACTGGCGCCTGGGCCAAGCAGATCTCCTCTCCTTTGTACTCCATAACATAGACCGGATAGATCTTGGTAGCTGAGACAAAGCTAGCTACTTGTTTGGCTCCAACAGCTTCCGCAAAGCGATCAATCTCATCTTCCAAGAAAGCATACACACATTTTTCAGGTAGGTGCAGGTCTAACCCCTCATGGGTCGGCATAATGACTGCCTGTGGATTGTCATCAAACTCTAAAATGGGTATTTCATGTTTATGGATCATTCCTTCTCCTTTTTAACGGGTATTTCTTTAATGACACGGGCTGGATTTCCTCCAAGGACCACATTGTCTCCAAAGGATTTTGTGACCACTGCTCCTGCGCCAGCAACCACATTGTCACCCAGCGTGACACCAGGAAGGATGGTGACCCCTCCTCCTGCCCAGAAGTTATCTCCTATCGTAATCGGCGCCCCGTACTCGAGACCAGAATTGCGCTCGTCTGGATCCAGTGGGTGCAAGGGGGTCAAGAATTGGCAGTTAGGACCAATCATGGCATTCTTTCCAATCGTAATGGGACATACATCCAACATGGTCAAATTGTAATTGGCATAGAAATTTTCTCCCAGATGGATATTAACCCCATAATCTACAAGAACCTGGCGATTAAGATAGAGGTTTTCACCGGTTGAACCAAACCACTCTTTGATGATAGCTACCCCTTTTTTGGGATCCACCTCTTGGTTAAAGGCTTCTTGTTTCTCCCGAGAGGCTTGGGCCAAAGCCCGTAATTCAGGGTCAGCAGGTCTATAAAAATCACCCGCAATCATTTTTTCATATTCACTGGCCATAAGGAAACCTCCACGTTATTTTGACATATTATAGCAGAATTCCCCCTTTAAAACAAACGTCAGAATAAGGGTTTGCAAGAAAAAAGATCACAAACGCTTAAAAATAATTAACAAAACTTGCATCCACTTACAAAATAATGTACAATAAAGACAAGAACAGAAATAAGGAGCGAATTCATGTACCAGGAACAACGGCTCGAAAAAATCCTAGAACTTTTAGAAGAGCGAAAACAGCTATCAGCTAAAGAAATGGTCGACTATTTCAAGGTCTCAAAAGATACTATTCGCAGAGACTTTGCTCTCCTTAGCCAACGCCAGCTGGTTCGTAGGACCCATGGTGGACTCCTCCCCTTAAACAAAGAACCCGGCCCTTCTTACCTAGACCGTAGTCAGAAAGCCAACAAGGAAAAGACTGCTATGGCTCAAAAGGCCCTGCAATTGATACAAGATGACCAAGTAATCTTTCTCGACGTTTCCACCTCGATGACCCTGCTTGCTGGCTTGCTTAACAAGGAAGTCACAGTCTATTCGCATTCCCTTGACAATGCCATCCAGCTCAGTAGCCATTCTCAGGTTGACTTTCATCTTTTAGGAGGAAAATTCTACCCTAAAAACCGCTTTTACTATGACGCGAATCAAGCACAAATACTGGACAATCTTCGCTTTGATCTCGCTTTTTTTGGAGCGAGTAGCTTAGCCAATGGTGAAGTCACCTTTGAGGATGCCGAAGACGTTGCCGTCAAGTCTCTCGTTTTTGAACGAGCTCGTACCAAGGTGCTGGTGGCAGAAAGCATCAAGTTCTCCCAAAATGCCAACTACTATCTCGCTCATCTCAAGCAATTTGACTATTGGATTACCGACCAAAAACCAAGCCCGGAAATCCTAAAACAAGTTGGCAACGAAACCACTATTCTTTACTAGGAGGTAATTTTATGTCTCACATCCGTCTCATCATCAGCGATATCGATGGCACCATCTTAAATGATCTACACCAGATCGATTCTGATTTACTGACTCTCATCCCAGATTTGAAACGCGAAGAGATTCCTTTCGTTCTGGCCTCTGCTCGTTCTCCCAAAGGGATGGCTCCTATTGCCAAAGAGCTCGGTATAGAAGACTGCCCCATGGCCTGCTACAACGGGGCCTTGATTCAAAAAGGCGAGCAGGTTCTGTTTGAGCATCCCTTAGACAAGAATGAAGCTCGTCAGTTTATCGACTGGGCCAACCAACACTTCCCTCAAGTTTCGATCAACCTCTATAGCGGAAAAGACTGGATGACCGATCATCTCGACCAATGGAGCCGAGAGGAAGCCCGGATTACAGGGGAAAAACCTCTTATTCTTCCCCTATTGGATCCTTTGCTGGATATGACAAAGCCCCTCCACAAATTGCTCTTAATTGGAGAAGCAGAAGAGATCCAAGCCCTCTATCGTGCTATTTCTGCCGATGACTTCCCTTCTACCGCCTTTTATCTCTCCAAAGCCAACTACCTAGAAGTTACTGCTAAGCACGTCTCTAAAGAGGATGCTCTGGTTGAACTCGCCAACCACTACCACTTGAGCTTAGAAGAAGTCCTCACCATGGGGGACAACTTCAATGACCTTCCTATGCTCAAAAAAGCAGGCATCGGTGTCGCTATGGGCAACGCTCCTCAAGAGGTGAAAGACGAAGCAGCAGTCGTGACAAAGGACAATAATGAAAACGGGGCTGGGCAAGCGGTTGAAACCTATGTGTTGATCTAGTCATCCGTTTAAAAAGGACGTCGAGTATAATACCCGACGTCCTTTTTGACGAATGTATAGCACTAAAACTACATCATTTTCATATAAATGCTATCCCAACAATGTCTGCAGAATTGGAACCACAATCACAAATAAGACTGTGCTGAGAGTGACCACATTCGTTGAAAACTCAACATCGCCTTTACCTTGATTGGCAAGGATAGGAAGAACTGCCAAGGCTGGTGTTGCTGATTGAATCATAAAGGTTCTAAATTCTGGTGCCACCATATTTGGAGAGAAGAACTTCAGAACCAAGAGCATGATGACCGGTGCAAGAATAAAACGACCAACCAGTGTGATAATGGTATCTTTATCAAAGCGAATGGTGTTCAAACCTGCCTTAGCTAGGACGATACCGATATAGACAAGAGATAAGGGCGTTGTTAAACTACCAATATAAGTCAAGGTGCTTTCCGCAAAACTTGGAACAGGAATACGTAACACCAAAAAGACGAGGGCTACGAGAAAACCTAATAAAGGAGCTGGGAAAAGCTTCTTCCAATTAAATTTTTGAGCCTGTTTTGAAGCCCCTTCTTTACTATCAGAAGTCATTAGATAGACACCTAATGTCCAAGTAGATACTGTATTTGTAATATAATAAACCAAGAAGTAAGGAAGGGCTTGATTTCCAAACAAAGCGATATTTAAAGGCAAACCAATAAATATGGTATTGGCATTAACAAAGGTATTAATCATGGTTCCTCGACGACCCGGGCGCACTTTAAAAACTTTCACTGCGATAAAGGCCGCTAGGTAACCAAGAATGAAGGCGATAAAGGTATACAACAAACCGCCAGACAAGCTAATCAATTTATCTAAAGTTAAATATTTAAGAACAGAGGTAAAAATTGCAACAGGCATGGCCACGTTCATAATCAGTTTAGATAAGTCATTTCCAAAACTCTCTTGAAACCAACCTCGGACTTGCAAGAAATAACCAAGAATGATGATGACGATAATGGGTACAATACTCTGAATTGACGTTAAAAAGATTTCCATAGTCTCCCTTTCTATCTAACAGGACATACAAGAAAAGGTGTACAAGGCATCCAGTCGCACTCGTACACCTCCATTAAATTTACTTATTTATATTCTGGATACCATTTCAAATCACGTACCGCTTTAGCCATATCTGTTTCTTGAGCACGCGCAAGACCTTGTTCTTGCGCTTTTTTAGCAACTGCTTCTGCTACTTTGATAGAAACATCAGCTACATACTTGAATGGAGGTAAGACTGGTGCTCCTGGTTCGCCTGGATTGACAATCCCACTCAATGAATGTGCGGCTGCTCCAATCATTTCATCCGTCAAAAGACTCGCTTCAGAAGCCAGCATACCAAGTCCAAGACCTGGGTAAATCAGGGCATTATTCGCTTGACCAATCACGTAGTCCACACCTTTATAGGAAACTGTACCAGCTGGAATTCCTGTTGCAACAAATGCTTTTCCGTCTGACCATTCGATCAAATCTTTGGCACTTGCCTCAGCTAGTTTGGTCGGGTTTGACAATGGGAAAATGATAGGACGTTCAGTGTTTTCACACATAGCTTCTACAATTTCTTTTGTGAAAGTATTCGGCTGAGTTGAAGTTCCCACAAGAATGGTTGGTTTAACCGTCTTCACTACTTCAAGAAGGTCCGTCAACTGATCTGCATTGGCAAAATCAGAACGTTTCTTAGCAAATGGTTTTTGTTGCGGCGTTAAGTCATCCATATCATCAAAAAGGAGACCTTGTTTGTCGACCATAAAGAAGCGTTTATAAGCTTCTTCTTCAGGTAGACCTTCACTAACCATTTCACGAAGGACACGAGAAGCAATCCCTGCACCAGCAGTCCCACCACCATAGCAGAGATAAACTTGATCCGTTAATTTTTCACCTGTAATATCCAATGCCCCAAAGATCCCTCCAAGAGTTACAATACCAGTTCCTTGGATATCATCGTTAAATGTTGGGATTTGTTTTCGATATTTTTCAAGGATGTTGGCAGCGTTTAAGCGACCGAAATCTTCCCAGTGAAGGTAGAGTTTAGGGAAAAGACGTTCTGCAGTTTGGACAAATTGATCGATAAAATCATAGTAACGATCACCACGTACACGTTCGTGACGATTTCCCAAGTAATTAGGGTTGTTACGCAATTCTTCACGGTTGGTACCTGCATCAATGACCAAAGGAAGTACCATTGAAGGATCGATTCCTGCAGCTCCAGTATAGACCATCAGTTTCCCAACAGAAATATCGACACCATTTGTTCCCCAGTCTCCAATACCAAGAATACCTTCTGCATCTGTCACAACAATAAGACGAATTTCACGGTCCCCTGCTGCATTTTTCAAAGTTGCTTCGATATTTTCAGGATGATTAATATCAAGATATGCGGCATATTGTGGATCTACAAAGAGGTCGCTATAACCCTCAATGGTATCAGCAATGGTTGGGTCATAGACAATGGGATTAAACTCTTCCAAATGTTGAGCAAATAGGTAGTAAAAAAGAGTACGATTTGTATTAAAAATTTCCATTAGGAACAAACGTTTTTCCAAATCGTTAACCTTCGTTTGCATTTGCGCATAAGTTTGCGCTGCTTGTTCTTCAATGGTTTGAACGTAAGGTGGCAGGAGTCCAATGAGACCTAGTTGCTGACGTTCCTCCAAGGTAAAGGCAGTTCCTTTATTGAGGAAAGGGTTGTTTAAAATATCATGTGCAGTCATCATGTGACCTCCTTATTTAGTTTATTCAATTATAACACTTATTTTCTTTAAATGACACTTTGTTATGTATATGATACAATATGAATGAATCAGGCAATGAAAGTTCAGGCGATACAACCGAAAATGATGCGATTTCAAAAGATAACAAAATAATAGGTTTATCCATCACTTCCTAGATAGTCATGGTCATCTCTTAAAAAAGCCTGTTCCTTTCCACCTTTTAGAAGGTTATTCTCATCAAAAGATCCACTGTTTTCAGGTATTCTTTTTTCTTCTTATGATGATCAATCCCTATAAAAGCCATAGATAATAAATCTAAAATATGTTTGTTATAAGATACTTTGTTTTGTTTAAGGTGTTATTTTTGTCATTTAAAACTTGTATTCTGGTTACATGAAAACAAAACATTATTTACAACGGTATATAGCGCAAAAGGTCAAATATTTGCGAAAAAAAGAAAACATGAGTCAAGAGGAGCTATCGGAACGGGCAGATCTTGGATTAAAATACATCAATCAATTGGAAAATCAAAATGTGAATCTGACCATTCACAGTCTTGAAAAAGTTATTTCTGCTCTTGAGTTAACGCCTGAAGAATTCTTCAATTTTGATTCACTCGAAGCGTCTTCAGATCCTAATGACAGCCTTTCACTTAAGAGAGTCAACATGAAAATTAAGCAACTTCCAGTTGGAAAAAGGGAAAAGATCCTGACGATTTTCGAAAATCTTCTAGATAACCTCTAATTGTCCTCTGACTCACCTCAGATTGTAACAAACAAAAAATCATATAGTCAAATTAGCTATCACGGATAATTTTTGCTTATCCATGTCTGTCTATTTAGAAGAGGGAGCCCAATGAATCTTAAGGACTTTTATTATTTTCTTGATCTTAGTCAACAGCAATCCTTTACTGGGGTTGCCCAAAAACACGGGATCAGTCAACCATCCGTTTCCTATGCGATTAAACGACTAGAAAAGGAATTTCACTGTCCATTAATCGCGCACGATCCTTCTCATCGTACTTTCAAATTGACGCCCCAAGGAGAAATCTTGCTACGACATATTCAAAAGGTCTTACCTGAGATTCAAGGGGCCAAAAAAGAGATCCTCCGGAGTCTCTCTCAATTCAATACGGTTGGTTTCCCACCAATCATCATTGACTATCTTGTCCGAAAACAACCCGCCTTTATCAGTAATGTTGCAGCTCTTCAAAGTATCCATCCTGTTCAAGAAGGATCTGTTGAACTTTTAGAAATGCTTTCCAAAGGAGAACTAGATGCTAGTTTTTTAGGGAGTTTAGAACCGATTAAAGATCATCGCTTCCAGGTAAGAGAAATGGCCAAACGAGATCTCTTCTATATCCTTCATCACAACCATCCACTAGCCTCAAAAAAAGTATTACAGTTTTCAGACGTCATCGATGAAGATTTTATCATTCCAGATGAGCACTTTGTTCATTTAAAAGCCTTTGAACAGTTGAATGAGCGCTATCACCATGAGGCTACGCCCTTCTTTCAGACGGATGATATTCAGCTTCTAAAACAACTCCTTCGTAAACAAGTGGGGATCAGTTTACTAGCAGATCTTGCACTAACAGATGGTGAAGAAGAACTGATCGCGATTCCGATGGCAGAAAATGAACGGATCAGCTTTTACGTTTCATTAGTTGAACCAAGAGAAAGTAATCTCAAACCAGAGGTCATCCAATTCTTTGAAAAATTACTAAACTAGTCGTAGTCTTTGTTCTTAGTGCTAATGCAGAAACATAAAAAAAGTGACTAGCTAGTATTTTTTACGACTAAAAAATATAGTAGAAATGCCGATAAAATAAGGATTCCTGGAAATTTGTGGGAATCCTATTTTCTTTCGCATATTTTGTATAATTAAATTATTTTGTGTATATTTTTCTTATTCGGCTTTTTATTAATAACTAGAGATATAAAAAGCTCGTAAACCCTTGATTATTATACCGTTGACAAGTTTTTCAAAAACCTGTATGATAGAAAAAAGTTTATTAAAAAGGGGACGTATTTTGAAAAAATATACTATTTCACGTAAACAAACTTTAACTTTAGCATCCGTTGTTTTAGGAACTGTCTTCACAGGAACGACTATTGCTTCAGCTGATGACGTTGCACCTAGCACAACCCAAGCTGCTCCTGCAGCCACTACAGCAGCAAAATCACCTATCACGGCTGCAACAGAAGAAATCAACGCCAAAGCCAATACACCAGTTGTTCCTGCTGATAAAGCAAAAACTGGGGATATCATCGCTGTGGACGTCAAAAAAACTGGCCCATCTGCTAAAACAGACGGTGCAGACACCACCACTACTTCAACAGCAACCATCAAAACGACTAGCTTAGCAGATCCAAACACACCTGTTGGCACTTCAAAACCGGTCTCATCTACTAAGACAGCTACATCAACCAAGGAAACAGCGGACTACACTGAGACAACAACTGAAACAGTTAATAAAACAACTGTAGTCGAAGTGACAAAAGAAGCCGATGTGGTCAATAAAAAAGAAGTTCAAGCAACATCAGACATCGTCTTTGTCATTGACAAATCAACTTCAATGGATTCTCACATCAGGGATACGATGAAGAATGTCGAGACCTTCGTTCGCAATCTATCGGCAAAAAATATTCAAGCTCGTTTAGGATTGGTTGAATACGAAAGAGCTAGTGAAGTTAAATACCATGATTTCAATGGATCTAAGTTCACAAGTGATCCAGAAAGTTTCATTTCTGCTTTGAAAACCATCAAAACTAAAGGCTACTATGAAAATGCTACTGTTCCATTGCATCATATCGCTACTTCAGGAGACTACAACTGGGGGACTGGGGCAAACAACCATCGCTTTGCTTTCTTGATTACAGATGAGGACATTGATCTTACAAAGGATACACCAACCAAAGAAGCGACACTGAAAGCCCTTCAAGATGCTGGTATCTCTTTGACAGTGGTTGGTGAAACACGTGAAAAAAAAGACTTTGATCCATTGGTCAATGGAACAAATGGTCTCTACCTAGATATCGACAAAAACTTTGCTAACTTGTTGAACGTTCAATTTGCCAATAAAGTCGTTGAAACTGTCCAAAAAGGTCGTGTCTTCAAAGTCCAAACAGACAAGTATGAGTTGATCTCAAAATCTCATCGTGTGGCGAAAGCAAAACCACAAACATCTAGCATCCAAACGCCTGCAACACCGACTCCTACTCCTCAAAAACCGGCTGTTGTAACACCTGCGAAACCGACCGTATTTACACCTGCTAAAAACGAGCCTGTGAAAACGGAAGTTTATATCGCACCAGTAGCTCTTCCTCAAAAAGAAGCAAGTCTTCCAAATACAGGAAGCAAGACCTCAATTGCCTTGACAACTCTTGGCCTTGGTCTTCTTAGCATGAGTGCTGCCTTTGGCCTCTCTCGTAAAACAAAGAAAGACTAACATGAAAAGCCTAATCCGTTGATTGGGCTTTTTATCACTCAAAATTTCCCCTTTGCTATTTTCATTAGAAAGCGGAAATCTTCAACTTCTACCAAGAGATTCTTGTCCTCCGCTATGATATAATGGGGACAGTACAAGGGAGGAAACCAATGTTACAAGAACTAGCCTTTACAGGGCAATGGAGACACTATCAAAAACGCGTTCTCGATAAGAGTGACGCTTTTATGGCGGATGGCCACCTGCATTTGGTAGCAGCTCCTGGCTCTGGAAAAACAACCCTGGGAATCGAATTTATCAGACGCTTCGGCCAGCCAACCCTGATCTTGGCTCCAACGGTCACCATTCGTCAACAATGGGTGGACCGGATTATCCAGGCATTCTTGAGTGATGAAAGCCAAGCGGAGCAATTGATCTCTCAGGACCTCAAACATCCTAAGCTGATTACAGTGGCTACCTATCAGGCCCTACACAGCGCCATGAACCAAGTCGTCGGTCAATCGCAAGCTGAAGATACTGATGACCAGGCAGAGATTGAAACGTTTGATTTCAAAGGTTTTGATATCTTCTCTACTTTCAAAGCCATCTCACTTGGGACCCTTTGTTTAGATGAGTGTCACCACCTGCGCAATGAATGGTGGAAAAGTCTAGAAGCCTTTCGTCAGGCCTTTCCTGACTTAAAGATGATCTCGCTCACCGCTACCCCTCCCTATGAGGGGGATCCTGCCCTTTGGGATCGCTATATCCGCATGTGTGGTGAGATCGATGAGGAAATCACCGTCCCCGAATTGGTCAAAGAAGACACCCTTTGTCCCCATCAAGACTATGTTTACTTTGCCTTTCCAACCAAGGAAGAGCAAGAGCAGTTGGACGCCTTTAGCCAACAAAAGAATGCTTTCTTGCAGCAACTGACTTCCGATCCCCTCTTTTGCCAATACCTCCAAAACTGCCAAGCCTTATCGGGTCAGATCAGCGATGATGAATTGCTCAATGATCCCAAGTATCTCTCTGCTACCCTGATCTTTCTTCGAAGCAAGGGAATCGTCTTTCCCAAACGTTTCCAGGACCTCTTAGGAGCTAAAAAACTCCCTGCTTTCACCATGGATTGGCTTGAAATTCTCCTGCAAGGTCTGCTCTTTCAGGTACCTCACTGGTACAATCTACCAGAGGAATACGAGAAACAAGTCCTCCATGAACTAAAAGCAGCCAGCTTAATCGATCGAAAACAAGTTAAACTAGTCCGCAACAAAAAACAAGACCTTCTGCTCAACCAATCCCTCGGAAAACTCAATGCGGTTCGAGAGATTTTCAAGGAGGAATACAAGGCGCTTGGAAGTCGACTGCGCCAATTGGTCCTAACAGACTATATTCGTCAAGATTTCGAAGTTCATCTCGGAGATAAAGATGCCCAATTCACTCAGTTGGGAGTTCTCTCCTATTTTGAATCTATTCGCAGGGAAAGCATAGAGCAAGCAACTTCTCCTGCCATCGCTGTATTGACCGGTAGCATCGTCATCATACCAACGGTCGCTAAGCCAAGATTAGAAGACCTTCTAGGAGGGAATCGACTGAATTACCAAAGCGTCGGCCAATTATCTCCTGATGACTTTCTCAAGGTTCGCTTGGTTGGTTCTCAACATGATTTGGTGACAGCCGTAACCCAGCTCTTT
Organism: Streptococcus parasanguinis; assembly: GCA_032477695.1. Classification (GTDB taxonomy): domain Bacteria; phylum Bacillota; class Bacilli; order Lactobacillales; family Streptococcaceae; genus Streptococcus; species Streptococcus parasanguinis_Y. The sequence continues at coordinate 92,428 of JAWDWJ010000011.1, forward strand.
CAAGAGGGGCTCATTCAAGTCGTCATTGGAACCAAGTCTCTTCTAGGGGAAGGCTGGGATGCACCTTGCGTTAATTCCCTGATCCTAGCGAGCTTTGTCGGCAGTTTTATGCTCAGTAACCAAATGCGAGGTCGTGCCATCCGAGTGTGGCCTGAGGATCCAGACAAGACCAGTAACATCTGGCACCTAGTCTCCATCAATCTTTCTCTAAAGAAATGGTATGAAAAGTCCGATCTTGAAAAGGAAGAAATCGAGGCTATCACTGATCAACTGAAAGAATACAGTCCTGATCTGGAGCTCTTAGAAAGACGGATGAAGCAATTTTTAGGCCTCCATTACAAGGAGCCCTTCATCGAATCCGGTATCGAACGCCTAGCCTTTGACAATATCCGCTATACCAAAAAACAGCTGCAAAAACTCAATGAGGAAACCTTAGAGCGCTCCACCCATCGCCAAGAGCTCCGAGACGGCTGGCAAAAAGCCCTTCCGATTCTGGAGAATATGGAGATTGCAAATGAGGTCCAAGTGGATAAACACTTCCTGCCCCTAGCCCTATTTTTTGACGCCAGGAAGCTAGCTCGTTGGCTGACGGCCGCCACTTTGACCGATGCTTTCGCCAACCTTTTTTACTATTCACATAGAGGAGGAGGGAATAAAGCGTCTCTAATTCTTCTATTCTTCCTAGCTGTTTTCGCTCTCCTTGCTTGGCTCCGCTACTATCTCTATAAGAGTCCTTATAAACGATTAGAAGTTTTTGGCCAGGCCATTCACCAAGCCCTGCTTCTTTCTGGGCAGATCCAGACTCAAGCAACCCGCATCCAAGTCGTACGAGATCGAAAGGATGCCATCAACACGCTGATTTATTTGAAGGGCGGAACCATGCGGGAGAAGGAACTCTTCTCGCAAACCATAATCGAATTCTTCGCACCGATTGAAAATCAGCGCTATATCTTGAAAGCACAGGAAAAGGTATCCGATCAAACAGAATATTTCGCTGTACCAAGCCTCTTTGACAAACGGAAAGAGGATGCCCAAGCCTTTGTGGAGCAAATCCGAAAGAGTCTGGGCAAGTATGATCTCGTCTATACCCGAAGTGCGGAAGGTCGCGCCATTCTCCTAGATGCTCGCATCAAGGCCTTAGCTAACAAACAAGAGCGTACCTTCTCCAAGAAACAAGTGATGTCGGATTTGAAATAAGAATTTATTTCACAATAAAAGAAAAGTCTAGTAGTTTCATTTCTACTAGACTTTTTCATTACTCAATGATAATCATAGCCTTAATAGTCTTGCGTTCATCCATGTCTTTATAAGCCTGATTAATCTCATCCAAGCTGTAGCTATTAGTAAAGACACGACCCGGATTGAT